>CAMTPC010000078.1 GCA_947074295.1 uncultured Bacteroides sp. | reverse complement strand
CCACTCCTATACCGCGCACACTAGCCATGACTCTGTATGGCGATTTGGATGTGTCTGTGATAGACGAGCTGCCTCCTGGCCGTAAACCCATACAGACGATTCACCAATTTGATAATCGTCGCGAAAACATGTACCAGAGTGTGCGCAACCAGATTGCTGAAGGACGCCAGGTCTATATCGTCTACCCCCTTATTAAAGAGAGTGAAAAGATTGACTTAAAGAATCTTGAAGAGGGCTATTGGCAGATTTGTGAAACGTTTCCTGATTGTAAAGTATGCAAGGTGCATGGCAAGATGAAACCCGCCGAGAAAGATGAAGAAATGCAACGTTTCATCTCCGGCGAATCGCAGATTATGGTGGCTACTACCGTGATCGAGGTAGGGGTGAATGTTCCCAACGCCTCTGTGATGATTATCGAAAATGCTGAACGCTTCGGCTTGTCACAACTTCATCAGTTGAGAGGACGCGTAGGGCGTGGAGCCGATCAGTCTTATTGTATTTTAGTTACCAAATACCAGCTAGCCGAGGATACCCGCAAACGTCTCGAAATCATGGTGCGTACCAATGATGGGTTCGAGATAGCCGAAGCCGACTTAAAACTTCGCGGACCGGGTGATTTGGAAGGAACTCAACAAAGCGGTGTGGCTTTTGACCTCAAGATTGCTGATATAGCCCGTGATGGACAACTGTTGCAGTATGTGCGCGAGATCGCTCAAAAGGTGGTTGATGAAGATCCACAGGGCATGCTGCCCAAAAATGAGAAGCTTTGGCAGCAACTGCAAGCACTCAAGAAATCAAATGTGAACTGGGCATCTATTAGCTAAAGAATTGATTGTTAGGTAAGATTTTTAACTTTCTATGTTGAATAACATGTATTTAGCTCTATTCCTTTGTTTAAAGCACTTTTGATGCGTAAAAAAAACTATAAAGAGGGTCTACTAGGACAAATTTAGTTAAGCTAATTTCTTGTTTCTTTAATAAAATATTATCTTTGGGACAAATATGAATAATAGACCACGATAGTCTGCAAAACACTCTATCAATATGCTTGAAAAAACACTGGTAATACTCAAACCATGCACGATACAACGTGCTCTGGTGGGCGAGATTATTCGCCGCTATGAAATTAAGGGACTTCAAATTATAGGAATGAAAATGGTCTGGCTGACAGATGAAAAATTGAGCGAACATTACGCTCATCTAAAAGATAGGCCGTTCTTCCAACGTGTGAAAAACTCCATGATGACTACTCCGGTAGTAATCTGTTGTCTGCAAGGCGTCGATGCCGTCCACACAGTCCACACTATGGCGGGTGCTACCAACGGGAGAAATGCTGCTCCCGGTACTGTTAGAGGAGATTATTGCATGAGCACTCAGAGTAATATCGTTCACACATCCGATACCGCTGAGAACGCTGCTGTCGAAATAAACCGTTTTTTTAAACCCGAAGAGTTGTTCGATTACCAACTAGCCTTTTTCGACTATTTGTACGCGAACGACGAATTCTAAGAATCAAATATTGGCGAAACGAATGATTTTTAAATGCTTTAAGACATGTTTAGTGGCCGCTGCGGCAATGATTAGTATGAACTCTTTTTCACAAGATCTAATTGCCCGTCAAGCACCAATCGACAAGAAACTGAAAACTGTAGATTCTTTGATGTTGTTGAAACAGATCCGCGCTGAACAATCTGAGTTCCCCGCATTAGATCTGTATGCATCATGGAGCAACGAATTTGTACACCGCTATGGAAAGGATGTAACCATCCCAAATAGCTACGACATTGACCTGACAGGTTTTTGTATGCCTACTACCAACACGCGTATCACCTCCAAGTTTGGACCGCGTTGGCGCAGAATGCACAATGGTATTGATATCAAGGTGCAAATCGGCGACACTATTGTAGCGGCTTTCGATGGGAAAGTGCGTATCGTGAAATTCGAGCGCAAAGGCTATGGACAATATATCGTGATTCGTCACGATAATGGATTGGAAACAGTCTATGGTCACTTGTCTAAACAACTGGTGAAGGAAGACCAATTGGTAAGAGCAGGCGAAGTGATTGGTCTGGGTGGAAATACTGGACGATCTACTGGCTCTCACTTACATTTCGAAACCCGCTTTCTTGGCATTGCGATAAACCCGGCATTGATGTTCGATTTCCCCAATCAAGATATTGTAGCTGATACTTACACCTTCAAAAAGACGCGTGGAGCACAGCAAAATATTGCTGGAAGCCATGATTCTGAGATTGTAGAAGGCGAAATCAGATACCACAAAGTGAAGAGTGGCGATACTCTTTCGCGCATCGCCAAGCTGAGAGGCGTATCGGTAAGCACACTCTGTAAGCTCAATGGTATCAAGACAACCACTACTCTCCGCATCGGACAAGTGCTCCGTTGCTCTTAAAAAGCATTTTTTACCTTTATTCTATAGGCCGGACAAACTCTTTGTCCGGCTATTTTTTTTCTTTCTACTTTGTAATTACTAACTTTGCGGTCAATTCAGAAACAACATTTTATGAAAGATACCAATCAGCAATTTCAGCATGTCATCACCTTGTGTCGCGAACTTTTCGCAAAGAAACTTCATGACTATGGCGCTGCATGGCGCATTATGCGTCCCATGTCGGTGACTGACCAAATCTTTATCAAGGCCAATCGCATACGAAGCATCGAGACTAAAGGTATATCACTGATTGATGAAGGAGTCCGTTCTGAATTTATCGGGATCATCAACTATAGCATCATAGCCCTGATACAACTCGAGTTGGGCTATGCCGCCAATGTTGATATCGACAACGATGAAGCCTTAGCTCTATATGACAAGTATGCTGCCGAAGCATTGGAGCTGATGAAAGCAAAGAATCACGATTATGATGAGGCATGGCGTGGTATGCGCATTACATCGTACACTGATTTGATCTTGATGAAGCTCAACCGCACCAAGCAGATAGAGAACCTCGAAGGAGGTACATTGGTGTCCGAGGGAGTAGAAGCCAACTATATGGATATGATTAACTATGCTGTGTTTGGCATGATAAAACTTGAGTTTGGAGAATAACAATCTATATATAGCCAAACGCGTCGCAACCAATATCGCTCGTTTCATATTGGCCGGCGTCTTTGTCTTCTCTGGTTTTGTTAAGCTGGTCGATCCTATAGGCAGCATGTACAAGATGCAGGACTACTTCATTGCTTTCGGGTTGAATGGAGTAGTACCCAATTTCATATTGTTGCTTATCGGCTGCTTTTTCGCCATTCTAGAATTCACCATTGGTACTTGCTTTTTCTTTGGCATACGTCGCAAACTCACTACATGGACATCACTTTTGCTGATGCTTTTCATGACTGGGCTCACCCTGTTTCTGGCCATCACCGAATCGGTTTCCGATTGTGGTTGTTTTGGCGAAGTCATCACACTCACCAATTGGCAGACGTTTTGGAAAAATGTCATACTGCTGGTTCCAGTATTTATTCTGTTCTATTGGAAAGCGCTTATTATTCCCTTCATATCGCCCAAGTCACAATGGTTGGTTTCGCTTTACACTGTACTTTATAGTATTGTTCTGGCAGTATACTGCCTGGTTCATCTTCCTATTCTTGACTTCCGTCCCTACAAAATCGGGAAAAATATCCTGAAGGAAATGACTATCCCAGAGGGAGCTGAACTTCCTGTTTACGAAACCTACTTTATTATGGAAAAGGATGGTAAGCGACAAGAGTTCACATTGGACAATTACCCCGATTCCACTTGGACTTACGTGGATGCTCGCACCGTATTAATGAAAAAAGGATTCGAGCCATCCATCCATGATTTCACACTGCTGCAATATGAAACAGGTGAAGACATCACGGAGAGAGTGCTACAGGATGAAGGTTATAATTTCTTTTTGATAGCCAATCGATTGGGGGAAGCTGATGACAGTAATATCGATCTGATCAATGAAGTTTATGACTATGCCGTCGAACATGGTTATGGCTTTTATTGTTTAACCTCATCATCCGAAGATGATATCCTGCTGTGGCAAGACCGTACAGGGGCCGAATATCCTTTTTGTTTGGTTGATGATATCACACTTAAAACCATGATTCGCTCCAATCCTGGATTGATGCTTATCAAAGACGCTACTATCCTGAATAAGTGGAACGATGATGACATACCTACCGAATATGAATTAAATCCCCGTGGATTGGAGTTCAGTGCGGTGGGGCAAATCAAATCCTTGAGTGATGGCAGAGTGATAGGTTATACCATGTTGTGGTACATCCTGCCTTTGCTTCTGGTGTTAGGGGGTGATTTTCTCTGGGTGCAACACATCAAACGCAAATCACCGAAGAATCCTAAGCCAGTAGATGAGATGGAGGATTTGGAAAAACTCATATAAAGATTCGAAACAACTTTAACCCTATATTTTAACCCTTTAATTACAAAACAAAATGAGAAAAAACATTGTTGCAGGAAACTGGAAAATGAACAAGACCCTTCAAGAGGGTATCGCACTAGCTGAAGAACTGAACGCTGCTTTGGTAGCTGACAAACCTAACTGTGATGTAGTAATCTGTACACCATTCATCCACTTGGCTTCGGTAACTCCTATCGTTGACTCGGCTGTGATCGGTGTAGGTGCTGAAAACTGCGCAGACAAAGCTTCTGGTGCTTACACAGGCGAAGTATCAGCCGCTATGGTTACTTCTACAGGTGCACAATACGTGATCTTGGGTCATTCTGAGCGTCGTGCTTATTATGGCGAAACAGTTGAGATCTTGAAAGAGAAAGTTGACTTGGCTTTGGCAAACGGTCTTACTCCTATCTTCTGTATCGGCGAAGTGCTCGAAGAGCGCGAAGCTAACAAGCAAAATGAAGTAGTAGCTGCTCAGTTGGCTTCTGTATTCCATCTTTCTGCTGAAGAATTTGGTAAAGTAGTATTGGCTTACGAACCAGTATGGGCTATCGGCACAGGTAAGACTGCATCATCTGCTCAGGCTCAGGAAATCCATGCTTTCATCCGTACATTGATCGCTGACAAATATGGTAAGGAAGTGGCAGACAACACTTCTATCCTTTACGGTGGTAGCTGCAACCCAACCAATGCGAAGGAATTGTTCTCAAATCCTGACGTAGATGGTGGTTTGATTGGTGGAGCTTCTTTGAAAGTGGCTGACTTCAAGGCTATTATCGATGCTTTTAAAGCTTAATAACTGAAACTTTCTACAGGCTTTCCGGGCTTATCTGGAATAGCCTGTAGCTTTTTATTTTTTTATTTATGAGAAAGGTATATCTTTTACTACTGTTGATTGTTGGGTCGTTTACATCGCTAGCTGCGCAAGATATTGTCCGCAGCCTCGAAGAGCGTGTGCCGGGCCAGGGAGTTGTCATTATTCACCAAGATCCGTCTATCGCTGCCCTTATCGGCACCGAGCACGCTATGGGCGAGTCGGGCGAAAGAAAGGTGATTCAAACCAATGGCTATCGAGTGCAGGTATATGCGGGCCCCAATTCACGCGTGGCACGCAATGAAGCCGAACAGATGGCTGCTAAGGTAAAGGAGTATTTTCCTCAACTACACGTGTACACCTCATTCGTATCTCCTCGTTGGCTATGCCGCGTTGGCGATTTCCGCAGTATCGAAGAAGCCGATGCCATGATGCGTCAGCTGCGAGCTACTGGTGTGTTCAAGGAGGTGATCATCGTGAAAGATCAAGTGTCTATTCATCTATAACTGTTTGCTCCATGTTGACAAACGAAGAAATTCAATCTTCTGCAATGGAAGAATTGAAGGACAATTACCGTAACATTATTACTCTTCTAGGCGAAGATGCTGATCGCGAAGGTTTATTAAAGACACCCGAACGCGTGGCAAAAGCTATGTTACACCTCACCAAAGGTTATACCATGGATCCTAAAGAAGTGCTCCGTGGCGCTATGTTCAAAGAGCCCTATAGCCAAATGGTCGTGGTGAAGGATATCGATTTCTTTTCGTTGTGCGAACATCACATGCTCCCGTTCTATGGCAAAGCGCATGTGGCCTATATTCCTAATGGTCATATTACTGGTTTGAGCAAGATAGCTCGTGTAGTCGATATTTACTCGCATCGTCTTCAGGTGCAAGAGCGTATGACGCTTCAGATCAAAGAATGTATTCAGGAAACTCTCAATCCATTGGGTGTGATGGTTGTCATTGAGGCCAAGCACATGTGTATGCAGATGCGCGGTGTTGAAAAGCAGAACTCTATCACTACCACATCCGATTTCACGGGTGCTTTCAATCAAGCTAAGACGCGCGAGGAATTCATGAACCTCATCAGTAATCGCTAAATAAGCTTATCGGAGTACGACACGATCGCCAAGATGCTTGGCCATGATACGCTCCACCTCCTTCAGTTGTTTATAACGTTCCATTAGTTCGAGGCACTTCTCATCATCATTGGCTACTGCCGGATCTTTCAGTTGGTTGATGATTTCCTTTAGTTCGGTCGCCACTATGGCATTCTTGTAGTTAATCATCAAAACGGGCACCATTTCGTGTAGACGCTCTTCGTCGGGTATGACGGTTTGTGTTTTCAGATGCACCTTGCTCAGCTGATAGCGGTCAGTGACCAACTCGATAGCCATTTTGCTTATTTCCTGGTCTGGATGATTGATGAAATAGCGTTCGGCCACAAACCCTTCATCATTGGCATGACTCATGGCTTCTTCTAAGATCCGTTTGTGCAGCGGATATTCAAACTCCAACTCATCTTCCAGCAAGTCGTTTACCACATAGCTTGTGACGGTAAGTGGCACCTGTGTACCATCCTCTTCCTCTACTTGACACATGATTTTATCTCCATATCGAATCACCGCTTGGATGATCTGTTGCTCGAACTTGAAGAAACGATTCGTGGGGCTGAGCTGCCGTGCAGTTGCGACATCAAAAGGGGTTTGTGATGGCGGAAAATCCATCGGCATATCAGGAGGAGGCACTTGAGTTGGGGCAGATGCACCAGTAGTTCCACTTTCTCTCCTTTCTTGTTGTCGGGCTTTGATTTGCACATCCTTCTGCTTTTGTTCTATCAGCAAAGTGCGGCGTTTAGCTACTTCAGCCACTAAAAGGCTATCAGCCATTTGCAACATTTGTGCGCACTCTTTTATATAGATGTCGCGCACGATAGCTTCGGGTATCACTGCTATCGAACCCACCAAGTCGCTCACCAACTCGGCTCGCTTGATAGGATCTTGACCCACCTCTTTTTGAAGCAGTTTCACTTTAAAGCGGATGCAATCCACCTCATTACTCTTGATATAATCGCGAAGTTCGGCGGCTGTGTGTTTGCGAGCAAAAGAGTCTGGATCTTCCTCATCGGGAAGTAGGCAGATCTTGGTATTCATTCCCTGTTCCAGCAAGGGATTGATACTTTTCAGCGCAGCTTTTATACCCGCTTCATCGCCATCAAATAGTAGTGTGATATTACTCGTAAGTTGATGGATCTTTACGATCTGTGATTGGGTGAAAGCAGTTCCAGATGGTGCCAACACATTCTCGATGCCTGCTTGATGCATCGAAATCACATCAGTGTATCCTTCTACGATGTAGCAGCAATTCAGATTCTGAATAGCCTTTTTAGCGAAATAGATGCCATAAAGGATACTACCCTTATGGTAGATTTCAGATTCGGGCGAGTTGACGTATTTAGCTGTAATCCCTTTGGTTTGTGCACTGAGTACACGTCCGCCAAATCCTAGCACCTTACCTGCGGCACTGTGTATCGGAAAGATGATACGCCCCCAGAAGCGGTCGCGCAGTTTGTGCTCATCATTCTCGTAACAAAGTCCTGTCTTTAGCAAATATTCTTTCTTATATCCCTTTTGCATCGCTTCTTGCGCCAATGCATAGCGATGATCGGTGCTGTAGCCAATCTGAAATTTCTCGATAATATCTTCTCGGAATCCACGATTACGGCAGTAGGCTATACCGATAGCACGTCCTTCTTCACTATTGCGCAACGTCTGTTGGAAATAGTCGCGCGCAAACTCGTTGACCACAAACATACTATCGCGATCACTTTGTGCTTGCTGCTCTTCCTTGGTCATCTCACGTTCGGCAATCTCGATATTGTATTTTTTTGCCAGCATTCGAAGCGCCTCTTGAAAATTGCATTTCTCCAGTTTCATCAGGAAGTGAACCGCATTTCCCCCTTCGCCACAGCTAAAGCATTTGCATATCCCTTTTGAGGGCGATACATAGAAAGAAGGGGTGCTGTCCTCATGGAAAGGACAAAGTCCAATGTAGTTGACGCCACGCTTTTTCAGTGTGACAAAGTCCGACACCACATCTTGTATGTCGGCAGTGTCTAAAATGCGTTGGACGGTATTTTGGTCGATCATGCTGTTTCTGTTAATGCTTATGCAAAGTTACTTCTTAAATCTGGTATAAGCAATACAAGCTGTTCAAAGGAAAGTTGCAATAGGTTTATGGATGTTTATCCAGAGCATTTTCGGCTTACAGATTTCCAGTTTCTCTTTGGGATGAATCAATTAGTTATATCAACCTTAGCCTTAGACCGATCTCCACGGCCGCTGCGGCGTTGGTCACGTGGAGTCGGGAGAGTATGTCCTGTCGATGGCGGTTTACGGTGTGGATAGATATATTCAGCTTGTCTGCTATTTGCTTGCTGCCTATACCTTTCGATAATAACAGCAGAATTTCTATTTGCCGTTTGCTGAGTAGTGCATTGTCATATTGTGTATATTCTTCTGGACGGACGGTTTGACCAGTATGTACGTTGAGAATACAACTTTCTGTGGCACCCCGAGCAGGGAATGGGATATATGTGCAAAGCCCCAGCCACACACTTCCATTGGGGTGCGATTCTATATAACGGGTGGTATGCAGCACGGGCAGAGGCGGCTGTGTTGGTCTCTGAAAATGTAGTAGGCACATCGCTTGATAAGCTATCTTCTCGCTTTGTGGTACCGATTTTACGAAGTGAAAAAAACGTAGTTCCATAATGTGGCGCTCCACGAGTTCCTTTTTGGGGATATTGTTGAAGACACTTCGTTCGAAAGCCGAGCTGGCGTCCTTAGCGAACTCTGGCAAACCTAGCTTACGCCCAAACTGGCCGGCATAAATATAGCATACATCCGATTGTAAATCAGAGAGTACAGCGATTCCATGGGTAGCTTGAGCAAAAGCAAAAGCCTGACTTTTCGCCGTTTCCAGTATTTGCTCTTGTCCGTCTTTTATTTCAAACTGCTGGTCTATAAGCAGTGACATCAGTTTCTTCTCTTGATCTTCCATCCTCAAAAATGGTTATTATTCGCCATTGTACCAATAAGTGGCTTTGTCTAATTTTGCAATAAAAATATCAAAAATAATTGAATCGGTCAATGCTTGTGTAAGGAAATTTACAGAACCATTGGCGATTCATCAATCACAACGAATTTAAATAACTCATTTAAAAAAAACATTTCAATATGAACGGAAAAACAATTATCTTTCCATTGTTGCTACTGGCTGGGGCAATGATTTCATGCAACGAGAGACAACAGCCAAATCAAGAAATAGTACTAGAAAAAAATGACACGATTATGGAACAGTTTATCAAACCCAATCTGTATTGGACACGCGAGCCCAAACAATATACCATCGACGATGCGCTCATCACCATACAGACAGAGCCCAATACAGATCTTTGGCAACGCACTTATTATGGATTTCAGAACGATAATGCTACTATCCTGCAGATGAAGACATCATGCAAGGACTTTTCTTTTACGGTAAAGACCCAATTTGAAAGTTCGGCACTTTTTGATCAATGTGGTATAGCCATATACCTGGATAGTGAAAACTGGGTGAAAGCCTCCATCGAGTACGAAAATGAAACCTACCAGCGCTTGGGAAGTGTAGTGACGAATAATGGGTATTCCGATTGGGCCACTCATGATATCCCTTCTTCTATCAATGAAATGTGGTACCGCCTAAGTCGGCGAGGCAGCGATTATTACATCGAAACAAGTCTGGATGGCGTTGACTTCAAGCAGATGCGCACTTTTCATCTTTTTCATGGAGGTGGTGAAATTTCGTTTGGCGTATATGCTGCTAGTCCTGTAGACAATTCGTTCATCGCTCAGTTCTCAAATATGGAGGTAAGTGAATGTAGATGGCCACTGTGGTCAGCCGAAGATACGGGTTTTAGTCAAACAGAGCAAAATAACTGATTGGATGCTCACTAGCTCTATGTGGAGATATTGCTTTTATAGAGCACTCTTTAAGCACGAATTATAACGAATACATCAATATGAAAAGAAATATCATTTGCCATGGCCTTATAGCGGCCAGCCTGTTTTTCACAGCTTGCGCTTCCACCCCTAATGAGGTAAAGTCGGCGCAAGATCACCCCACTGACCTAGATCAGATTAATGCCATCCCTGCCTGCGCTGTCACATCGGGTGATCTGATTTTCACGCATGCCCTGAATGGGGCCGACACGTGTGTAAGTGTTTTACCTAACGGAGCTTTGGAGTTTTATTGTCGCGAGGGGTTGGACTTCTTCTGTGACCCCAATGGCGGAAAACTGTCCAACACCACCTTACCCATTTTGCTCGTTCCGGTAGACAATGCAAAACCATTCACGCTGATCGCAAAAGTCACTCCCGAATTTACACCAGAAGGACTTTACAATGCAGCTGATCTCTTTGTGTACGCCAATGACACACTTTGGCAAAAACTGGCGTTCGAGCAAGACGAATACGGCGCGCATCGCATAGTGTCTGTGCGGACTGCAGGAACATCCGATGACAGTAATCATGATAAAATAGATGACACTTCGGTTTACCTGAAAATCTCTTCCGATGCCTCCACTATCGCCAGCTACTATTCTCTCGATAAAAAGAAATGGCACATGGTGCGACTTTATAAAAACGATTACCCTGCCGACATCTATCTGGGTGTAAGTAGCCAATCTCCCCAAAAAGGCGGATGCACCAGTCTCTTTGAAGAACTGGAGCTTAGCTATGACAATGTACAAGACTTCCGCATGGGGGAATAATGGATGGAATATTAATTCTATCTTCACTTCTTATATGTATCGTCTATAGATACCGGCACTTGCTCGATCTATAGACACAACAAAGGCTGCCTCTTTAACCGATGGCAGCCTTTTTCTGTATTATATTAAGAATGTCTATCCTTTACTTGATGTTCTCCCGAATCTTCTTCAAGAACTTCTTCATCTCCTCACCGTCTTTGTTGCTGATGATCTCCAGGAGGTTCTTCAGTTCGCGGCGGATGTTTTCCACCTGTGCGGGGGTGCGGGGGTTGAACAGGATTTCTTGCAGCAGGTAGTCGTCTTCGCCCAGCAGACCTTTGGCGATGGCCATATGCTTCTTGAAGGTGGTGCCCGGTGCCTCTTGATGTTTCATCACACCCGCGAAGACTAGAGTCGAAACGAAGGGGATGGAGAGCGAGTAGGCCACCGTGTCATCGTGCTCGTCGAAGGTATATTCGAAGATGTTGAGGTTGAGCGAACGGTAGAGGTCCTTGAAGAACACCTTACCCAGATGGTCGCTCTCGCTGATGACGATGGCGCTTTCGCTGCTCAGGTTGTTGAGGCTGGCGAAGGTGGGACCAAACATGGGATGGGTCGACACATAGCGGAAACCACACTCGCGGTAGAAGCTTTGCAGACCAGTTTTCACCGAGGCGATGTCGCTCAGGATGCAATCCTTGGAGAGGGCAGGCATCACATCGCGAAAGGCGTCGAGGGTGTATTTCAGTGTCACGGCATTGATCACTAGCTCGGGGTCGAACTCGCGGATCTCGTCGAGACTGGTGAAGCGGTAGGTGTTGTACACAAAACGCAGCTGGTGCGGGTTGCGGTCATACACGGCCGTCTCGTGCTGAAAACTCAATACGTCGGTAAAGAAAGAGCCCATCTTGCCGGCTCCCAATATCAGGATTCTCATGATTACGCTTCGTTTATTTGTTGATAATCTCCATCTGTTGGCGTACCGATTCTTCGTGGATAGCTTCGAAAACCTTCATCAGGAATTCACCGCTCATGCCGCATTGTTCGGCTTGTGCGCCACGTTTCTCCAGAATCTCGTTGTAGCGGCCCGATTGCAACACGGTGATGCCTTTTTCTTTCTTGAACATACCGATCTCGCGTGCCACACGCATACGTTTGGCCAACTCTTGGATGATATTGTCATCACACTCATCGATCTGCTTGCGCAGTTGACCTAAGTTTTCGGTGCTTTGTGTCTCTTGGCGAATCACCAATAGGTTGAGGATATAGTCCAGTACCTCGGGTGTCACCTGTTGCGAAGCGTCACTCCATGCACAGTCGGGGTTGCAGTGGCTCTCCACGATCAAACCGTCGAAGTTCAAGTCCATAGCCTGTTGGCACAATGAGGCGATCAGTTCGCGCTTGCCGCCGATATGGCTAGGATCGCAGAAGATAGGTAGTTCAGGCAAGCGGCGACGCAGCTCGATGGGGATGTGCCATTGAGGCAGGTTGCGGTAGAGCTTCTTGTCGTAGCTGCTGAACCCACGATGAATAGCGCCGATACGCTTCAAGCCTGCATTGTTGATACGCTCTAATGCACCGATCCATAGTTCCAAATCGGGGTTCACGGGATTCTTTATCAATACTGGTATGTCCACGCCTTTCAGTGCATCGGCAATCTCTTGCACGGCAAAAGGGTTGGCAGTGGTGCGTGCGCCGATCCATAATAAGTCGATACCTGCTTTCAAACATTCGTACACGTGTTTGGCTGTCGCTACTTCAGTCGACACATACATGCCAGTTTCTTTCTTCACCTCTTTCAGCCATGCCAAGCCATCCACGCCTACACCTTCGAAGCCACCGGGTTTGGTGCGGGGCTTCCAGATACCTGCACGAAATAGTTTCAAGCCTTTGTCGGCCAGTTCGCGTGCAGTGGTCATCACTTGTTCTTCGGTTTCGGCACTACAAGGGCCGGCTATCACGATGGGGCGTTTGGCTTCTACGCCTGGGAGTAAGATTGATTCGAGTTCCATATCTTCAGTTTTTATTGTTTATATTCAGTTACGTTCTTATTTATTCGATAGAGATTCATTTAGTCTTGCATCACTTTCTCGATGCGTGCCAGCGCTTCGGCCAGCTTGTCGTCCTTGCAGCACAGCGATATGCGGATATAGCGTGCGCCGTTGCTGCCAAAGATAAAGCCCGGAGTCAGGAAGACGCGTGCCTGGTGCAGCAGCTTCTCGGTGAGCTCTTCCACGTCGGCATATTTGTCGGGGATCTTGCCCCAGAGGAACATGCCCACCTGATTCTCGTCATACGAACAGCCCAGCACATCCATAATCTGTCCGGCCAATTGGCGGCGGTTGCGGTAGTTGGCGTTGTTGCCTTCGTACCAAGTCTCGTCGGCGGCCAGGGCAGTGGCAGCGGCCAGTTGCATGGCACGATACATTCCACTATCTATATTGCTCTTCACCTTCAGTATCCATTGGATAAATTCTGGGTTGGTGGCAATCATTCCGATACGCCATCCCGGCATATTGTGACTCTTGCTCATCGAGTTGAATTCGATGCAACAGTCTTTAGCGCCTGGGATGCTGAGGATACTCATCGGCTTATCGTTCAGGATAAAGCTATAGGGATTGTCATTCACGATCACGATGCCTTTGCGGCGGGCAAAGTCCACCAGCTTCTCATAGAGCTCGGGCGTGGCATTGGCACCAGTCGGCATGTGCGGATAGTTAGTCCACATCAACTTAACATCGCTCAGGTCCATTTGTTCCAGTTGGTCGAAATCGGGTTGCCAGTTATTGTCCTCCTTTAAGTCATAGCTGATGACTTCCGCACCGAGAAGCTTACTTAGTGAGGTGTAGGTCGGATAGCCCGGATTGGGCACCAATACTTTCTCGCCGGGATTGACAAAAGCCAGTGTCACGTGCAGGATGCCTTCCTTCGAACCGATCAGCGGTTGGATTTCGGTGGCAGGATTCAGCTCCACGCCATACCATTTGCCATACCAGTCGGCAAAAGCCTTGCGCAGTTCGGGGATACCCACATAGGGTTGGTAGCCATGTCCGTTGGGATTGCCCGCTTCATGGCGCAGCACCTCGATGGTCTCCTCCGAAGGTGGCATGTCGGGGCTACCGATGCCTAGGCTGATCACATCCTTGCCTTCGGCGTTCATCTGTGCCACCTCTTTCAGCTTGCGCGAGAAGTAGTATTCGCTCACATCAGCCAGTCTATTGGCCGGCTGTATCTTATAACATTGATTTTCCCGATTCATATTCGCCCAGTATTTTAAGTTCTTTGGTCAGTGGAGTGATAGCCGTGATGGCTTGTTTATAGCGCAGATAGTCGGCAAACGACACATCTACATAGAATTGGTATTCCCATTCGCGCCCGATGATAGGCAAGGATTGTATTTTGGTCAGATTGATCTGATAGAACGAGAGGATGGAGAGGACTTGTGACAGACTTCCTTCGGTGTGGGGCAGCGTGAAGACGATGTTGGATTTATTGGCCGTTACCTTGCGGTTCTTTTTCAGTTCGTCGGCTTGCCAGGGATCGGCCACCACCAGGAAGCGGGTGAAGTTGTGCTTGTTGGTCTCGATGCCCTCTTGCAGAATCTTCATGCCGTAGCGTTCGGCGGCGGCGCGTGAGCAGATGGCGGCATGTCCCTTTAGCTGTCCTGTGCTGATGGCCTCGGCGCTTTGGGCAGTATCCTCGGTCTCCACCACCTTGATGCGGGGATGTTGTTGCAAGAACTCGCGACACTGCATCAGCGCTATGGGGTGGGAGTTGACCTCGGTGATGTCGTCCCAGTCCTCGTCGGGCAGGCATACGAAGCAGTGCGAGATGCGCAGCTTGTATTCGCCCACGATCTGTGCGCCGCTCTGTCGCAGCAGCTCATGGTTTTGCAGCAGGCTACCGGCGATGGTATTCTCAATGGCCAGCATGCCGATGTTCTGGCTGTCTTGGCGCAATGACTTGAATACGTCTTCGAAGGTAGAGCAACATAATAGGTCGATCTCTTCGTTCTCGAAAAAGCGGTGGGCCGCGATGTCATGGTACGACCCCAATGTTCCTTGAATGGCAATCTTCTTCATTCTTTCTTCATAGATATATAAAAAAAATCCCGCCTCAATCTGTTGAAGCGGGATTCTATATGATTATTCATCTTATTACTTTCAGTCCTTAAGCATCACTGTCACTTGATACATACAAACTCCCGCTCTACTTTGCTGCTAAAGTAAAAGTAAAAAAAGAAGTAATATGTATAAGTAAAAATGTTCATCTCTGTAGATATTTGCTTTTAAATCTGCGACAAAAGTAACACTTTAGTTTTATAAACAAAACTTTTCTAACATTTTTTTTGGGAGGAGGTACAAAAGGCTTCTTACTCTACCGTTATTCAGATTATATTCGGATGGATATCTGGATGTGTTGCCTATCCATCATCTTCTATATACGGTAATATTTTATTAATTATATTACACTAAAACTTATTTGTTCGATAGATATGCTCCTTTTTATTACAGATGATTGGGTTAAAGTATATATAATAGGTTAAAATAAAGTTATAGAAAGGTGTTGAATTAAAGGTTGTATATATAACTATATATCGTTGATAGGGGTTTGAATTGTAATGTGTTAATTCCTATCTGTCATTAATGAAAAGTATGTAAATAGATCCAGGTATCTTTTGTTTGAACAGTAAAAAAATAATATAAACTATGTAACATCCCTTTTTTCTCTGGTTACATCAAAAACTAAATATCTCACAAGTGGTTTCACTATATTTGCTATAAATAGTGCATAGTTGTATATAATGGTAATGTTAATGGACTGGAATCTACAAAAAATTGATATGCATCAATTTTTTCAAATATCTGTACAATAAAATAATTAAGACATTTAAGAAAGTAAATCGGCCAATTTACAAATGCGACACCTCTTTGACGTATGGAGGAAACAAATGATACCGTTGCAAATATTATTTATCTCAAAAGAAACAATTTAATTGCAACTATATGTTTGAGTGTGAGTGCTAAAAGTGCGCTTGAACCATTTGAGACAAAAAACAGTTATATTTGCCAAGTGCTTCAAAATAATGGACACTCACAACAAACAAACCACATCCTAAACACGCACACTGTGTTCCGACACAGCTTTTAGAGAACTTAACAAACATCTATATAGCCTATTGCAGGCTAGAATCAAATAAATGAATTATATGATTGACCGTTTTTCAAGTCTTTCAAAACTGGGTTTGCTTCTTTTCTTTCTTTGTGGGTTTAGTATGATCACTTCTGCTCAAGAAGTCGCTATTAAGACCAATTTACTCTACGATGCCGCTACAACCCCTAATCTGGGAGTAGAAATAGGTATCGCTCCTAAACAAACCCTCCAACTTACCTACGGATGGAATCCATGGAAGTTTGGGCACAACAAGCAGTTGCGCCACTGGACATTATCTCCCGAGTACCGTTGGTGGTTTTGCCATCGGTTCAATGGTCATTTCCTAGGTGCGCATGCGCTGGGTGGCCAGTTCAATGTGGGTGGTGTCAAGCTGCCGATGGGCATCTGGAAAGCACTGCGCGATCATCGCTACCAAGGATGGATGGTTGGCGGTGGTGTCACCTACGGTTATCAATGGATCTTTTCTAAACACTGGAATCTCGAGGCCTCGCTCGGGGTGGGCTATTTGCGCATCAACTACAAAAAGTTCGTATGCGCGGATTGCGGCGAGCAGCTGGCGCACAAGAAGCGCAACTACGTGGGACCCACCAAGGCGGCTGTCAGTCTGATCTATCTTTTCTAAACCCTATTTTACTGCGATTTACATA
>CAMTPC010000077.1 GCA_947074295.1 uncultured Bacteroides sp. | reverse complement strand
GGCTGAATATGTTTGATGGTCAGAGGTTTCATGTTTACAAGGCTAATCCAGGTGATACCAACCCTTTGGTATCCAATAGGATAGATCAGATATACCTCACAACAACAGATAATTTGTGGTGTGTCACACAAAACAATGATCATGTTTATCTTTTTAATAGAGACAAAAACTGCTTCGATGATTTGTTGTTAACCGATAGTATTGATTTTCAACTAGCGAATATCTATCCTTTTCGTAGTGGCTATACATGGTTGGTCGATAAAAAAAATATAGTCTATAGTGTGAATGATACTACCTTTGAAACAAAGACAATTCCCATTTCGCTACTCGAAAAAGACCGAATATATCGTATTTTTTCTGATAATCGCCAGAATAAATGGATAATGACCTCTAATGGTCTTTTTGTGTATAATCCTTTTATAGATGTGCTGCTGAAGAAGACCGATAGGGGTTTTAGTCAAGGTATAAATTTTGGCAATGACTTGTTTTTGGCTTGTAAAGATTCGCTTTTCTATTATGACCACTTGGCGGACAGTATCATTGAACTTAACTTGAAATATAAGTTGGATGGAAACATCGAAATGTTGACGCGATCGGCTAGGGGTGAGCTTGCAATAGGCGGAATGGACCAACTGATTCTTTATAATACTGTGACAAAGCAAGATACTTTGTTGGAACTTCCTCGCAAAGGTTTCAAAATAAAAAGATTCAGAAAAGACAAGCAGGGGAATTACTGGGGTGTCACTGAGCAGGGAGCTGTTTTAAAGATGGATGCTCAGACAAATCAACCGTCCTATCATTTCGAGGAGGGCAAAACTGCCAAAGTAAATACTCAACTCTTGGAGGATCAGAATGGATGGATGTGGATAGTAACAAAAGAAGGCCATCTTTATTATCACAATGAAGATGGGTTTAATCAATTCTTGCACACCGGTTTTACAGATGATTCCGAAAATTATATCAGAAGGTTATTTGTGGATAATGAGAATAATATTTGGACTGTCTTTTATCGGGGTTTTGGTATTGTATCTCTTCAATTGATACCTTATATGGAAGACTTGAAGGAATATAACATTCGCTGTTTGAAAAAAGATAGAAAGGGTGATTTATGGATAGCCACAAAAGAAGGTTATTTAATCAAACAAAATCAAGATGCCGAGAAACAGTTTCTGGATCCAAAAGGAAGGCTATCACTTAATAAAACCCAATTCAGTGCCAATATCTATTGTATGTATTTTGATGAGGATGACAATCTTTGGTTGGGTACTAAAGATAAAGGACTTTATGTCTTACAAAAAAATGAATCGAACTATTACATTAGATCCTTTACACATTCAGCGGAGAACAAATTTTCGTTGAGTGATAATAGCGTCTATTCCATATGTGCTGACCCTTATGGAGGTATATGGATAGGTACTTTCGGGGGTGGTATTAATAAAGTAGTTTATGAGGGCTTGGATGATATGCGGTTTTTGAATTATAACAATGAACTGACGAGATATCCTAAAGCCAATAGGAAAGTGAGGAATATGGAAATGCTTTCGGCTACAGTGATGGGTGTAGCCACTACTGATGGGATGGTTACATTTGATGTAGATAATGTTAATGTGAACGATATAGCGTTTCATGTAAATACACGAAAGCCAGGCCAGATTAACAGTCTGAGTGATAATAACCTGATTAATTTATCTTCCGATGGCTTGAATCGCTATGCCGTTACCTATAATGGTGGTTTGAATAGGATTATGTCCAATGATTTGCTGTGTGATACGATTAAGTTCGAGTTATATGGCATCAATAAAGGAGCGGCGTCCGAAATCGGATTATCAGCCCTGCAGATCAATGACTCAATTGTATGGGTTTGCTACGAGTCTGCCTTATCTTTTTTAAATCTGCATACCAATCAATTTGCTAATTTCAGGAATGATATATTTGGGCGAAACATCCTCTTTTCTGAATGCGGTATGGTATATGAAAATGATATACTGTCAGTTGCTTCTAATAGAGGAATCATTTCTTTGGATACAAAACAATTGGAAGTGGATAGTAATCAACCTCCTGTTATGATTAGTTCGATTAGTATTAGAAATAAGGCTTATAAAGGTAATCCAGACAGAGTAGAAACAATCGTTTTGAATCCAAAAGAGAGGAACTTAACCGTTTCTTTCGTTGCTGTTAGCTATAAGTCGGTCAATGATAAAACTGAATATGCCATAATGATGGAGGGAATGACAGATGAATGGGAATATATTGGTTCATCCAATACGGTGACATTTAGTAATATCTCGCCCGGGGAGTATCAGTTGAAAATTAGAGCGACAAACTCAAATGGAATTTGGAGTGACGCTATACGCTCAATTCATATTCTCGCAAAGCCTGCTTTTCATGAAACCTATTGGGCGAAGGTTTTATATGTAGTTTTGATAATACTGCTTTTCATTCTGGGGAGAAGAGTCTTTTACCGAGCAAAGCAAATTATGCTTAACTATAGAAAAGCCTTGGAGGAGGCTCGTCAAAAAAGGTTGAGTGCTTCATTGACACCCAATTATCCTGAAGCGGAGCCCGTGGATAGGGCATTCCTTGAAAAGCTATTATCAATAGTCGAGGAGAATATTTCGAATACTGAGTTTACAGTCGACGAGTTGTCGTCGCTGATGGCTATGGGAAAAACCAATTTTTACAAGAAGATTAAAGAATTGTTAGGTCAGACACCGGTGGATTTTATTCGTGAAATACGCATAAAACGCGCTATGCAGCTTTTAAAAATTGGGCAGATGAATGTGACTGAAGTTGCTTATGCATGTGGATTTTCTGATCCTAAATTCTTTAGTAAGACGTTTAAGAAGATGATCGGTGTGTCGCCGACGGAATTCAAAAATAGCGCTTCAAAACCTTCAGACAAGGAAAAAGACACTATTTGCGAATAAAAATACCCTGTCAGATAGGAAGTCAATGCGTAATATTGCACTGTGAAAACATCAATAATAATTCATTGAAAATCTTCTTATCATGAGAAAAAGCATTTACTCTATTTTACTCTTTCTTTTTGCTTGTCTGGCACAAGGAACATTATGCGCACAAGGCAGTGTGACTTTATCGTGGCCATTTAATGAAGGGCAAAACAATCCGACATCTGCTGTTGTTTCAGCTGAGGGTATTTTCTCTCTTTCCTCCTTTTCAGTAGGGAGTAATCTCAATTTGCTAGCTGCTACGCGAAGTAGAGAGTCTTATACCTTTTCGCAATTTCAGCCCAATGAAAGAAACACCGTACACAATGTAAATGATGAAATCACTTTTCGTGTCACTCCTCGAAAAGGCATCACTTTTACACCTACACGGTTGACTTTTGCTGCCACTAAATATGGAACAAGTGGTTGTGATATCGATTTTAGTTATCGAACAGAAAATACTGAAGATACATATTTGATATCGAAATATAATATTGAGCGCGAAGGTACTGATCCACATTATACTGAATTTGATATCGAAATCGCAAATGTCACTATCGATGGGGAATCATTTATCTTCACGGTCACTCCTTATAATTTGGCTAACAATAAAACAATGGGACTTAGCTCCTTTGTGTTGCATGGCACATTTTCGGGCGAAGCCATTACTGTGCCCAGTTATTCGCTATCAGCTGTTCCGGCGTATGCTGAAGCGGGAAGTGTAGTAGTGAATCCGTCTGCAGAGAGCTATGATGAAGGTTCAATGATTACATTGACTGCCACTGAGAACTTTGGCTATCATTTTCAGTACTGGGAAGATGCTTCGGGAAATATTGCTTCTACTGATAATCCCTATCAGTTTGAAATCACAGCAAATACTGACTTAAAGGCTATCTATTCAAAAAATAATATTTATTCCTTTTCACTCAATTTTTCAGAAGGAGTCAACCCTAACTTAGTGACTGTAGTGCCTAGTGGGACTGTGATTAACGGAAAAGTGTACTATGAAGAGGGTACAGAGGTTGCTTTGACAGCTCTAAATAATCCCATCTTTACCTTTACTAATTGGGATGATAATGCTACTACAATGACTAAGTACATTGTGATGAACGAAGATAGGGAAGTGACTGCCCATTTTAGTAACTGTGATTACATTGTGGGATGGGATTTCTATCAGGATGCACCAGCCAATAGCCGACCTGGCGATTATAAAAGTGCAAGCGACAATGCTGGACTCTTGGTTTTGAAAAATCGGACGCTGCAGCAAGGTTGGTTGGCCAAAGGGGTGGCAGCAGGTAAATATAATGATATGTATTGTGCTGTAAACTGGAAGCCGTTTCGTATGGATAGCAAAACAGATGGCGATATATTGCCGGACGAGGATAGATACCACTATGAAATTGCATTTTCTACTTTGGGATACAATAATGTTGAAGTGTTGGCAACGATGGGGTTGAACTACAATGCTTTCTCGACACAGTTGGTAGAATATTCGGTGGATGGATTGGAATATAACAAGGTGGGAGAAATCGTGATTCCCGATGCTAAGATCTGGGCCAATGGAAGATTTTCACTTCCTGAAACATGTGCTAACCAAGCTAAGATATATGTGCGTTTTCGCGCAGATGAGACTTCAGAAGTAAAAGGAACGGCAACCGGAGTTGATGGAACTTGTATCACGGATATTTTTGTGCTGGCTGATGAGGAACTCATCAATGATGATGAAGCACCTATACTTGTGGCATCTAATCCACAAAACAATGAGACAGGTATCTCGGCAAGTGGATCAATCATTCTTACCTTTAATGAGAGAATAGTGGCTGGCAATGGTGACTGTATGCTAGATGGTGAAATACTAACTGCCAATTTTAGCGGTAAAACGGTGATTTTACCATACAAAGGTTTGGCGTATAATAAAAGCTATACAGTGACGATACCCAGTGGGAAGATTTTGGACAGAAGTGGAAACGCATATCCTGGAACGACAATTTCATTCACTACAATGGAGAGAGTTCAGCCTATGCCTCGTATTTACGACTTGGTTATAGCTGCGGATGGAACAGGTGACTATAACTCTGTTCAGGCAGCTATTGATGCAGCTCCCGAAAATCAGGTTCGACCTTATCTGATCTTTGTGAAGAATGGTGTCTATAAGGAACATATTAATATTCCAGCCAATAAACCTTATTTGCATTTCATCGGTCAAGATCCTGATAAAGTGAAGTTTACGGATGATAGACTATGTGGTTCTACTGGAGATTCTTCTATTCCTACTTATCATGTATCAGAAGGCGCGACAGTGGTTTGTCAAGCCGCCAACATAATGTTCGAGAACATTATATTCGAAAACTCATGGGGCGTGGATAAGAATGCAGGACCACAGGCTTTGGCGCTCTATACCAATAATGATCGTATCGTTTTCAATAACTGTAAGATGCTTAGCTATCAAGATACTTGGCTGACATCTACAAAGAGTATAACTGACCGTCATTATGCAAAGAACTGTTGGATTGAAGGCGCGGTAGACTTTATCTATGGCGCGGGTGATGTGTATTTTGATGAGTGTACCATTAATATAGTGCGATCGACAGGCGGATATATTGTAGCTCCTAATCATAAAGATGGTACTCGATGGGGATATGTTTTCATGAATAATACGATAACGACTACACAGGTAGTGGATCCATCTACTTATTCGGTATGGTTGGGCCGTCCTTGGCACAATGCTCCGAAAACTGTTTTCATCAACACAACTGCTGAAGTAACAATTCCTGCTGGAGGGTGGTATCAGACAATGGGTGGATTACCTGCATTATGGGCTGAATACAATACGATGGACAAAAATGGTAACCCCGTAGATTTGAGCAACCGTAATACCTATTATTATCGAGTGGTTGATGGTGTTAAGGAAGAGCATTGGACTGAAAAGGCTGTTTTGAATGATGAAGAGGCTGCTCAATATACTATTAAAAATGTATTGTCTGGAACAGACAACTGGGAGCCTGCAATAATGACAGAGGCTTGTGATATGCCCAATGTTGTCATCAATTCAGGTAAACTGGAATGGAATGCAGTCGATTATGCTATCTGCTATATCATTTCGCTGAATGATGAGATAGTTGCATTCACTACTGAATGTGAATATCAAATAGCAACTGAAGGTGTCTATAGAGTGCAAGCAGTTAATGAGTTTGGAGGTTTGAGCGAAGCGGCTACGGCTGTGTCCACATCAATTGGGTCTATTACTCAGAACTCTACAGTTGTGAATGTGCAAATCTTCACAATCGAAGGGTTGCAGATTAAAGATTTGCAAAAGGGGATCAATATTGTTCGCTCTATGATGAGTGATGGCTCTATTAAAACAGAGAAAATCTATATTAAATAAATATGTTTAAATCTAATGTAAAGAAAGGGATATGCGGGCTGCTATTGGCAGCCGCAACCCTGCAAAGTGTTGATGCGCAAATAACGGTGCATACCATCGGTGATTCGACAATGGCCGATCAATCAGAAACAGGAGAAATTCGTGGCTGGGGACAAATGTTCCAGCAGTTTTTCAATGCCAATCAAGTAGTGGTGAACAATCGTGGTAAAAGTGGTGCTAGTAGCAAGAGCTTTTATCTGGAATCACCCTATTGGGCAACCGTAAGAAATCAGATTAAACCAGGTGACTATGTTATCATCCAGTTTGCACACAATGATGAAAAGAGTAATGGGATGGATGGTGATGAGTTGAAAGCTCTATATACGGCAGCTGGAAAAACTGCCGAAGCCGCGGCTACTGATTATCGTGGTACTACTGCTTATGGTACATATAAAGAGTATCTGCGTAAATATGTGAATGAGACCCGTGAACTGGGTGCTATACCTATTCTGGCCACTGCCATCTGCCGAAACTATTGGACGGGTAGTAGCATTCGCCTTAATGGTCAACACAATCTGGGTGATAGCTTTGATAGTTGGGATGAAGCGACGAGTTCGGTAGTGAAGAGCTCGGTTCCTGCAAATGATTTCTCTTATAGCTATCCGCATTCTACCAAAGAGATTGCCAATGAACTGTCTGTCCCTGTGATCGACCTGACAAACATCACTAAATCGCTTTATGAAAGCTATGGACAAACAAATTCGTCTAGCCTGCTTTTCACTACGAGCGATAGTACTCATCCTAGTGCTTTAGGAGCAACACTGATAGCGCGGCTATGTGCTCAGGAAATGAAAAATCAAGGTATATTGGCAGATGCTATCCAGTCAGATGCTGACTTGCTGATTAATCCGACACTTCTTGATTTTGAAACAGCATATACGGGACAAACTGCAGTAAAAACCATTACTGTCTCTGCTTTTGATCTTTCAGAAGAGAGAGGTGTAGTGCGAGTATCGGCAACCAATGGGGTTGAATTGTCCTTGACGCGCGATGGGCAATTTACTTCCGAGTTAGAAATAGACTATGAGGATAATAACTTGAGCTGTGCGACGATATATGCTCAGTATAAGTTTGTGAATGTGGGGGCTTTGAGTGCTTCGATTATTGTAACCGCTGGAGGGAAAACGAAAGCTATTGATGTAACTGCAAACTGTGTAGAGGTAGCGTCAGGTACGGAGGTTATTCTGACTTGGGCTTTGAATAAAGATGCTGAATACGAATTGAGTGGACCGGCTACACCATTGGCTCAATCATGGAATGAAATGATAGTTCAACGATATGCAGCTCCCAATACGAATACTATTTGGCCCGAAGACGCTCCTTTTCAGAACGGTGAGATAACGCAAAGAAATCTAATTGATAATGAAACAGGTGAATGGCCAGGCAGTGAAATAGATGAAGTATCAACTCGCTTTATCCAATTCGGGATATCAGCCAACGATGGTACTGTGCTAAATGTTGATTCAATAGGTATGTATGTGTGCGGCGCTGGGGGTAATGGAATGCGCTGTAGAGTTTATTATATGGTAGATGGGGAAGAGGGAACTGTGATGGCAGCAGCTGATGGAACGAATCTTTCTGCCACTATGACATCGAATAAGATGTATGAGGTAAGTGCTCGCCCTGTAGTGGCTTTACAGCCAGGACAATCACTATATGTTCGTGTTTATCCTTGGTATACCAGCAAATCCACAGGTAAAACAATTTGCTTAAGCCATGTTACAATCCATGGGTTTGCTTCAGCGGTAGATGGAACATCTATCCAAGATACTACGATTAAACATGAAATAGTGAAAGAAGAATATATCTTATCTTCTGGATTGATATCTTCTGAACCACGAAAAGGAGTTAACTTAGTGCGTAAAACCTTCTCCGATGGAAGTGTTAA
The DNA here is from genome assembly GCA_947074295.1 of uncultured Bacteroides sp. Classification (GTDB taxonomy): domain Bacteria; phylum Bacteroidota; class Bacteroidia; order Bacteroidales; family Bacteroidaceae; genus Bacteroides. Next base: position 8,779 of record CAMTPC010000077.1, on the reverse strand, counting down.
AACAGAGAAAATAATGGTTGAGTAAGAACCTCAATTAAGGATGAGGCTTTGCCTTAATCAATTAAAAATGCCCGATGAGTAAATATTTACTCATCGGGCATTTGTGGGTTTTAGAATATCTTATAGCGAGTGACTTCTGTATTTAGTCAAAGAGATTGCGGAATTTGCGGAAAATTTTTTCTTTGATAGAAGTGTTAGGTTTGAAATTATCAGATTCGCCTAACTTTTCAATAATGCTCTTCTCGTCTTTGCTGATAGCTTCAGGGACATAGACACTAATATGTACCAATAAGTCACCTGTGCCATAGCCATTGATATTGGGTATACCTTTGCCACGTAGGCGCAATACTTTGCCAGGTTGTGTTCCTGGTTCTATTTTTACTTTTACACGACCATCAACAGTGGGCACTTCTACTGATGAACCGAGTACTGCATCCGTGAAGCTTAATAATAGATTATAGACTAAATCATTACCATCGCGTAGTAACTCATCACTTTGTTCTTCTTCAACAAGAATCAGCAAATCTCCTGGTACGCCATTGTGTTTGCCAGCATTACCTTTTCCGCTCATAGAAAGCTGCATGCCTTCTACAACACCACCAGGAATTGATACGTCAATTGTTTCTTCGCCATATACAATACCATCTCCGCCACAAGCTTTACACTTATGTTTGATGATCTTACCTTCGCCATTACAGCTCGGACAAGTGGCACGTGTCTGCATGGTACCTAGTATGGTTTGTTGTGTGCGAAGCACTGAACCACTACCATGACAAGTAGGACAGTTTTCGGCGCCATCAGAACCTTCGGCACCGCTGCCATGACATACATCGCAGGCGACATATTTCTTTAGCTTGAACTTCTTTTCGGCTCCTTGAACTATTTCTTTAAGTGATAGTTTTACTTTCACTCTTAGGTCAGACCCTCTAAAGCGTCTTTGTTGCTGTGTGTCGCCTCCGAAGCCACCAAAGCCTCCGAAGCCGCCACCACCACCACGATGTCCACCAAAAATATCGCCGAACATAGAGAAGATGTCATCCATGGACATACCTCCTCCAAAGCCACCGCCAAAAGGTCCGCCGTTTCCGGCTGCACCACCCACACCGGCATGGCCAAATTGGTCGTAGCGTGCGCGTTTGTCTTCGTTGCTCAATACTTCATAAGCTTCAGCTGCTTCCTTAAATTTGCTTTCAGCAGTTTTGTCTCCCGGATTTTTATCGGGATGATATTGAAGCGCTTTCTTTCGGTATGCTTTCTTTATTTCTTCATAACTGGCGGTCTTGGTGACCTCCAACACTTCATAGTAGTCTCTTTTCTCCATAATTATTTGTTATTCTCCAACTACCACTTTGGCGTGGCGAAGTACTTTATCGTTTAATGTATAACCGTTTTGTACGCAGTCGAGGATTTTTCCCTTTTTATCTTCTGACGGTGCAGGTATCACGGCTATCGCTTCATGATAATCTGTATCCAAAGGCTGATCGATAGTTTCAATTTTCTTCACCCCGTTTTGCCCTAATACAGCTATAAACTTATTAAAAATCAATTCTACACCCTCGCGAACTGCATTTACGTCTGTGGCTTTTTCCATAGTGCTAAGTGCGCGCTCCATATCATCTACAATAGGCAAAATGCTATTGAGTGTTTTCTCACCCCCATTCAGAATCAAATCACTCTTTTCCTTCATGGTACGTTTACGGAAGTTGTCAAATTCAGCTGCTAAACGAAGATATTTATCTTTTTGCTCTTCAAGGGCGGCATTGACCTCATCTAGTTTATTGGCAACTTCATCTTTTTCTTCGGCTACTGTTTCGTTTGCAGTTTCCGTAGTTTCGGGAGTAGCTTGGTTTTCCGTTTGCTGTTCTGATGCTTTAGGATCGAATTCCTTATCTTTTGCTGCTTCTTTCTTTTTCATAATTATATATGTATTATATGTTTATATCTTACGGTATATAGAAGTTATAGATTAACATTCATCAATCCGCTTCTACATAAAACAACAAAAAGTTTGCCAGGTTCATAAGATTTCCAAAAATCGCCACAAAGGTAATATAATTCTGTCAGACTGGCACAAGATTGGTAGTGTCAAATTCATTTAAAATGCGTATCTTTGCGCGCTAAACAATAGAAATAACAGATTAGTTTATATATGATTACAGTTTCAAATCTATCAGTACAGTTTGGTAAAAGGGTTTTATTCAATGATGTAAACCTGAAATTTACCAATGGCAACATTTATGGTATCATCGGCGCCAACGGAGCTGGTAAATCAACCTTCCTCCGCACGATTTATGGAGACCTAGATCCTACAACGGGAACAATCGCTTTAGGACCAGGAGAACGCTTATCAGTGCTGAGTCAAGACCACTTTAAGTGGGATGGCTTCACGGTAATGGATACGGTAATGATGGGTCATAGTGTTTTGTGGGATATCATGAAACAACGTGAGGTGTTATATGCAAAAGAAGATTTCACGGATGAGGATGGTATGCTTGTTTCTGAACTAGAAGAAAAATTTGCCGAACTGGATGGCTGGAATGCTGAAAGTGATGCAGCTGCTCTTTTGAGTGGGTTGGGTATCAGTGAAGACAAGCATTATACTCTTGTAGGAGAGCTTAGTGGTAAAGAAAAGGTGCGTGTGATGCTAGCACAAGCGTTATATGGTAACCCTGACAACCTATTACTCGATGAGCCTACCAATGACTTGGATATGGAGACTGTGATGTGGCTCGAAAACTATTTGGCCAATTACGAGAATACAGTATTAGTAGTGAGTCATGACCGTCACTTCCTCGATTCAGTGTGTACACACACCGTAGATATTGATTTTGGAAAGATTAATATGTTTGCAGGTAACTATAGCTTCTGGTATGAGTCTAGCCAATTAGCATTGCGCCAACAACAAAACCAGAAGGCTAAAGCCGAAGAGAAGAAGAAAGAATTGGAAGAATTTATTCGCCGTTTTAGCGCCAATGTGGCTAAAAGTAAACAGACTACTAGTCGTAAGAAGATGTTGGATAAGCTTAATGTAGATGAAATCAAACCTTCATCTCGTAAATATCCAGGAATCATATTTACTCCCGAGCGTGAACCAGGTAACCAGATTCTAGAGGTTTCCGGTTTGAGCAAAAGCACCGAAGAAGGTATAGTGCTTTTCAATGACGTTAACTTCAACGTAGAAAAAGGAGATAAAATCGTATTTATCTCGCGCAATCCTCGTGCTATGACAGCTTTCTTTGAAATACTCAACGGAAATTTAAAACAAGATTCTGGTCATTTTAATTGGGGAGTAACAATTACTACCGCATATCTTCCTTTAGATAATACAGATTACTTTAACACAGATTTGAACCTTGTTGACTGGCTAGGTCAGTATGGTGAAGGTAATGAGGTGTATATGAAAGGTTTCTTGGGACGTATGCTTTTCTCTGGGGAAGAGGTGCTTAAGAAAGTGAGCGTTCTGTCGGGGGGCGAAAAAATGCGCTGTATGATAGCACGTATGCAGCTGCGCAATGCGAATTGCTTGATTCTTGATACACCAACCAATCACTTGGACCTTGAATCAATCCAAGCATTCAATAACAATCTGAAAACTTATAAAGGTAATGTATTGTTTTCTTCACATGACCATGAATTCATTCAAACGGTAGCTAATCGTGTGATTGAGTTGACACCAAATGGTATCATTGATAAAATGATGGAATATGACGAATATATCACTTCGGATCACATTAAGGAACTTCGCGATAAGATGTATGCTCAATAAAAGAAAGTAATATCTTATTTGTTATAAGAAATGCGCCTATGACTCCAAAAAGTCTAGGCGCATTTCTTTTGTTATTATGGGCACTTATCAAAACAAGTTAATTGCTAAACTTTTAGTGTTTATCAACTGTTTATTTGATAAACTTAAACGTAGCAATATATGGATTTTCTATGGTTTATTCTTTTAGGTGCATTTACAGGCTTCATAGCTGGTAAAATAATGCGTGGTGGTGGCTTTGGTTTCATTATCAATATGCTTTTAGGTATTGGTGGTGGTGTGTTAGGTGGCTGGATATTTAGCTTATTCGGATTAGGTTCACGAGGGTTGATTGGCAGTCTTATTATATCAGTTATTGGAGCTATTATCATTTTATGGATAGCTAGTTTATTCAATCGTCCAAGTAAAAAAGAGTGATATATATTAGGTATAATCTTAAAAACTTTAATTATGGAATGTAACAATGGTAAGTTCTGGTTAGGTCTAGGTATAGGAGCAGCTTTAGGTGTATTAACCTATTATTTGTCTCGTACCCAAAAAGCAAAGCAGTTGAAGGAAAATGTGCTTAATGCATTAGAAGACATTGAAGTAATGGCAATGAATCAATATGATTGTGCCAAACAAAAAGTGAAAGCAACTGCTGCAAAGGTTTCGGGACAAGTGGCTGAGGAAATTAATGAGGTTAAAGGGAAATTCGCTGATCCCGCATCTAAATAACGCAGCGAATCCTCATAGGCAAAGTTGATATAAAAAAGAAGACCAGCATTCTGACGAAATCACTTCGGCGGAGTGCTGGTTTGTTGTTTCTTTTACGTGGCTACGTAATTTCATTATGACTAATATTAAATTCTTGATGCAAAGATAGCGGATGATGCACACTGTTACAATCCCTAAAATAGGGTATAATTAGGCTTTTATCTCCCCATTTATAGTGATTACTTGCAAGAAATCCACTCTTTTTTATCAAAATCATATTTTTTGATGATACGAGCGGGAACGCCAGCACAAACACAATAGGATGGAATTGTACCATTTACAACACTCCCTGCTGCTATGACACAATGTTTACCAATCATAGACCCTGCTAGAATTGTAGAGTTAGCCCCAATCCATACATCATCATCAATAACAATTTTTTTTGTACTAACGCCTTGTTCGCTGATGAACAAATCAGTATCCTGATAGTTGTGATTCAACCCACTGATAACTACGTTTTGTGCGATATGTACATGATTGCCTATAATTACTGGTCCTATTATTGTATTGTGTAGCCCTATTCTGCAATGTGACCCAATTATTAAATCTCCAACAGCATTATTTATACATGAATAATCCTCGATTACCGAATAATCGCCGATTTCAAAATGATTGAACGGAGGAATATCCTTCCGAACACTTTTATATATGATTGACTTCTTGCCTCGTTTAATATATGTAAACATGAACAGGCGAATCCACCAATTAGGGCGAGTTTTTACAGGATGCATTATGAAACGGTATAAGCATTTCTTAAGCTTTGGATTATTGTCGAGATTTTGCTTTAATTGGGCAATATTCATATTTTCGAGATTTTCTGTTTAGTTTTATTTTTGCGTCGTCTATCTTTTATTACATAATCGGGTATAGCCATGCAAGCGATAAGTATGAAGAGAAATAAGATAAACCACCATTTAAAAGCATGTGTAATATTTATTGTTGTAATTAAGATACACCAACTAATATAGAGACCAAATAGAATTCGCATCGAGGGGAAAAATGATCTTATAAGTTTATCAAAATAACCTATATTGCCTTCTGAGGAAATCGTTGGAAGAAGCCTTAATGCCTTCCAAGTTGAGAAGTGTTTGGGCGCAGGACGAGCATTAGAACTATATATATTGGCATCCTCCAAATAATAGATATAAATCTCTTCATGGAGTAATCTGTTCTCGAGATTTGATTTAGAATCGATTAAGTTGTTTTTAAGCCATTCTGTGTTAATGGCAAAATCTTGCCTATCTAAAGACGAGGATAGTCCTAGTTTATTATGGCCTAGCTTGAATATTATATTTCGTACTTCTTCATACTCAGCCAATCTACGCTGTTTATATGAACTAATATTTTCTGTGACATGATGTAGTTGGGCAGCAATAGCTCCAGCGCTAAAGGCATTGTTGATGCGTTTCAGAAGCTGTTTGCTTGTTCTTTCTGTTTTGCCAAGAATTATTGTGATATCATATAAATTTGCATCAAGGGTTGCGACTGCGCTTATAATATCGGTATATTCAATAATAGTATAAGCTTCCGTGGGATAGTTCTGTTTTGAAATCTTAGAATCAACCGGTATTAATATGGCAAAGCGATTTAATTTAGTTGTATCTGGAAATGTTGTCTGTCTTTGAGTCAAAGAAGCTATGGAAAATATCATATAATATCCTCCAATAACAATGACATTTATCCAAATAAATATCTCCACAACATAAAGAACAGAATCTAACATATAATATTTGTTAGTTTTTATACATTCTCTTTTTGTACAAATGCTGTAACGGTTTTAAATATAATTTTTATGTCCAGCATGAATGAGAATGTTCGAGCATATTTGATGTCAAGCATTTTGCGCTCTTCTGCTGAAAGCTTGCCAGAATCCCCTCTTTTTTCTACTTGCCAAAGTCCTGTTAGACCAGCAGGGGCCATAAACCTATCTATATATTCATCGCTCGTTAAGAGTTCGGCTTCATATAGTGGTAGTGGTCGATTGCCAACTATAGACATATCTCCTTTGATGATATTTATAAGCTGAGGTAATTCATCAATGCTAAACTTGCGAATGAAACGCCCAATTTTTGTGATGCGAGGATCATTTTCAAGCTTTATAAATGCATTCTTTTGTTCAATATTTCTTTTCTGGTTATAGCTTTCTTCCGAAATCACAAAATCATCTGATATAAGAACAGTTTCACCATCATCTTGGATTAAAATATCTTCATCACCTTCGGGTAAAATAATGTCATTCATTCCATCATCTTCTGAATCAATATCGCTGGCGTATTGATTCAGGGTGTTGAAGTCTTTTAAATGTTTGTCGGCATTTGTATACATTGAACGAAATTTCAAGAAGTCAAATATCTTGTAATTACTTCCTACACGTTTCGATTTATAAATCACAGCACCTCGACTCTCCAGTCTAATAGCTAATGCTGTGAGGATTAGGAGAGGGGATAAACAAATTATTGCAGATGATGCAAAAGCTATATCAAAACATCTTTTCCAAATAGGGAGTTTGAATTTTTTTATATCATTCTTATTTGAAACATCTGAATTTTTAAGCTGTTTTAGTCGTAGCATCTGAAAATTAAGAAGATCATTCAAAGAGTCTTCTTTGAAATCAATGTGTAGTGTGTTGTTGATTCCTGCTTTCAGATATTCCTGTACATTATCATTATCTATCTTTTCAAAAACAAGTACCATGTAAATAGAAGGGTATTTCGAGTGGATCATATTGATCTCTTCAAGATCTATATCAAGTCGAGTTTGCTCATAGAGTAATATAATATTCTCCTTTCTATTAATCTGGTCAATGATCTTTATTGCTTTTGAACATGTCGGTACTGCATAAAAATTATTTTCATGCTTGTATCGAGAAATACGTTTTATGGTTGTGTTATATCTACCTATATATATAATATGTAGCATTTCTTCTTTTAATCTATAATTTTCTTGATTCTTACTTTTAATTCAAGAGGATTAAATGGTTTAAGGATATAATCTGCAGCACCTTCTTCGAGTAGTTTAATTCGTTCTGTTGTGCTATCCTCACTTGATAGCATTACTATAGGAATTGATTTATATAATTCATTTTTTTTCATATAACGTAGAAATACATCGCCAGTCATTTCAGGCATGCGTATATCCGATATGATTAAGTCAGGGTAATTCCCTTCTTGTAGCCATTCTATGGCTTTTATAGGATTCTCCAGGTAAATAAAGTCATATTCTTTGCTGAAATAAATCGAAACGACCTTGCCAATTGAAGCTTTGTCGTCTATGAGTAAAATCTTTTTCATAACTATATATTTATATATCTCGAATGTGAATTTACAATATATTGATAAACAATATATTAATCTAAAGCATTCTACAAATATAAATAAGATAACGTTTACTAACAAACATGTGATGGTATTTAGTTCTATTCTCAACTTATTCTTTGTTAAAAATAACATTATAGTAATGAATTGGTTTGTGTGTGATGTAATATCAAATCTATTTCTCAATGTTTTTATAACACAAGCGACCATTGGAATATTCCAATGGTCGCTTGTGTTATAATGTAAGTAAATATTGATTAGATTATTTGATGATCAGGGATTCATTAGGGTTTGTATGCCAATCAACATTGGTGTTTCGATCTTGAGCCCATGCTTCGAAAGTGGGGTAAGCTTTGATGATACTTGCATTCTCTTTAGGGAATTTGAAGTTGGGCGCTACGATAGCCCAAGTCTTATTACCTGCAATATCTAAATTTTCGCTATGGTCGAAAGCTTTGCTAGTCAAGCCATATTGAGAGCTGAATTCATAAAGATGAACTTCGGTACGGCCATTTTTAGTTGGTGCATAAGCAATGAAAATGTCCATATTGTCTTTGCCAATGAATGGCGTAGGCGAATTTTGATTCGAGGGTGTTAAAGTAATATCCAATGTATGAGTATCTAATGTTTGACCAAATCCCGTATTGATCATAGGACGGTCTTCGCTTCTACCAAATACTCCATGCGAATCACCAAAAAGAGGTATGATAACTTCATTACCATCTTCCATGTCGGCATTCTGGAACATAGAGTTGGCAAGCGTGTTTCGCATATTTACATCTCCACTAAATGCTATAGAAGCAATATCGCTTTTATTAATCCCAACTAAGCGGATAGCGGCACCTGAATTCTTAATACCACCTACTGCTTTTAATGTCACGTTGATTGTAGCGCTCTGTATATTGTTATTTGTAGTCAATCTATTGTAGGTCGTTTTTACGTCCAT
>CAMTPC010000076.1 GCA_947074295.1 uncultured Bacteroides sp. | reverse complement strand
TTAGGACACATGCCTCTCACGCATGTAATACGAGTTCGATTCTCGTATCCACTACCCAAAAAAATATGTCAAGCAGTTATCAACAGATAGCGGCTTTTTTTGTTTTATATATCTACCCCTACTTTTCTCACTATTTTTCAGTTACATTTACATCGTTTATCCGTCTTACTGATAGACATAAAAACAACTAAAGAGATATGACGAACAAAAAAATGATGAGATTCTTTTTCCTTGCTTTACTTTCTCTAAGCACGACCGTACTTACCCAATGTACAAAGATTGAACGCCCACTGCCATTGGTCGATCAAGTTGGAGCACATGTGATGCCTCATCACATCGAACCCATTAAGGATGCACCGTTTGAGATGCCAGAATTTAAACGACCAGAATTCCCCAATTTAACAGTAAACATAGCAGATCGCGGCATCACGGCAGATCAGTCTATCTCAGACCTTGTAAATACCGTGATTGAAGAGGTCAGCGAAGCAGGCGGAGGAACAGTAATCATCCCTGCAGGCGAATGGAGTTCAAAGCGAATAACACTGAAAAGTAACGTCAATCTTCATATTTCGGAAGGTGCGGAAATCGTATTTTCGGGTAATGCCGAAGATTATCTTCCAGCAGTCTTTACACGCCATGAAGGTATAGATATCATGGGACCAGCTGCTTTTATCTACGCCAATGGTGAAAACAACATAGCTATAACAGGGCAAGGCACGATTTGGGGACCACCCATGGATGCTGAGATTCGCCAACGCCCTAACGGTCCATCTGTCGTAGAAAATGATATTCCGGTGGATCTGCCTATCGAACAACGTATTTACGACGGCATGGATGGCCGCACTTTTTATCGTCCTAAAAGCATTTCCCCCATCAACTGTACTAATGTACTTATCGAAGGGATTACCTTACAACGTAGCGCACAATGGAACGTTACTCCTATCTATTGTGAGAACGTAATCATACGCGGTGTAACCGTACACTCTGTCGAAGTGCCTAGTGGCGATGGTATAGATATCGAGTCATCACGCAATGTACTTATCGAATACTGTACGCTCAATTGCGGCGACGACTGTTTCACACTCAAAGCGGGTCGCGCAGATGATGGATTGCGCGTAGGCAAACCAACAGAAAATGTTGTTATACGCCATTCATTGGCATTGAAAGGTCACGGCGGCATCACCATGGGAAGCGAGACTGCAGGTGTCATCCGTAATGTTTATGCGCATGACTGCGTCTTTGATGGAACTCGTTCGGGCATCCGCTACAAAACACGACGCAATCGTGGTGGTGGCTGTGATGGTAACTATTTTGAGCGCATTCGCATGATCAATGTAGGAAAAGCTTTCACTTGGGATCTTTTGGGGCATCCTATGTATATGGGCGAATTGGCTGCACGCAAACCAGCCCGCGAAATCAACCACCTAACTCCCGATGTAAAGAATATACATATCAAAGATTTCATTGTCGAATCAGCCAACGAATTCTTTACAGCCAATGGTATTCCTGAAATACCTTTCAGCGAAGTCTTGATTGAAAATGGCTTAGTCTATTGCAAAAAACTTATCACCGCATTGAATGACGCCAATGGCTTCACACTTCGCAATATGGTAATACATGCCGAAGAGAATGAAATACACGTATTGGATGGACAAAATATCTTATTTGATGATGTTCGATTCAAGACACCTACTGATGAAGTTATACTTTTTGTTGAAGGTGAGGATTCCAAGAATATTTGCTTCAAGAATGGAAATATCAAACACGATAAAACGTGTTTTGATGGCATTTCGCCACTAACAATCATGTTGAAATAGCGATTTCGGCATCCAATAATACAATCTTTTTCTCAATCCCTGCAATACTTTCGATTAGCGTATTGCAGGGATTTTTTGTTTATCTATCATCTTTTCTCAAAAACCAGAAAACAGCTCTTTATATCAAAAAATATTTAACCATATTATCATTATTCTTCATAATTGACTTACTTTTGTTCTGACAGTTATGTACATTTCAAAATAATCTATCAATCCATGGAACTTGTAGTATATAAAGCATCGGCTGGTTCGGGCAAAACCTTTACACTCACCATCGAATATATTAAAAAGCTTATAGCGGATCCTAAATCTTATCGCCACATCCTAGCGGTGACTTTCACCAACAAAGCCACCACGGAGATGAAAGAACGTATTCTGAGTCAACTGTATGGTATATGGCAGAATGACAAGGATTCAATATCCTACCTTAATATATTAATCGAAACTACAGGAAATTCAGCTGAAGTCGTTAGACAAAGAGCTGGTGAAGCTTTGCATCTGATGCTGCATGACTATGATCACTTCAGAGTGGAAACCATTGATTCATTCTTCCAATCAGTGATGCGTAATCTAGCACGCGAACTAGAATTGAGTCCAAACCTAAATATCGAATTGAAGAATGTTGAGGTATTGAGCGATGCAGTGGATAGTTTAATAGAAAAGCTTGATGCTACATCGCAGGTGCTTGCATGGTTGCTTGATTATATTTATGAGCGTATAGCAGACGATAAACGCTGGAATGTTGCGGGTGAGATAAAAGGCTTCGGTAGAAATATCTTTAACGAAGGCTATATAGAACAAGGCGAGCAACTTCGAGAAAAACTTCGCAATAATCCTAACTTGATAAAGGAATATAGCAAACACCTGAAAGATATCGAGAAAGAGGCTCTGGAACAGATGAAAGGATTCTACGAAAAATTCATAGAAGAAATCGAAGCACATCAGCTTACAATTGATGATTTTAAAAATAAATCAAGGGGAATTCCTAGCTATTTCAACAAGTTGAAGAATGGAGAATTGGATGAAGAGACTCGTAACAAAACGGTAGAAGCTTGTCTTGAAAGTTCACAAAACTGGGTGACAAAGACTGCTGCAAACTACAGTACCGTTATCGCCTTGGTAGAAGATACTTTGATGGAGGTGTTGCAACAAGCAGAACAGTTTCGCGCAAAGAACAATATGATCATCAATAGCTGCGAACTTTCTCTACAGCATCTCAACAAAGTGCGACTATTGACTCATATTGACGAAGAAGTGCGTACCCTAAACTATGAGCACAATCGCTTCTTGCTTTCGGACACAAATGCCTTACTGCATAATTTAATGAAAGAAGGTGATTCTTCGTTCATCTTTGAAAAGATAGGCTCTAACATCCGTCATGTGATGATAGACGAGTTCCAAGATACCAGCCGCATGCAATGGGATAATTTCCGATTGCTACTACTGGAGGGTCTGTCTCATGGAGCAGATAGCTTGATAGTGGGAGACGTAAAACAATCCATCTATCGATGGCGCAATGGAGATTGGGGCATCCTAAATGGGTTGAACGATCAGATCGATCACTTCCCTATTCGCCAACAAACCCTGAATACCAACTGGCGTAGTGAAGCACGTATAATTCGTTTCAACAATGAGGTGTTTGACGCAGCAATCGATTTTCTTAATACGATCTACAAGGATGAGCTAAAAGAAGATTGCGAGCCTTTACAAAAGGCCTATTCTGATGTGATGCAGCTCACCAACAAAAAGGTAGAAAAGGGCTATATAAAAGCCTCATTCATTGCAAAAGATGAAGAACACAACTATGCAGAGAAGACTTTAATAGAACTAGGCGAAGAGGTAATGCGATTGCTCAATGAAGGTGTACATCTCAACGACATTACTATATTAGTGCGTAAGAACAAAGCCATCCCCGATATAGCCGACTATTTCGACAAGGAATTAAAACTGAAAGTGGTATCCAACGAAGCTTTTCGTCTAGATGCTTCAGCTTCTATTTGCATGATGATAGACGCTGTGGCTTATTTGGCTGATAATGAGAATAAAATTGCTCTTTTATCTTTACTCACTAATTATCAGCAACTAGTAATTGGGTTTGATGGGGACATCGATACTTTGTTTCGCAGCACACCTGAGGAGTATCTTCCTTGGATTTTTACCAATGAGGGAGATAGGCTACGTATGATGCCTCTTTATGAACTTCTGGAGGAGTTATTTCGTATATTCGACTTACACCATATCCCTCGCCAAGATGCGTATCTGTTCGCGTTTTTCGATGCAGTCACCGAATATCTTCAGAGCAATTCATCAGATCTCGATACATTCTTAAAGCATTGGGAAGAATCCTTGTCGGGCAAAACCATTCCTACTGGTGAAGTAAATGGCATACAAATCATGTCTATACACAAATCCAAAGGATTGGAGTTTCATACCGTACTCATCCCCTATTGCGATTGGACATTAGAAAGCGAGGCAAATATGCAGTTGGTGTGGTGTTCGCCCCAAGAGGCCCCCTATAAGGAATTGGATTTGGTGCCGATGTATTATTCTAACCGCATGGCCAATTCTATTTATCGTAAAGACTATGAAGAAGAAAGACTTCAGCTGTGGGTAGACAACCTCAACATCCTCTATGTGGCTTTTACCCGTGCTGCTAAGAATCTCATTCTTTGGACAGAAGCTAACAAATCGAAGTCCATGTCGCAGTTGCTATCAAATGTTTTACCCATTGTGGCACAACGTATAGATGCCGATATGGATGTGGATGGCACCTTTGAATGGGGCGAATTGATGACTTCGGAAGTGAGAGGAGAAAAACAAGTAACCAATAAACTGGCCATAAAGCCCAGTGGAAAAACTATTCAGATGCTTTCATTGGCTCACGAAATAGAGTTTAAGCAATCCAACAAATCGGCCGACTTCATCAAAGGACTTGATCCTGAGGAATCTGATGATCGCTTTATCAACCGAGGCCAATTACTACACACACTATTCTCGAACATTCGCACTAAAACTGATATAGACAAAGCGATTGATCGCCTAATATTCGAAGGAGTGATTGACAGTGGATCTATGGCAGAAGAAGTTCGCCAATTGACAGAGCAGGCTTTTAGCATGCCCCAGGTGGATCAGTGGTATTCTGAGCACTGGCGTCTCTTCAATGAGTGTGCTATTATTTATAAGGAAAAAGGCATACTGCAGACAAAACGCCCTGACCGTGTGATGATGGATAAAGATCACACAATCGTTGTCGATTTTAAATTTGGTAAACCTCATAAGAAATATGCCAAACAGGTGAAAGAATATATGACTCTACTCGCTGATATGAAATATGAACACATATCGGGATATATATGGTATGTTGATGAAAGCAAAATAGAAGCTGTCTTATCGTGATTTCCAAAGAGCTCTCGCCAGCAACTTAAGTAGCCCTAGTCACCGCACTGTTGAGCCCTACCTACGACATCGAAAAGGGCTAGTCGGCAAGCAAGTGACCAACAACAGCTTTATTGTAGTTCATTAAACTGAATATCAGCACTATAGAATACTATAAGAGAAATAAATAATTATACAAGGAAATACCCTATTAAAATACATGCTATATCATGGAATCATTTTTACAACTCGTCGCACAGGATCTTTATAATAAACTTGGGAACGATCTATCAAAAGTAGCCCTCATTTTCCCAAACAAACGTGCCAGCCTTTTCTTTAATGAATATTTGGCGGATCAATCCAACAAGCCTATTTGGTCACCTGCATACATCAGTATAAGTGAGCTATTCCAACAATTATCTGATCTGAAGCTAGGCGATCCTATACGCTTGATTTGCGAGCTTTACAAGATTTTCAAAGAAGAAACACGAAGTGAAGAGACTCTAGATGATTTTTATTTCTGGGGTGAGTTGTTGATAGGCGATTTTGATGATATAGACAAGAATCAAGTGATTGCTGAAAAATTATTCAGCAATCTGCAAGAATTGAAAAACATCATGGATGATCTCGATTTCTTGGACGAAGAACAAGAAGCCGCCATACAACAATTCTTTCACAATTTCTCCATTGAGAAACGCACCGTGTTGAAAGAACGATTCATTTCATTGTGGGACTGCTTAGGTTCAATTTATTCGCGTTACAAAGAAAGACTCACAGAGCTGGGTATAGCCTACGAAGGAATGCTCTATCGTGAAGTAATGGAAACTCTGGACACTGATACCTTGGGCTATGATAAATTTGTATTTGTCGGCTTTAATGTATTGAATAAAGTGGAACACAATTTCTTCAAGAAACTACATGACAAAGGCAAAGCTCTATTCTATTGGGATTATGATATTTTTTATTCATTCCCATCAAAAAATCAAGATGATAAGGAGGGTATACGCAAATCTTACCATGAAGCCGGAGAATTCATATTGCGCAACCTCAGAGATTTTGGGAATGAGCTACCTAGCAGCTATTTCGACGTGCTGCGTCAACCCAAAAATGTGACCTATCTTGCCTCTGCTACAGAAAGTGCACAAGCTCGCTATATCCCTCAATGGCTGGATACGCTCCCAGCAGGTGGTGAAGAAAAGGAGAATGCTGTGGTGCTTTGCAATGAAACCTTGTTGCTCACAACCCTCCACTCTATACCCGATACAGTGCAGAATGTCAATATCACCATGGGATTTCCTTTGGCACAAACCCCGATATTCAGTTTCGTCAATGCCTATATCGAACTACAAACTAGCGGCTATCGTCCCGACTCTGGACGTTATATTTATGACATTGTGAAAAGTGTATTGAATCATCCCTATACACGACTTTCGTCTGAAAATGCCGAACAACTAGAGAAGGATTTAACAAAAAAGAATCGTTTCTACCCATTACCATCTGAACTGCAACAAGATGCGTTTTTGAAGCTGGTCTTTACACCAATCAACTCTATACTTTCATTGTGCAAAGGCATTGGGGAGCTTTTAAAAGAAATAGCTTCATTCTACAAGAAAGAAAAAGATGCCGATGATATATTCAATCAGCTTTATCGAGAATCGCTCTTTAAATGTTATACCGTAGTGAGCCGACTTACCACATTGATAGAAACAGGTGAACTCCAAGTGCGCATCGATACATTGAAACGCTTACTTAATCGTATCCTGACATCAGCTAATATTCCCTTTCATGGCGAACCAGCAATAGGCATGCAGGTAATGGGTGTACTAGAGACTCGTAACCTGGATTTTAAGAATCTGCTAATATTATCGCTCAATGAGGGGCAATTACCAAAGTCAGGTGGAACTTCATCATTTATACCCTACAACCTACGAAAAGCGTTCGGGATGACTACTATAGAACATAAGATTTCTGTTTATGCCTATTATTTCTATCGCCTCATTCAGCGTGCCGAAAACATAACTCTATCCTATAATACCTCTTCTGATGGTTTGAACCGCGGGGAAATGTCACGCTTCATGCTGCAATTTCTTATAGAGTGGGCACATCCCATACATCAAGAATATCTGGAGGCTGGACAAGAACCACAAGCTAGACGTGATATCAGCATAGCAAAAACCCCAGAAATCCAGGCTCAACTGTGCAGACGTTTCGATATGAACACTAACCCACAGGCTGGTATTTTATCTCCATCGGCTTTGAACACCTATTTAGATTGTCCGCTTAAGTTTTATTACAGATATATAGCTGCCATACAAATGCCCAATGAAATCAGCGCCGAAATTGACTCAGCATTATTTGGAACTATCTTCCATCAAGCAGCAGAAATAGTTTATGAGACACTTTGTGCCAATACTAAAATGATTAATAAAGATGATCTGGAAAAATTATTGAAAGACAATGCACTTCTAGAAAGATATGTTGAAAAGGCTTTTAAAGAGGACTTTTTTCATATAAGCGATAGTGAAAGGCCAGAATATAATGGGCTCCAACTTATCAATTCGAAAGTGATAGTTTCTTATTTAAAACAGCTCCTACGCAATGATCTCCTGTATGCTCCATTTGAGATGGTGGGGATGGAAAAGAAGATTAAAGAAGAAGTGACGCTGTCTAACAATATTCGCTTAACAATGGGTGGAATAATAGATAGAATCGACCTAAAAGAAGGTACAATACGAATAGTGGACTATAAGACTGGTGGACAGCCCAAAAATCTAAAAAATATGGAAGAGCTTTTCACACCCAGCGACAAACGCCCAAACTATATCTTCCAAACCTTTCTCTATGCTTCCATAGGCTGTAAACAAGATCAATACAAGGTAGCACCTGCTCTGCTTTACATTCATCGTGCTGCGAGCGAAAGCTATTCGCCTGTCATTGAGATAGGAGAAAGAAAAGAGAAAAGAGCTATTGAGGACTTCAATGACTATAATGCCGAATTCAGAACATTGCTGCTTAATTTACTTGAAGAGATTTTTGGAGAAAATACCTTATTCTGCCAGACGGGTGAATTAAAAAAATGCACATATTGTGATTTCAAAAGCCTCTGTAAACGATAATACAAAACAAAGCCCAGATCTACTAAAGTACATCCGGGCTTTGTTTATTATTGAAAGAAAATATAATAATTATTCTTTGCTGCTGAAATATTTTAAGAACTGAGTACGTTCCCACATAGTAACACCTTTTACATCCTTGGCATTGAGCTTTCCTTTAAACTGTGATATAGTATCATAGCCTTGAGCTTTCATCCAGCCTTCCAGGTAAGTAAGCATCTCTTGAATACAGGCCGATGAGTTCTGATAGATCATACTACACATTTCCACAGCCGATCCACCCGCCAATAGCACCTTTACGATGTCTTTAGCCGAGTGTACACCACCCGAAGCCGCATAATCAATCTTATCCACAGCAGCTGATGCGATAGCAATCCAACGAAGGGGAGTATTGAGATCAGCTGGCACACTAAATACATCGCCCGTAGTATAAGCTATTTTCTCAACATCAATGTCAGGTTGATAAAAACGATTGAACAATACTACAGCTGCAGCTCCATTAGCATATAGCTGATCGATAAGTACTACTGGATTAGTCAAGTTCTCGCCAAGCTTCATGATCACTGGGAGCTGAGTCACTTTCTTTATATGACGCAATATATCAATATGACTTTGCTCAAAAGATCCATATTTATAGTCTCGATCTGTTTGAAGTGCTAGAATATTGATTTCAAGAGCATCTGCACCAGCTTCTTCTATTTGTTTTGCAAAGTCAATCCATTCTGAGTCAGTATAGCAATTAATGCTTGCAATGATAGGTATATTACAGTGCTTCTTACTATCAGCAATGAGTTGAATATATTCGACGAGCTTATGACCACGCACATAATCAACTAAATAGTCATTACCCTCAGCATACTCTGAACTTCTCAGACTATCAGCTTCCATAGTAATCTGCTCCTCGAAAAGAGATTTCAAAACAATAGCTCCAGCACCAGCCTCGCAAAGTTTCTTGTTTTTATCGGCACTATTAGTAAGTCCTGAGCTACTAACAATGATTGGGTTTCTCAATTGAAGCCCTGCAAATGTAGTTTTAAGATCGGCCATAATAACTGTATTTTAATAATATCTTTCTCCAAATATCCGACTTCCTATCCTGACTAATGTACTTCCTTCCTCTATTGCCAATTTATAGTCATCTGACATTCCAATAGACAATTCTGTGAAATATTCAAAATCAGAAAAGTATTCTTGTTTTACCTTGAGAAAAAAATCATGGAGTTGACTAAATTCTTTCTTAATCTGATCTACATTATCAATATTGCTCGCCATACTCATCAGACCACAAATCTGCACATTAGAAAGCTCTTTCCATGTTCCTTGTGAAAGCATCGTCTGACATTCATCATAATTGAAGCCAAATTTTGTCTCTTCCTGTGCAATGTGAATTTGTAGTAGACACTTCACCACTCTGTCTGCTTTTACAGCATATTTGTTGATTTCACTAAGAAGACGATAAGAATCCACTCCATGTATCAATGTTACATATGGAATAATGTATTTGATCTTATTGGTCTGTAAATGACCTATGAAATGCCACTGAATATCCTTCGGCAAAGAAATGTATTTAGCAGACATTTCCTGGACCTTATTCTCTCCAAAAATGCGCTGTCCTGCCCGATAAGCTTCTTCTATAGCTTCGTTGGGATGGAATTTTGAAACAGCAACTAACTGGACTCCCTCAGGAAGCTCAGCCCACAGATGTTTTAAATTCGCAGCAATACTCATAATGTTTTTATAAATTATTTTTCGCTAAACTCGGGTTTATCGTTTGGCTCAGCACTATATGGAAAAACATCCATAAGCATAGTTTCAGACACCATACCAATCTGATAATCGGCCATCGTGCCTTTCATGCCTTCATCTAGTTTTTTGATAGAGTCGCGCAAATCTGCAGCTTGTACAAGTACTTGTGTAGATGATTTCTTCTCAGCCCCACTCTTTTCATCAAGAGTTATAAAAATAAGTTTCGCTTTAAACCAACGATCCGCACTATCCTCATCACTCATGAAGAGTTCGCTGTAATTGGCACGTTTAATATCAGATACTGTAAATTCACCTGTAATGTAAGGAGTCATTTCCTCAATAATGCGTGCTTCTGCCTCAGTAAAGCTTAGTGCATCGACCAAATAAGGTTCAGTAACTTTCTTATTCATTCCGTTTTCCATTAGTTTCTCGTAACGGATCTTGCACTCAAACCAAGTATGCATTGCCATAAATTCGTTTTTTATTTGTTAATCAATTCATTATCGTCAAACTATACCTATTATAAGTATAAAGAGTGTACAAAGATAATTGAAAAAAGAAAAAACATAAACATTAACCCACTAATAGTTTGCTAAGAAAAGCTATTCTCTGACACAACGAACACAGTAACCAGAGTAATCTGTATAACTTGCAGGACGCAATTGATCCATATCGTATCTTAAGATTATAGCCGTTTCGGCTAAATTATCGTTCGCATTATTCATCTGCCAATACGCTGTATATTGATTGGAAACGTATTTACTTTCACCCCCTCCACTTGCTTCACCAAAATAACCCGTAGGTAAAGATGAAAATCCTGAATAATTAAAAGAATCATAAACTATGTCCAACCATTTATCACATTCTTTCAAATAGGATGATTTCCCTTTTATATAGCTATTCAATCTTTCCCAATCATTTATTGAGGCTATTCTCCAATCACTTGGTGCTAAATTTCCTGTTGAAAGGGCAGCTTTATTATAAAATATAAAAGAACCTTCTTTAAAATACCCTGCGCTTTTCTTCGTAAAACCAGAGGTTGTTTTTAATGTTATAGCTTTGCCATTATTATAGCGTGAAGCTCGCAAATCTTCGCGCATCCAATAACTGGTACCAATCTTGACTATTGGATATTTTATAATCTCATTGATGCGATAATCAGATAATAGATCTGGATCTGCAGCTATC
Source organism: uncultured Bacteroides sp. (assembly GCA_947074295.1). Lineage (GTDB taxonomy): Bacteria > Bacteroidota > Bacteroidia > Bacteroidales > Bacteroidaceae > Bacteroides. Next base: position 6,335 of record CAMTPC010000076.1, on the reverse strand, counting down.
ATCAAGCATTGCTGCGGTTTCTGATAATAAAGCATTGAATCTTCACCGAAGAAAATATCATTTGCCAATGGCTTGTTTCCTGGTATATACTCAAAATTGTTCGTAATCTTTTCCCAAAGAACATTTCCACCATGACAGTCTGTTTTATCATTCAAAATACGCCATACAATACCTTGTGAATCATCGATAACTCCATTTTTTGCCCTATAAATTACTATAGCTTCATGATCGATGAGATCATTATAAAGTAACTCTTTGCAAACTTGCCCAATTAACTTGCCCTTTGATTTAATATGAAACACATTGCTTTCATTAAAATTGAGTTCATTTATTGAAAGATATTCTTTTTCATCACGATTTACTGCCGTTATCGAAGAGTTTTCACCTTGCTTCCAATCATTAATAGAAGTACTAATCTCAGAAACACCCAAACTTGCATCATAATATAATGTCAGCTCATGAGACTTTCCATTTTCCAAGTTATAATCATATGGCAGTTTACAGTCATATGTTTTATCATTTATTACAAGTGTCGCGATAAGTGTTTCAGCAGGTAAGAGTTGTGGTATTAAGATGCATTTCTTTCCGACGAGCATTTTATCATCTACTACCCATTGACCATAAGGAATGATGGATTGCCTTGCACGATAATTAGAGAATAAATGATTATTAAAATGATAATCAACCATCGTATAAGTATCATTAATCAAGACTGTTGGATTAAGGCGTCTTACAGTTTCTGGATCTGTATTTGATACACATTTGATTCTTATATTCAATTGCGAAAATCGATGTTCATGTGGCAAAGATATTTCTTTTGTCGAAGGTGAAACACCAACAACCCGCGCAGTCATAAAATCTGATGCGTTATAAGAAACCAACAAATCTTGATCCGCTTTAACAGCCACCGTCATAATCTGCTGCCCATCCGGCACCCCATCTTTAGTATAAGGATAATAGCTCAAGAAAGTACATTGCGTTTTACAAATAGGATAATAAATATTATTTTTAGAAGTCAAACCTGAGTTAACAAAGATATGCCTTTCATTAGAAATATAGCGTTCTTCATCTAATTTGTTTTCTCCAAATAATACATATAAGCCAAGACTTTCCTCTTTAAATGATGTATAAACCTGTTGATGTAGATTTGACGCATTAATTAATATGGTAATATCTCCTGGCTGAGGCGATCCTGTTCCATTATCTTCATCTGATAATAGATTGACACAAGAAATCATGCTATATCCCCAAAAAGAATATAGCATGATTATTAAAAATTTAGTCCTATTATTCATTAATCTCTTATACAACGAATTGCGTATCCTGAATATTCATTATATCGACATGAGCCAAACCCATTATTTGTATAACTAATATGAATACCTCTATCATCAAAGGTTAAAGTTGGTACAGCACTCCAACACCAATAATTAACATACTCATTGTAACCAAAAAATTTTGTAGGAGATACTACCTGATAATAGTTACCTATAGCCATACATTCAAATCCTGTAATATTATTGCTTACAGTTATTCCATCATAAATAGTCCAGTTCAAAGATTTAATTTTTGCAGATTCATTATTTACATAATTAAAAAGTAGTTCCCATTGCGAAGTATTTGGTATAGACCATCCATCAGGAGACATTTTCAGTGAATTAACTGCTTTAAAGTTATAAAAATAATTGCCTCTATTTGTATAAAAGCCAGCTACTGTTGCCGCTAAATCAGAAGTAAGATCTGATATAGTCGTCCCGTCACTATAATTAGTTGCGCGCAAATCCTCTCTCATCCAAAATTGTGTACCAATCTTTACTACACCATATCTTTCTGTAATACTACTACGTGTATCGACTAACATATATTCTCTGGCTACAATGTTTGGTGAATCATTTGCAGGTGATTCTATAAAATTTCCATTTTCATCAATGCAAAGGCTAGTGATCAGATTGTGATTACCAGGAGTATAATCAAAAGTGTTATTTGTGTTCCAGACTACTGTACCGCCATGAACGTTACCGCTTTTATTAATAAGCTGAAGTACTTTACCAGACATAGGATTATCTTTTGAATAATACACTAATGCAGCAGCATCTATTATATCATTTAAAAGATACTCTTTGCAAATTTCGCCCATTATATCACCTTCAGAAGAAACTATTTGAATTATAGAGGTCTGATTAAAGTTTAAAGTAGATATAGATATAGTATTATTTTTCTTCTCCTCAGTTAAGTTAGATTCATATATTGTATCATCCTCTTCCCAATCTTCGATTGACGGTATAATCGCTTCTATTCCAATCGATGGATCATAATTAATTTGTAAATGATTGCTTATATTACTCTCTAATGTTAAGTCTGCAGGAAATTCACTTGTATATGTACGATTATTTACCTGTAAGATAATACGACAATTCGATGACTCTTGTGGTACTAGAATAGCTTTTTTCCCTTTAATTAAAGCTTTTTCTTGATCTATTTCCCATTCGCCATATGGTGTGATAGCCTGTGGCAATGCATAAAATACGAATTCATCATCATCAATATTATATACAGTTTCGGTATATACATTATCAAATTTTACTGCTAAAGTTTTAAGCATTTCCTCAGGCTGACTTATTTCTGGTATTTTGACTGATATGTTAATTTTAGCGAACTTATGGCTGAAGTTAAGCAATACCGCATTTCTACTAGGCTTAACATTAAACGTCTTTGCTAGCATAAAATCTGATTCAGAAAAAGCATTAGGTGTAGACTGGTTAGCCATTGTAGTAACAACGATAGTATTTCCTTCATTTGTAAACCCTTTTTCATTATATGGATAATAAGCTATGAAGTCGCACAAAGTATATTCATCAGGATAATAAATGCTTTCTGCCCCCTGAAAACCATTATTAGTATATGTATACTGACAATTATCACCATAGCGGGAGTCTAAAATATTATTCGGTTGTTTTAATATATACAAACCTATCTTATCATCATTTTCAAATATAGAACCATTCATACGTGTTTTGGTATTAAGTTCAACTATACCACTTACTAAGGAAATAGGAATTCTACTTGAATGCTCTTCATTTACATCTGATTCTTCTGTATAAAGATTAACACATGACGATATTATCGTACATAAAATAAGAAGTAAAAATGTTTTGTGTTTCATTTTTTTTAGTTTTTAAGATTATATTTGAATAGTATTATTTGACAAATATATTACATCAATTAATATTTTGCAAATAATATTAGCATATACACATCCTAATATATAAATATTATCCTAATTATTTTAAAATAAAAAAGGCATAATACAAGAGAATCAGAATATTAAGATTAAATATTAATATTTTACCGTAATGTAATAATTATTATATTTAAATAATTAATTTCATAGTTATGCATATTTAAAAGAGTTTGATAATATATTTAACCACAAACAAGATTGTTTTTCTACAATTTCCCTACACTACAAATATTGTTAATTATTTTAGTTAAATCTTTTGTTGGATAAATCTATGGATTTTATATTAAATAATTAAGAGATAAAAAAAGGATGGCTTCATTCTGAGTCTATATATTTACACGATTTTTGTTATCCGTTTGATGAATATCTGTGTATCATGAAAAGCGACAATATTTTCTGTAATATCCCTTCCATAATTTTAATCGACAATTTTGATATTGCAAAGTATGAAAAGACAGATGTTTAATTCAATATCTTTTTAAATGAGAAGAATGTTCAGTTGAATGAGGATAAATATAATGCCAGTATAATCTTCTTAAAAGATAGACATCTCACAAATAATATACAGAATACCCTATGTTGTAATAAGCAAATTTAAAAGCAACATTTTTTCGTAAAATTGTTGCAGCACTTTTTATTCAACATTTTATAACCTCTTCGGTCGGGTAGCGCCTTAGCGGCAAGGGGCGGGACCACCCGCCCCGATGAGCGTATTCTTTAATTATCATTATTTTTGAAGATAGTCTTTCTATTCTCCAAGCGATAACTTGTCCCGCTCAGTTTTATAACCTCACGACGATATAAAAGACAATCAAGCAATGCGGTAGCCAGCACTGTATCATCCAGAGTTTCAGCCCAGTCTGTTGGAGCCTTATTTGTTGTGATAATGATAGATGTCCTTTCATGTAATTGATTGATAAGATTTAAGAAGCCTACGGCATCCTCCTTTTTCACTGGGAAGAGCATTATATCGTCTATGGCCACAAGATTTGCTTTAAGCAGCTTGTTATAGGATGTCATAGCCGAAGGAGATATCTCTTTCATCTTAATGATAGTGACAACCTCTTCCATTGTCATCATGTAGACCTTCTGACCATTCTTTACTGCTTCGTAGACAAGTCCTGCCGCGATGTAAGTCTTAGCTATACCACTGGGATCTATAAGAATTACATTATAGTACTGTTCCAGCCAAACAAGCTTTCTTAGCTCCTTCATATGCTGTTTGTTAATGCCCGATGAGAAGTCGTAGTCAAAATCCTGTAAATCATGCCTGACTGGTAAATGCGCCGAAGATAGACGCCTGTCTAAATCTCGTTTTCTCCTACATTCAACCTCCTTGGCGAAGACTTCCGTAATGAACTCTAGATAAGTCGGCTTGTTCTCTTGAGCACCATGCACCATATTATCTAGGTTGGACATCAGATTATACAAACGTAGTTCTTTGGCATATCCCTTTAATAGTTCTTTATTTTCCATTATCAGAAGATTCGGTTATATACATTTGGATCACTATTTTCAGGAGTTACGTCAGAACACAAGGCTATCCCATCTTTCTGATAATTATCCTTCTCCACAAGTAAGCATTTGCATTCTTTCTTCCACAAAGACGGTTGTACTTCTATTGATATAGCTTCCTGTGGGAACTGTATAATAACAACAGCGATAATTGATGGTATTGTCTTTTCGCACCTTGTACTCACGCATTTCATCCTTGGGTGCGGTTGGGATACCCACATAAGGTATCAGATAAGAGCGTTCTTGCTCAAATACATCTGCGGGTATGCGATGTATACCATGATAAAGTGAACCGTTACCAGTTCTCTCAAGCCAAGTCACACCCTCTGCATTCAGGTTCTGGATATCTGTAAATGTGCGCCCTTTCATAAAATTACCCTTTACGTATTTCACGACATTTTCCACTTTGCCTTTGCTTTCCGGATCTGCTTTCCGGCAAAAGATGCATTCAAAGTGCTGCTCGCTTACAAAACTTCTAAAACCATGGGTAAGAATCAGGTCTCCAAGGTTCTCCGCATATAGTAAGACTTTATCCTAATCATAAATAATCTTTTCAGGTTTACCGCCATAATATTGAAAAGCAAGTTCATGGGCGTAAACAGTCAACGCGGTGTTGAATGGGCGTTGACTGAAATAGATAAACTTCTGACGTGAACGACACATTACCATCACGAAGAAATAGACTTTGACTGAAGTGCCAATTGAGGTGTTCATATATCGTTCGCCAAAATCTACCTGAGCGTATTCGCCAAAAGGACTTTCCGGCAACTTCTCGAATTGACGATGATTATCTTCCGGATTTTTAGTTAGATTATGCTTGAAAACTAAATGAATCACGTAATTATAAACGGTTTTGCTACACACATCATCAAAGTCGGGATAGCGCTCTTTTAAACGGTCATCAATTTGACTGCTAGAGAAATAAGGCGTGTCTTCTAGTTGGGATAAGATAAAGTCTTTATAAACGTCAAGTTTATGACCATAATCACGTCGGAAGCTATTACTTTGAACGAACTCCTCTTCGGTCATTGACAGGTATCGGCGAACGGTGCCGCGATAAATAGCTATTTTGCGAGAAATTTGACTCTTATTGAGACCTTTTGATTGTAATTCTCTAACTTTGTATCACACAATGAGTTTTTTTAAAGAACTCAGATTTGTTTGGCTGTTCATATTCTTTGTTTTTTTGCTTAACAAAAAGATAGGGACCCTTTTTTATTCAGAATCCAAATTCAAAAGTGATGCTTGGATTTTACCATTTTTTGATGCTGCAAAGTTACTGACTACTACAACTGATCATTTTCTCTACATAAGAACTATGACAAGAGATTTTTTCTCGGATTTCGATTATATAAATGAAAGTTTCATATATAACAACATCCCATAAGCTCACGAACATAGTTTAGATATGTTGAGTATATTAAAGCTCTTCAGATGTAGACAGGCAATAATATTCTCCTAAAAAGAAACATAACTACCCAGTATATCCGCTGATCCATATTTATTTGCACGAATTTCACCGCAATTACCCCAACAAAAAAAGCCTCCAAACATTTCTGTTTGAAGGCTTCCTGAAAAC
>CAMTPC010000075.1 GCA_947074295.1 uncultured Bacteroides sp. | reverse complement strand
TGTTCTTGTTTCAATTCGTCTATATATTTAAACGCCATCTTACAGAATGGGCATTTTGGCTGATAGAACATTTTTACTTTTTTCATTTTACTTCTATTTTAATCCGTACAACATTCAGCTAAAAGAATAAAAATACATGAATTATCTATTATTATCGCATCATTATCAACAATTACATTAATCTTTAACACATATACTCATTCCATTGTTTTATACATTCAACTGGTACCTAATATATATTGTAGTATTTTTGCACTAAATCACTATCACGCTGATTATTATCATTTTGGCAAATTCAGTGCAAATTTTCTTGAAATATGAATGTTTATTCTATTCAAAAATAAATAATGATTAGAGTGGAAATTCGTTTATTTAGGTGATAACATATAAATGCTATTTTTGCGATTAGTCTTAAGCGAAGATATATTTACTGCATTTTATTCAGTATTTCCATCGATAGCAAATTGAAGTGTTGAAGGGTATAGCAAGCTCCCGTGAAGCCAATAATACTAAATACAATAAGCAGTAATGTTTAACCATTCTACAAGACAGCCGTCGTGAGAATGATGGTTAAGGCTGATCATCTTACTAGAGAGCCTTACTCCAACCAGTGAATAAGGCTGATCGACAATCATTAATTTCTCGTATTAGAAAACGGTTTTACAGACTCGGCTATTTACTTATTATTAAGGAAGTTAGATATTTAAAGAATATAATATGGTACAGATTGAAAAGCTTGGATTTTTTCCTGACGATTTGTCACAACAGATATCACTGCTCAAGTATTCGAAAACGGCTTGTGGAGTTGATTTTCTATTGAATACGGCAGAGAGTAGCGAAAAACGTGGATGGTTTGATAATAGCAGAAGATATAAAACGGACTTCTATGAGTTTTTCTTTTTTCGCAAAGCCAAAGGAAATTTATTTCTCAATGGAAAAGCTATTGAACTACATGATAACATGCTCCTGATAATATCGCCTTTTCAACAACAAGAATGGCAAATATCTTTAGAGGATATGGACTATACATTTCTTGTGTTCCAGGAAGAGTTCATTAACAATTTTCTTTCCGACAAGTATTTCATGTTTCGTTTACTTTACTGTTATCAACATGATCACCCTACCCACCTGGATATGACTGTGGATGAAATGGAACCATTTTTAGAGATGTTGAGAAGCATGAAAAATGAACTACAAAAACCTGTAGCCGATAGTTATCATATGATTGTTGCCATTCTTTATCAATTTCTGTTATGCCTTAATCGTTTCTACGCCTCATTTTATAATTTACCATTTTCCTTGCCACACAACAATTATGCTTATCAATACAAGAAGTTCTTAGAGGAAAATATTCGCACCTTAAATCGGGTCAACGACTATGCACAGCTGATGAATATTAGCCGAATCACACTAAATAAGGCGATTGAAAGAGAGTTTGGTGTATCTGCAACTCATCTACTTAAACAAAGGCTATTGGTGGAAGTTAAAAACGAACTATTGTTTACGAATCAATCTATCAAAGAAATTGCTTTTACCTTACATTTTTCAGAGCCCAACCATCTGATGCGATTCTTTAAACAACAAACCGGACAAACAGTCACACAGTTTTTGAAGGATTACAAGAAATAAGAATCTTCTTTATCAAAATGGTAGTTTTTCATCGGATACTGGTAGACACCATGATTTATTGAACCATTAATTTTGCACTTGAAATATAGATTAGATTAAATGGTTATGAATAAACAGATTAAGGAAATAAGAAAAAAGATAGAAGAGGCTGAAGCGATTGTTGTTGGAGGTGCCTCAGGCATGTCTGCAGCTTCTGGATTCAAATTCTATTACCAATGTGATGAGGTATTTAAGATGTTAGCTGGATCACTGGAAAATAAATATGGTTTTCACAGCTTCTTTGATGGTTTATATCATAAAGGGCCTACCCGAGGCGAACGTTGGGCCTTGCTCTTGAGAACTATCAAATATATCTATGATTGCCATACGGGCGAAACATATAAAGATCTAGCCGAACTATTAAACGGGAAAAATTATTATATCGCTACCACCAACCAAGATGCGCAGTTTTATAGAACATTTCCCGCGAATAAGATAACGCAAATCCAAGGAGATTGGCGCTACTGGCAATGCAGCAGCCCATGCCACGATGAAATATATCATAATGAATCCATGGTAAATAAGCTGCATGCATTAATCAAAAATGATTCTCTCCCAGAATCATACATACCACGTTGTCCTCATTGCGAACAGGATATGGCTCCATGGGTGCGATCTTATGGATTCTTACAAGGCGACTTCTACCAAAAAGAGATGGAAAGATATAGAAATTTCTTACAGAAAAATGCGAACAAAAAGACAGTTTTCCTGGAGTTGGGAGTGGGTATGATGACACCGATGTTCATTAAAGAGCCTTTCATGAATATGGTTTATCAATGGAATAGAGCGACATATATTACAATTAATCCTCAACATGCCATAATTCCTAAAGAAATAGCTTCTAAAAGTATCGGCATCAATGATGATGTAGCATTGACGCTGAAACGACTTTTAGGCAAATCAACAGATGGGATTGAGCAATTGGATAAAACGTTATTATTCAACCCATCAAGAATATATTAAACATGACAGAAATAGTAAACGTATATAATAGTATCAAAGAAGCTGACGCTATTTTGATAGGCGCAAGTAATGGACTTTCAATTGCAGAAGGATATCATATATTTGCTAATAATGAAATGTTTAGAAAACAGTTTGGTGATTTTCAGCAAAGATTTGGGATTAAAAACGTGGTTGAGGGATGTTTTCATCGCTATCCTAATTCAACTGATCGAGAGGAGTTTTTTAAACGTCTGATCCAATATTGGATCAATGACTATACACCTTCACAGGTGATGAAAGATTTATTAAATATTATTGAGGGGAAGGATTATTTTGTAATCACATCAAATGGTGATACACATTTGGAGCTTTCTGGATTTGATGCCAATAGGGTTTTCGAAATTGAAGGAACTTTCAAGACTGGTTTTCAAAGCATTGACGATAAAAGCGAAAAGCTTCATAAGTTCTTAACTCAATATAGAAATCAGAAATTAGTGATTCTTGAGTTGGGCATCGGCCGATACAACCAGCTTATAAAACGCCCCCTGATGGAACTGGCTATTCAAGAACCCCACTCTACTTATATCACATTCAATCTGAAGAGTGAACTGTATATCCCGGAAGAAATAAAGAATAAATCAATCGGTGTATCTGGTGACATAGCACAAACTTTGCATCAACTAAGCTGTTTATTTACATAAAAAGGTCTTATGCACATACCAGATTCTATTATCAAACAACAAAGTGATGAGATACAACGTTTGTTTAAGAAATGGCAGAGTTACATGGCAATTCATCTTGAATATAATCCATCGGAAATCCATTTCACAGACCATACAGAACGAGTATTACTCTATATACTTTTAATTGGTAATGAGATATTAGGGTCCGACGAGCAACTCTTATTGCCAGTAATACATGCGACCTTGTTTCACGATACGCGTCGCGAAAATGATTATTTAGATGTGGGACATGGATATAGAGGTGCAAATTATTATAAAGTCTACTGCAAGACCAATGGGTTGGACTTCAATCCATTGGCTTACCAGATCATAAAGTATCATGACCAGGATGATGAGATTGGACTATCCAATATTATAGAATCTGATGATAGAGAGAAAGAAAATAAAATATTGCTCTTCAAACTATTTAAAGACGCGGATGCATTAGATCGATTTAGGCTAGGAGAAAAGGGGTTGAACTTAAATTTTCTTCGATTGGAGCAGAGCCAACGGTGGGTTGGGTTTGCAGAAAAACTAGTAAGTCAGACACAAACCCCTGCAATCAAAAAACGAATAGCTGAGTTAATTGAAGAATATAAAACATCGAAATATGGATAGAAGTACAACTAAAAATTGGCGGCAAAACCCATATAGATATCGTAAGAATATGAGCGGAGAAGCTACGTTTTATTCTTTCATACCCATGCCATTGACCGAAATCGAGATAAAAAGAACAGATAAACTCGCTTTACTATTGCAGCAAACCGAAGCAATACTAAGCGAACTGAAGCGCGAATCTCTATCGCTACGCAAAGAGAAGATTATGGAGTTGCAACGCTTAGAGGCTGAATCATCCTGGCAACTAACAAAAGGCATTCGACAGGCTTCATATCTTTTTTCGGAGGTTTTAGGTGATGTCATACTGGATGAGGAAGATAAAGTTGAGATTGAAAATACACATAAAGCTTATGATTATGCGATCAATTCTCTCCAAGACTTACCAATTAGCAGTAGGCTCTTGAAAAATGCTCATTTCCTGATGACAAACAGTAGTCGTTATAATAAAAAATATCCCGGTGAATATCGGAGTACGGCCATTTGGCTAGGAAGGGCAGAAGAAAATTTAAAAACAGCTATGTATGTTCCCCCAATTGATGTGGATATGAATGCTGCTCTTAATGAACTGGAGAATTATATTCATTACAATGATAAGGAAGATATACTTGTTAAAGCAGCATTAATACACTATCAATTTGAGGCTATTCATCCTTTCATAGATGCCAATGGACGAATAGGACGATTGCTCAATGCATTGTATCTTTATGAAACTCAAATTGATCCCAAATCAATCCTATTGCTTTCTAAGGCTTTGCAAAAGCAGAGTTCGCGCTATTACAAAACACTACAATTGACCCACGAAACAAGTACTTTTGAAGAATGGGTATATTTTTTTATTGAAAGAATCAGAGAGGCAGCTAAGCTAACAATCGAAACAATACGATCCATGGACCTATAAGATATGGCCTGCTCTACATTAGCATAGGTGCTACTGCACGCGTAACGAAGTATCCGCCAAACAACAACCAAATGAATAGGATAAATGCAAGCAAGAAGGGTTTAGGGCCTGCTTTTTTGAATTTATCAAAACTAGTTTCAGCACCTAGAGCCACCATAGCCATAGTTAGTAGAAAGGTATCAATATTATTGACTGTTTCGATAAGCGGAACGGGAAAAGGTATTAAAGAATTGATAACAATAACCAATAGAAAACCTAAAGCAAACCAAGGAATAGCCACCTTACCTTTGGGTGTATTGGGATCGGCTGTCTTATCATGTTTTGTCTTACGAGCGGCCCACCAACTAAGGAATAATAATACTGGTACAAGCATCATCACACGGATCATTTTCACGATGATAGCTGTGTTTGATATGTCTTGCCCCATCGAATTGCCAGCACCAACTGTATGTGCAACTTCATGCAAAGTAGCGCCCGTATAAATTCCCATTTCCTCGGGTGACATCAGAATGACTCCATTGGCATAGAATATCGGATAAATAAACATGGCTACAGTACCAAATATCACAACTGTAGCTACAGCGACAGCCGTTTTATATGGCTTGGTCTGAATGGTAGACTCTGCGCCTAATATAGCAGCTGCACCACAAATACCACTCCCTATAGCTGTCAGCAAAGCGATATCCTCATCCATTTTGAGGAGTTTACCGATGAAAACACCACCTACAATAGTTACAACAACTACGACAATATCTACGATAATACCCGGTGCTCCTACTAAAATAATATCTTGAAACGTGAGACGAAATCCATAAAGAATGATACCCAGTCGTAAGAGTTTTTTAGCACAAAACTGTATGCCGGGTACCCAAGTTGCTGGAAGATGATTACGGAGACTATTAGCATATAGCATACCTAATAATATACCAATTATCATTGGGCTAAGCGAAAGATTGGAAATAACCTTGGCTTCTGCAATGTAGAATGAGGCGCATGAGAAAAGGGCAATCAAGAGAATTCCATGCAACATACTACCTCTCTTTTCATTAAACATAGAGCATTTTAGTTTTAAGATTTATAGCGTAAAGGATACTCTATCCTTTCTCAATTACCAACAAATAATGATTGATTTAGTTTGTATTAGAAGAATCTTTATAAAAAACTTTTATAAAGAAATGACTCTTTATGAAATCTGACAAAAGAGTTATGAGCCACTGTAGGCCGAATAAAAAAATCCCTTCAAAGCTATTTTCTACTATAGTTATATAAATAAGGGAATTATGATCAAGCAATGCACATAGACCAGTAGAAGTAATGATTATAATATCGCAACTTGTATCACTTTTATGTTTGCTATATTAAAGAAAATATGAATCTACCCTTCCAATTTCATTTATTGAATAGTTACATGCGTTTAGCATATCCGTCTTTTAATATATTAAATTCTATTTTCCTTAAAACAAAATACATTATGTTGAAAAGCCAAACAGTTTTGCCAGTAGAAATAGTTTTTCATCCTTCTTGGTGGCATAAGCATGCAGGAATTGTATTCGATGAAGATTTCTTTTACAATCCAAAATGTAGAGTTGAAAGTGAGCGCCGCATGGAGCAAGAATTATATCAAAGATTTGGCGAATATGGACTAGGAGCCGATCACAACAGAGACCTTCCTCAAATTGGTGCAGTGCACAATGCCGCTGGCTATTTACTATCTGAGATGCTAGGATGTGATGTGGTTTATGAAGCAGATGCACCACCCCAAGTAATATGTGCGCATAGAGAGGATTTTAGTTTAGAGGTTGATGCCGCATTTGACTCCAAAGCGTTTAAACGAATAGAAAAATTGATAGATGAATTGACTGGAAAATATGGCTATGTTTGTGGGGACATTAATTGGGGAGGCATCCTTAATTTGGCCATAGACTTGAAAGGAGAAAACACTTTGATGGATATCATGTTGTATCCAGATGAGGCAAAAATCTATTTTTCTAAAATTGCTCTAGTTATAGAGCGTTTCTTTTCTTATATCCAAAGTTATACGGGGAGTAATTCAATATCAGTAAATCGTATTGTACGCCATTTTAATCGCCCAATCACTTTACATTCGGAATGTTCGCACACTATGATTTCTGAAGAAGACTATATCGAATTCTTATTAAAATATGATATTCAGTGGGCAAACAAATACCAACCTTTTGGTATTCATTATTGTGGGAAAGACCCACATAGGCATAGAAAAGCTTTTGCCCAAATACCAAATCTTGATTTCCTGGATTTGGGTTGGGGTGGCGACGTAAAGGTATTACGCGAGGATTTACCACATACTTTCTTTAGCTTGCGATTAGATCCAGTAACCTTAAACAGGAAATCGCACGAAGAGTTGGAAACTATAATTTGTGATAAAGTAAAGGAGTCGGGAAATCAAGAGTTGACTGGTGTCTGTTGTATTAATATGGATGCGGAGACAGATGATGAAAAAGTGCGAACCATTTTCAAGACAGTAAACGAATTAAGAAAAACAGCAAGATAAAGATAGCAACCCATCAATATTTAAAAATCTCTATAATTTCACATTATAGGGATTTTTCTTGTTTAGGCTATCTGGAAAAAACATAAAAAATGCATTTACTTCAGCAACACTTATCGATATTTTAGACTTTATTTATCAAATAAATACCAATAATTGATAAAATTATACCATTATAATCGCTTAGAACCCATTAATTTTGTGACATGAGTAGTTCGAAAAAACTATTTCTAACAAGTTTAACCCTATAAATCGAAAAAAACGCTTATGAGAGATTATTCATGATTCGCTCAAAAAAGAAGCCTATTTTGCCAAAATAGGGGCTTCTGTTCCTAGCTAAAATAACCTGAAAACAGTATTCACCGGTGGGTGATGCAAGTAAATAAATCTAAGAAGAATACACGTATGAATTTAAATTTCAGAAAAACAGCACTGCTTGTTGGTGTATGTACAGTCATTAGTGTGAGTTATACCACTCCGCTTCAGGCAATGTCTCACGATGAGATTGCGATTGTGCAACAAACAAGAAAGATCACAGGTATTGTGACAGATGCATCAGGCGAACCTATTATTGGCGCCAACGTTGTAGAAAAAGGAACTACAAACGGTACAATCACGGATTTGGACGGCAAATTTACGTTAGATGTAAGTACCGGAGCGACTCTCTCTGTAACCTATATAGGTTATCTACCCGATGAAGTAAATGTTACGAATCAGAACAATTATACTATTATATTGAACGAGGATTCTAAATCGCTCGACGAAGTGGTGGTTGTAGGATATGGCGTTCAAAAGAAAAAATTATTGACTGGCGCTACAGTACAAGTTAAAGGTGATGATATAGCTAAACTTAATACAACCAATGTATTGACAGCTATGTAAAGTCAATCGCCTGGTGTACAGATCACTCAAACTTCTGGTCAGCCTGGTTCTGGTTTCAAAGTTAATATTCGTGGTTTAGGCACAATCGGTAATTCGTCTCCACTCTATGTGATTGATGGTGTTGCAGGAGGTGATATTAATACACTAAATCCTACTGACATCGAATCCATCGATATCTTAAAAGATGCAGCCTCAGCCGCAATTTATGGTGCACGTGCCGCCAATGGTGTAATATTGGTGACCACAAAACAAGGAAAGATGGGCAAAATCCAGATTTCTTATGATGGTTATGTAGGACAGCAATTCTTAGCTAAAATGCCAGACGTACTAGATGGGAATGAATTCATGACAGCTCTGGATATCATTGCATTTAATGAAGGAGCATCACGAAAGGATTGGGCTAGTCTAATGCCAGGCTATCTATATGACTCATTAAAGGATGGTTCATGGAAAGGTACTAATTGGGTAAAAGAATCCTACAACAAAGGAGCTATCACCCAGAACCATGCTATCAATATGATTGGTGGTTCTGAATTCTCGAGATTCTCGGCCGGCTTTGCTTATACTGAACAGAATGGTATTTTTGGTGGTGATGTGAGTTCGAAATATGATCGTTACACTGTTCGTATCAACTCTGACCATGTGGTTTACAAAATAAAGGATAGAGAGGTGATAAAGATTGGTGAAACTATGAATTTCAACCATGTATCCAATAGTGGTATAGCCACGGGTAATCTGTATTGGAACAATATGCATGATTTATTGATTGGCAATCCTCTTCTACCTGCCTACAACAAAGATGGTGGATATTATATGAATGCCGATAAGATAGCTGATGGGTGGAATGTAGATGGTATGGCTGCCAATCCACTGGTAGGACCTGCCACATCAGGACAAGGCTTGAATGAGAGCAAGAGTTATAATGTAAACATGAGTGCCTATTTGCGCATCGAACCTATTGATAACTTCGTTTTCAAATCACAATTTGGTTATCGCATGGGAGCCTCATCATATCGCTCATATGATCAGATTGTGAGCAATGGTACAACTGATCGTGTTCAAGAGTCTGTGTCACAAAGCATGAGTATCTGGTCTAGCTGGTCATTGGAAAATGTATTTACTTATACATTATCCATCAATAATAATCATGCTGAATTCGTATTAGGTCAATCTTTAGAGAAGAATGCATTTGGTATTAATATGAATGCTACTTCTAAAAACACATTATTCGAACAATCATTTGACAACGCTTACTTGGGCAATACTAAACCAACAACAGTGAATGATATCATTGCTAATGGTGGTTTTGGTGGTTCACCATCGGGAGATAATTCGTTGGCTTCTTTCTTTGGTCGTGTGAACTATAATTTCGCTGAAAAATATTTGGCTCAATTTACTATGCGTGCAGATGGTTCTTCTAATTTCGCTCGCGGAAAACGTTGGGGATATTTTCCATCTGCATCTTTGGGCTGGGTGATGACGAATGAAAACTTCATGGAAAACGCAAAGAGTTGGTTAGAGTTCTTTAAAATAAGAGCAAGCTGGGGACGCAATGGTAACTGTGCTATTGATAATTTCCAATACTTAACAACATTCGCATTTGATGAATCAAGTGGTTATTTCTTTGGGGTTGATAATAAGAGTGCACTGACTACTGGTGGTTATGCCAATATCCTTAAGAATCCTGATTTGACTTGGGAGACTTCTGAACAATGGAACATTGGTATTGATGCCCGTTTCTTTGACGGTCGCCTCAACTTGAACGCTGATTTTTATGACAAGAAAACGAAAGACTGGTTGATTCGTGCTCCAATCCTTGGCGTATATGGTTTGAACGCACCTTATATCAATGGTGGTGACGTGAAAAATACAGGTGTTGAACTGTCATTAGGATGGAATGATAGAAAAGGTGATTTCTATTATGCAGTGACGGGTAATGTAGCCTATAATAAGAATAAAGTAACTAAGATCGCCAATAGTGAGGGTATCATTCATGGACCATCAGATGTTTATATGCAAGGTACTTCTGAAATCTATCGTGCGGAAGTTGGCAAACCAATCGGTTATTTTTATGGTATGAAAACAGCCGGTATTTTCCAGAATCAAGAACAAATTAATGAGTGGAGCAAAAAATATAAAGATGAAATCCATGGTACACCCAAACCTGGTGATGTGATCTATGTTGATTCTAATGGCGATGGTACAATTAACCTTGACGACCGCACACAAATTGGCAACCCACATCCAGATGTAAGTGTTGGATTTACAATCGCTTTGGGTTATAAAGGATTTGATTTCTCTATCACAGGTTCAGGTGCGTTCGGCCATCAGATTGTTCGTTCGACCAACTCGGGTAACTCACAAAGCGAGAACTTGAACAAAAAACTTTTGTATACTTCATGGGCAGGTGAAGGCACTTCTAATGAATTGCCTAGATTGACATATCTTTCTAATATTAACTGGAAAACATTCTCATCTATTTGGCTAGAAGACGCTGATTATATGAAGATACAAAATATTACTTTAGGATATGATTTTAAACAATTGATCCCAAGATTGCCTCTATCGAAATTAAGAATTTACTTCACTGCTCAAAACTTACTGACCTTTACCAAATACACAGGTATGGATCCAGAAGTAGGTGCATCGGGTAATGACGATTATAGCTGGTCATCGGGTGTGGATTTAGGTTTCTACCCTTCACCCAGAACCTATATATTTGGTATAAATCTTAACTTTTAATTGAACGCAGTATGAAAAAAATATATTTAATCGGCTTAGCAGCCGCACTATCTCTTACTGGTTGTGAAGACTTTTTGGATTCCACCAACTATACGGGAAAAGACAGCAGCAACTTCCCATTGAGCGAGACTGATGTGAACCAAATGGTAGCTGCAGTGTATGAAGGTACCATCAATGAACCATTAAAAACACCCGCAGCCACTTATTTCTTCTTTGCTAATCTGGCATGTGATGATATGTTTGGTGGTGGTGGTCAGAATGACTTACAAACACAGGCAGCTGCGCACTTGATGTTCAATGATAACTCAGCCATGCAAGCAATGTGGACTGGACGTTATGCTGGTATTGCTCGTGCTAATATGGCTTTAGCCAATGTGGATAATATTGCGGATGAAGAACTTCGTGAACAAACAAAAGGTGAATTGTTGTTCCTCAGAGCCTATAACTATTTTGAAATGGCGCAATGTTTCGGAAATATTCCGCTTTTGGAAAAAGCACCCGAAACAGTTGGCGAAGCACAAATCTCTCCTGAACAGGTCGAAGCTAAAGAAGTCTTTAAACTGATTGCTGATGACCTATATGAAGCGACACAAATCATGCCCTCCTATCCTTATGATGGTTGGTCGAAATTGGCTTATGGTAAAGTGACACGTTGGGCAGCTGAAGCAATGTTGGCTCGTGTATATCTTTATTATACTGGTTTCTTTAATGAATCATCCATGCCAATGAGTGATGGCAGCGCTATCACAAAAGATTATGTGGTATCCTGTCTGAATGATGTTATCAATAATTCGAAACATGACCTTCTATCCGATTTCCGTTTACTCTGGACCTATTCCAACTCTGAAACAGCAAAGGACTATGATTATGTCAGCGATCTATTTGCTAATGGTAATGTATGGGCGAAAGATGGTACAAATGTAGAAGAGATGTTCTCTATGAATTTTGCCTTCTTGAGTGATTGGAGTGGTACACAGTTGCATTTAACAAACCAATTCTGCCTATACTTTGGTACACGTGCCAACTCATGGCAAGATAGTGATAAATTCAAAGCCGGTGTAGAAGGTAGTGTATATCCATTTGGTACTGGATGGGGATCGGGTCCTGTGGCTACAAATCTTTGGAATGATTGGGTAGAAGCAGAGCCAGAAGATATGCGTCGTGAAGCCTCTATATTAGATGCAACTTCTTTCCTCGACCATTCAGATAATGATGCACAAATGGAAGAATCTGGATATATCAATAAAAAAATCACTTCTGTACGTTCAGGTGGTGGTGAATATTATTCATTTGCTGCAACACAAACTTATTGGGGTGATGGTGTTACAAAAGGACATTTCCAAGCCTCACACCCACAAAATCTAGTTTTGATTCGTTTTGCAGATGTATTGTTGATGCATTCAGAGTTGACCGGTACAGCTGATGGAATGAATCGTGTGCGAGCTAGAGCTGGACTACCGGCAATTGCTTATAGCGAAACTGCAATTAGAAATGAACGTCGATGGGAACTTGCATTCGAAGGGCATAGATGGGGAGATATCAGAAGATGGCATATAGCACCTGAAGCACTTGAGAAACAAGTGGGTCACACGATATGGAATACCGGTAATCAAGTTAGAATGAAAGCTCAGGCTGGTTCGTTTACATCGAGATATAATACTACAAATGGTTATTATCGCATTCCGCAAAACGAAGTAGACCTATCAAATGGAGCCATCAAGCAGAATATAGGTTGGGAAGGCACCAATGGTTATTATGCGAGCTGGAACTAATAGTATGAACATTAAAGTTGAAAGAAGATGAAAAAAATTATATTCTTATCATTGTTTGCTGGAGTCATCGCTTTTGCGTCATGTGATCCGAAAGAAGATGATACTAAATCGCAAATAAAGGTATTGACAGCCGACCAAATAGAAGCGGATGTGAAAGTTGAAAATATCAACGGCAAGAATGTCAATAAGGTAATAATCAGTAATCATACTCCATTACCCAGTCAAATTTCTAATGGAGTGAACAATGTTGCTGCATCCTATGCAGAGTTATTGTTGTTTAACACAGGTGAAAGTACAATTACAATCTATGGATTGAATCCTGATGGCACAGAAATTTCGAAAGACTATAAGGTTACTGTAGACGAAATGTATTATGATGTTCCAAAAGAATATGCTATACTTACAGGAGGTACATCAAAAACGTGGACTTGGGATACAGAGTTGAATGGTGGCGCTTGGGGTAATTTTGGGTATCGTGGTGATACTGGCGAAAATTTCGCCCTTAATGGATCGGGTACTTGGTGGTCATGTCCTCCATCGGATTTATCAGGTCAGTTAAACCATTCTAGTAGTGGCATTGCAACTGGAGAAGAAGACCCTAATGCCTATATGGTTTGGTCATTAAATGGCACAAAAATTGAAACATTTACTCCTAGTGGACAATTAGTAAGACAAGGTAAATTCAGTCTTGATAACTATGGAACAATGATAGAAGATTGGTCAGTCGGTACATTATCAACTACTGCTGAATCTATCCTTTTCCCATGGAAAATCAATAGTGGTGGTTATGCACCTACAGATTTCCAAGTAATTTTATTGGATGAAAATAAAATGGTATTGACATACATTGATGATCCAGCTAATGCAGGTGGATGGTCTGAAGCTACTTTCTGGAGATTTAAAGCAAAATAATTGATAGGTATTATTTAAATATAAGATGGGTGTATGATGTAAAATACCATGCACCCATTTTATTAATTAAATTCTAATTTTAGTTATCTATACTCTTATCAGTATTATATGATACAAAATAAAACCATCTTATTCAGCACATTACAAACACTTTTGTTTGGATTCATTGTTTTCATTTTTTGGAGCAATATCTATCCTGCACATTTATATTTTCATGAACAATTCCAATTGTTTAATTACTCTACACATTATTTCATTGAAACAATAACATTACCTGGAGGTATATCACACTATATTTCTCGTTTCGTTGTACAATTCTATTATGATAGTTTCTGGGGACCTTTTTTTCTAACCTTATTTATTATAATCTTCCAGCTATTATTTGTATTTTTATTACATAGAGTCCCATCAAAAAACAACAAAGAGATAAACTATACAATCACCTTCTTACCCTCAATAGCAATATGGGCCTTCTTGCTCTGTATTGACGCAATGCCCTATTTCTTAATAGCTAGTATATTCAATTTATTATTTGTCAGCATTGCCATTTCTATAAAATCCATATTGCCTAGAGTTATTTATGAAATAATATCTGTTGCAATCCTGTTTATCATAACTGGGGGATTATTTTTCTTGTTTATTTGCTTAATTGCATGTTGGGAAATTATAGAATATCATAAAAATATAGAAGGTGTAAGTTCGTTCTTTATTCTGCTTATTGCAGCCACTTCATGGTTTGGCGTATTAGCAATAGGAACACAAGTTTATAACTATAGTTATATTTCGCTATTAAATTGTATTGGCACCTATCGCTACCCTACTATGGACTTTCCTCAAAAATACATAGCCATTTTCACTATCATTGGAGTTGGACTATACATCTTATCTGGCATTTCTAACAAATTTAATATCAGAAAACTATACAGTTATATCTCCATTTTTTGCATAATCGCAGTGAGCTTCTTTTACATTTATAGCTTAACCGACGAACAAGAAGAATCTGTTCTTCAATATGATTATCTTACCCGTACCAGGCAGTGGGATATAATTCTAAAGAAAGCTTCACAGAATAAGCCTTCAACAAATTGGGAACAGATTTGCTTGAATTTAGCTTTGGCGCAAAAAGGTATTTTATGTGATAGGCTTTTTGAATTTCCACAAAAAGGAAGAGAATCTCTTCTTGCAAGCTACGAACAAGATTATATGAGTCCGCAATTCTCAGGAGAAGCATATTTATCAATAGGATTAATAAATACAGCACAACGCTACTTTTTTGAAGCTATGGAGGCTATCCCTGATTATCAAAAAAGTGGACGTTGCTATCAACGACTCGCCATTACTAATCTAATAAATGGTAAATATGAGGTTGCTGAGCTATATCTTAAAAAACTATCTAGAAGCCATTATTATAAAAAATGGGCCGATAACATGAGTCTTTTTCTCTATAATGATACTCTCATCGAGAATGATAAAGAAATGGGTGGATTAAGAAAAGGATTATTCAAGAATAATTTCTTCATGGATGAATGTAAATTAGAACCTTTTTTACTAATTTTACTAAATGACTATCCTGATAATGCTATCGGTTGGCAGTATTTATTTGCTCTTTGTTTGATAGACAAAAATTTAAATCAATTAGAACATGCTGTAGAATTGTATCTAACTACAAATAAAGATGCGACATTACCCATACATGTACAGGAGGCATTACTGATGCAGTGGTTACAAAGCAACGATAGTCTGGATGAACTTCCATGGCAAATTGACAATCTGGTAAAAGAACGATTGATGCTATTTGTGAATGCACTCAATCAATCACCGGCAACAAAAGAGAAAGTTGCTCGCAAACATTTTAATAACACATTCTGGCGGTATGCCCTTTTCGGTTAAATATATATGATAAGATATAGACACCACATATTAATTATATTATCCTACATCACTTTCCTGCTAAGTGCATGTGACTCAAATCATGTTCATAACCCTCTTGGAGTAAATGAACTTCCTGACATTTATCCCGACTATATTGATATTACCATTCCAATAAACATATCTCCAATGAATTTTGGAATCAAAAATGATGATTATGATGCTATAGAGGTATCATTTACAGGTTCACAAGGAGATATATTATTTGCTCGAGGCAAAAAATCAATTGATATAGATAGGAAAAAATGGGAGAAGTTATTAGCGGCCAACTCAAATGACTCATTGACTGTGGCTGTTTACGCCCATAAAGAAAATGGCTGGTATGCATTTCAACCCTTTAAACTATATATAGTATCGGATTCTATCGATTATAGCATTGTTTATCGCTTAATCGCTCCAGGATATCAAACTTATAGTAAAATGGGGATTTATCAGCGATCATTATCAGACTATAATCAAACTAGCTTATATGAAAATACGCAGGTAACCAATAGCTGTGTTAATTGTCACACATTTTGTAAAGGTGACCCACAGAGAAGCAGTGTTCACTTTCGAGGGAAATATGGGGCAACTATATTACAAATAGATGATAAAATGATTTCGTTAGAATCGCGCACTGACTCTACACTAGGCACAGCCGTGTATCCATATTGGCACCCATCTGGAAAATATATCGTATATTCTACTAATCATGTGCGTCAGTTATTTCATACTACAACAACTAATTTAATCGAGACTTTTGACATGAATTCTGATATTTATATTTATGATATCAATTCAAATCAAATATTCTATAATCAAGCGATAAAGAATAATGATTTCTTTGAAACTAATCCAGCTTTCTCAGCAGATGGAAAATCTCTTTATTTTTGCAGGGCAAGTCGCAAAGAAATGCCTAAAGAGGTTACCACAATACGTTATGACTTGTGTCGAATTAATTTCAATCCTGAGAACGGTAGTCTAGGAGAAAAAATAGATACACTAATACTAACCTCAGACAAAGGTAAAAGCATATCGTTGCCTCGTCCTACTTCAGATGGTAAATTTGTAGTATATACACAAACCGATTATGGATGTTTTCCACTTTATCACAAAGAAGCTGATTTATGGATATTAAATCTAGAAACATTAGAAACTTCACCTATGACTGCAATAAATAGCGAATATGCTGATGCTTTTCACAACTTTAGTAGCAATGATCGCTGGCTAGTATTCGGTAGTCGACGCCAGGATGGTCTGCATACGAGGCCCTATTTTGCCTATGTAGATGATAAGGGAATAGGAAGAAAGGCTTTTCTTTTACCACAACGAAACCCAAAAGAATATTATGATAATCTTATGTTATCTTATAATTGTGTAGAGTTTGTAAACGGACCTGTAAACTTTGATTCTCGGCAGGCTGGCGCTAGACTATACTCGGGTATGCATCAACAAATGGAGGTAGCAAAAAATAAATAAAAAAGGATATGGCAAAATATATATATTGCTTAATCGCATTTCTTACAACAACTGTTTCATGTAAGCAAGAGCCTAGTTTTAGGATTTATGGCTCGATGGATAATAATTCATGTGATGGAACACAGATTTTTTTAGTGCCTGCCGTTGGAGTACAAACTAGTGAAACAGTAGACTCGACCGTTATTAAAGATGGAAAATTCTATTTCGAAGGCTGTAAAGAGCAAATTTCAATATTAAGACTAGAATTAAAACATCGTTTGAATTATCAAGACTTATTAGTAGTGACCGAGCCTGGAGACATTAAAGTATATTATAGTAAAAAAGGTACAACCCATGGAACGCCACAAAACGAACAGTTGCAACAATGGAAAGAAATCCTCGAAAATGGAGATTCTATAATATCACCTTTGCGTAAAAAATGGTATAATACAAAGAATATAGAGGATTCTATAATATATTTCAATTCTACTGGATTCATATTTTTTTTAATAAGACGGCGGCTTTAATAACCGCCGTCATTTTTT
>CAMTPC010000074.1 GCA_947074295.1 uncultured Bacteroides sp. | reverse complement strand
TAAGAAAAGAGTTAGAAGAAATAAAACAAAAATTAAATAAGTAATCAATGCTGAAACAAAAAACTCTGCAAAGCAGCTTTTCATTACAAGGAAAAGGTCTACATACGGGGCTTGATTTGATTGTGACTTTCAATCCAGCACCCGAGAATCACGGGTACAAAATACAACGTTTAGATTTAGAGGACCAACCTATTATTGATGCTGTTGCTGACAACGTTACAGAGACAACCAGAGGCACTGTATTAGAGAAAAACGGTGTTAAAGTAAGCACTGTGGAACATGGAATGGCTGCCCTCTATGCACTTGACATAGACAATTGCCTTATTCAGGTTAATGGTCCTGAGTTTCCAATCTTGGATGGTAGTGCTCAATATTATGTTCAAGAAATAGAACGAGTAGGCACTCAAGAACAAAACGCCGCAAAAGACTACTATATCATTAAATCCAAAATTGAAGTTCGTGATGAAGAAACAGGTTCTTCTATCATCGTTTTACCTGATGATAGTTTTAGCCTGAATGTACTCATTTCATACGATTCAGAAATTATCCCCAATCAATATGCTACATTAGAAGATATGTCTAGGTTCAAGGATGAAATTGCCCCTAGCCGTACTTTCGTGTTTGTACGTGAGATTGAACCCTTACTCTCAGCAGGATTAATCAAAGGTGGTGACTTGGATAATGCTATTGTGATTTACGAACGTAAAATGTCACAAGAAAGCTATGATAAGTTAGCTGATGTGATGGGCGTACCACACATGGATGCCAGCCAATTAGGTTATATCAATCACAAACCATTGGTTTGGGCAAATGAATGTGCTCGTCATAAACTATTGGATGTTATAGGCGATTTAGCTTTGATTGGCAAACCTATCAAAGGACGCATCATCGCTACACGTCCAGGACATACAATAAACAACCGCTTCGCACGCCAAATGCGCAAAGAAATCAGACTTCACGAAGTGCAAGCACCATCATACAACTGTAGTGCAACACCAGTAATGGATGTAAATCGTATTCGTGAATTACTTCCGCATCGTTACCCTTTCCAATTAGTTGATAAGGTGATTGAAATTGGCGAAAATCATATCGTTGGAGTGAAAAACGTTACTTCAAACGAACCCTTTTTCCAAGGACACTTCCCACAAGAGCCTGTAATGCCAGGAGTACTTCAATTTGAAGCTATGGCACAAGTTGGTGGATTGTTGGTCCTAAACTCAGTAGATGAACCCGAACGCTATTCCACATATTTCCTCCGTATAGACAATGGTAGATTCAGACAAAAAGTAGTTCCAGGTGACACTATTCTTTTCAGAGTGGAGTTCATAAGCCCTATACGTCGTGGCATTGCATCCATGAAAGGATATGCTTTTGTTGGCGAGAAAGTGGTATGTGAAGTAGAATTCATGGCACAAATTATAAAAAATAAATAATCACATTAGAATGATAAGCCCTTTAGCATATATTCACCCCGAAGCTATTATTGGTAATAACGTAGAAATTGGTCCTTTTGTTTACATTGACAAAAATGTAATCATTGGAGATAATAATAAAATCATGCCTAACGCAAATATCCTTTATGGATCACGCATAGGTAATAACAATACCATTTTTCCAGGGGCAGTAATAGGAGGAATACCGCAAGACTTGAAATTCCGCGGTGAAGAAACTACTGCAGAAATAGGTGATAACAACACGATTCGTGAAAATGTAACGATCAATCGTGGTACAGCCGCAAAAGAACGCACTGTCGTAGGCAACAATAACTTATTGATGGAAGGTGTCCATGTGGCACACGATGCATTAATCGGTAATGGTTGTATCGTTGGCAACTCCACAAAAATGGCAGGTGAAATCATCATTGATGACAATGCTATTGTTAGTGCCAATGTTTTGATGCATCAGTTCTGTCATGTTGGTAGCCATGTAATGATTCAAGGTGGAAGTCGTTTTAGCAAGGATATCCCTCCATTTATCATAGCCGGACGCGAACCTATCAGTTTTGCCGGAGTGAATACCATTGGTTTACGCCGCAGGGGCTTTAGTAGCGAAGTTATCGAGACGATACAAAACACATATCGCATCATTTACCAGAGTGGCCTCAACAATAGTGAAGCCCTCCTTAAAATTCAAGAAGAAATTACCCAAATTCCCGAAGTGGAATATATTGTTAATTTCATCCGTAACTCTGAGCGTGGAATTATAAAATAATTTAAACTGAAGGACTCACATGACAATAACTGTATATTGAGTTGTTTAGTGACACAAAGTAGTTATCTGAAATATTATGATATATAGATTTACAATTATCTCTGATGAAATTGATGATTTCTTAAGAGAAATACAGATTGATCCGGATGCCACTTTCTACGATCTGCATAAAGCGATTGTAAAGTCGGTCAGCTATGCGGACGACCAAATGACTTCTTTCTTTATCTGCGATGACAGTTGGGAAAAAGAAAAGGAGATTACATTGGAAGAGATGGACACCAACCCCGAAATGGATAGCTGGGTAATGGAAGAGAGTGTATTGAATGATTTGATTGAAGACGAAAAGCAAAAGATGCTTTATGTATTTGATTATATGACTGAACGCTGCTTCTTCATTGAACTTACTGAGATTATTACGGGAAAAGATATGACCGGTGCTGAATGCACGCGCACTATTGGCGATGCGCCTAAACAAACTATAGATTTTGAAGAAATAGCTTCTGCCAATACTTCATTAGATCTTGATGAGAACTTTTATGGTGATCAAGATTTTGATCTTGACGACTTTGACCAAGAAGGTTTTGACATGAATGGTGGCTCAGAATCAGCTGATTTTAGCGAAGAAAAATTTTAATTACTTATATTTCGACGTTTTGAGAAGAGGATGTCCTCTTTTCAAAACGTTTTTTATATCTATGCCCAACCTCATCGTACTTATTGGACCTACTGGGGTAGGAAAAACGGAGCTTAGCTTACAAATAGCCGAGCATTTTAACACTGATATTATATCAGCAGACTCTCGTCAACTCTACTATGATCTAAAAATAGGTACCGCAGCTCCTACTATCGAACAACTGAACCGCGTAAAACATCATTTGGTAGGAACCCTACAACTTACTGATTATTATAGTGCCGCAAAATACGAAGAAGAAGCTTTGGCTTTACTCAATGTTTTGTTTAAAACGAAGGACACCGTCGTATTGACTGGTGGTTCCATGATGTATGTTGATGCTATATGCAAAGGTATTGATGACATTCCGACAATTGATAGTGAAACTCGTCAAATGATGCTAGATAGATATCAGTCAGAGGGTTTAGAACAACTTTGTGCGGAACTAAAATTAATGGATCCCGACTACTATAATATAGTAGATTTAAAGAATCCAAAGCGTGTAGTTCATGCCTTGGAGATCTGCTATATGACTGGACGCACTTACACTTCGTTTCGCACACAACAACAGAAAACGCGTCCTTTCAATATCATTAAAATAGGGCTCACAAGAGAGCGTGCCGAGCTCTATCAACGCATCAATACCCGTGTAGATCAGATGGTAGAAGAAGGTTTGATTGAAGAAGCCCGCTGTTTTTTTGCACAGAGACAATTAAACTCATTGAACACTGTTGGATATAAAGAATTATTTAGTTACTTTGATGGCAATTATGATTTGTCTTTTGCAATTGAAAAGATAAAGCAGAATTCACGCATATATTCGCGTAAACAAATGACATGGTTCAAACGTGATCATAATATTTCTTGGTTCCATCCAGACCAAAAAAATGAGATTATCGAACATTGTTTACAGCAAATGAAATAATTCTTTTTATCATGCACAAAAACCTATATTTCTTGTCTCTCCTCTTCGTTATTCTCATTTCTAATTTACTATCTGCACAACCTAATGAAGTTTTTCTTAGGGAAAGAGCAGAAAATAATGAGAATGCAAAATCATGGAATGAGCTTGCCAATTTTTATAAAGAAGCTGACGATACATTAAATCTCGGTATTTGTGCACGAAAGGCGTACGATTTAGCAAAGAGTGAGCAAAATAAAATGGAGCAAGGCGGAGCATTGTTTTATATTGCATGTCATGAGTTTGCCACTAAACGCAAACAAACAAATGATTACCAGAATTACTTATTAGAAGCAGCTAATCTGCTGCAATCATATTCTGCTACCGACTATCATACCAATTGCTATCATGCTATCAGCCAGATCTACAATAAAAAAGGGAAACACGATGAGGCGTTAAAATACCTATATCAAGCTGTAAACAAAGCTCGCCCCGATTACCAGAAAATAGCATCACTCTATTGCGATATCAGCTATGCACATCTTTACAATGGAAGTTTCGACTCTGTGCGACATTATTCGGATATTACTATCCGCCTTGCCATGGAAAGAAACGACACCCTCCCACTGACTGTTGCATATTCCATTTGCGGCATTTTGTATCGTCGTGAAAACAATTTTGCCAAATCTCTCGATTATTATCTAAAAACTGCTGAACTCTATCGCGCATTAGGCGAATGGGAAAGGCTAGCCACAGCATGGTGTAACATGGCTGTGCTGTATACAGACTGGGAAAAATACGATCAAGCGTTGGAGTTCGCCCTAGAAGCCCTAGAAGTTGTCGAATCTTACAACCTTTCGCATTGGGAATTAGGCAGGGCGCTCTTAGTTCAAGGATCACCATTAGTCCAATTGGGCCGTGTACGTGAAGCAATATCTTGCTATCAAAATTCATTACCTTTGATTGAAACGTCCTATCATCGCCGTGCATGCCTTTTTGGATTGACAAAAAGTTATTATGAACTAAACATGCGCGATTCTTCTCAATATTATATGAAACAACTCGAAGAAGAATTTGAGAAATCAGGAGCTAATAAAACTGATAGCTACCATGTTTTTAAAGCGTATATGGCCTACAAAGATGGCAATTATGATTATGCGATACGGAACTATGAGCGTAGTTTAGAAATACGCAAAAACAAAAATGGTGGTGCTATCCTTCGTGATGATGTCAACCTTTATCTTCGCCTATCCGAATCATACGTAAAGGGTCCTAAGGATTTTGAAAAGGCACTCTATTATAAACAGATGGCTTTCAATCTACAAGATTCCATCAATAGTCGTGAACACAACGAAGCTTTATCCTCCTATTATGCCCAATATCAAACAGCAGAAAAGGAACTGCAAATAAACAAATTAGAAATGGAGCGCCAAAAAAGTGCTTATATAGCTCTACTGGTACTCATTGGGTGTGGTCTTCTTATTGTAACACTGATTCTTTTATTACTTAATAATCGCATGAAGCGGTTGAAAAAAGAGAAGGAAGCCTCTGACTTGATGCAACGCGTCAAAGAAAAGGAGAATGACTTTTTGGTACTACAACAGGAAACAGAAATGCGCTTAACTCGAAAATACATTGATGGACTCGAGACTGAACGAGAAAGATTGGCACGTGAGCTGCATGATGACGTTTGCAATAGTCTCTTAACACTTGAAATGAAAGTATTGGCCAAAAAAAGCGTGTCGAACACTGCCACTGAGCCAGAAATTAAGACGTTAGGAAAAATACGTGAACATGTACGTCATATCTCACATGAGCTGATGCCTCCTGTATTTCAGTATGCCACTATTGATGAGATGCTCGAAGATCTTATCACACACCTGGTTCTACCTCATAATACCAAAGCATTCTATACTTCTACCCCTGACTTTAACTGGGAGCAAATTCCCCCTGAAATAGGGTTTGAACTTTATCGTATCACCCAGGAAACTCTCAACAATACCATCAAATATGCCAATGCCACCCGAATCAATGTCATATTGAGGATTGACAATGAGAAACTTCAATTAATCATTGAAGACAATGGCTGCGGTTTTGATGTTGAACAGAAACACGACGGCATCGGCCTTCGTACCATTGCCAATCGTATGCAATCTGTTAATGGTACGATACAAATTAATTCGGAAATCAATAAGGGTACACGCATTATCGCATCAATAGCTTTGCATAGTTATAAAGCTATTGAACAATAAAAAAAGTTATCATCTTATTTTATACACATTTTTACTCGATTTATCTACATGATTCCGATCGCTTTATCTCATATTTGTGCCAATACTTATTAATAACAAGATTATGAGGATAAACAGTTTTATCGTATTGTTCTTGGTGCTTTGCAGCTTCGCGCAAATCAATGCCCAGAATACAACGCAACCCATCGGTTGGGCTAGCCTAAACGGTGGTACTACTGGGAGTGGAATAACCACTCCAGAAGAAGTGAACACAACCACTCCCAATGTGCATTACCCTACCACAGAAGCAGAATTCCAAGCAGCACTTAATACTGCTCGTAAACTTCCTACAACCACTATCATCATAGGCGAGAACTTAACCATCTCTTTTACGGAAGGCACTAAGGTTGATTCAAAAGCAAAGAATATTTCTATCTTAGGTTTACCTGGAGCGAAGTTTGATAATCCTTCAGGAGACAATGGCATACTCAATATCAAAGGGCAAAATGTTATCGTCCGCAACATCACCTTCGCCGGACCTGGTGCCATCGACGTAGATGGTGATGACCCTCTGGGTATAGAAGGTGCAACCAATGTATGGGTAGATCACTGTACTTTCTACGATGGGCGCGACGGCAATCTAGATATTAAAGGCGGATCTAACTATATCACCGTATCGTGGTGTAAATTTTACTACACCGAACGCTCTACTGGCCACAAATATTGCAATTTAGTGGGGCATAGTGATAAAAATGGTGCTATAGATAAAGATGCTTTAAAAGTGACCTTCGTACTCAATTGGTGGGGTGACAATGTACGCGAACGCATGCCACGCGTACGCTTTGGCTCAGTGCATTGCGTCAACAACTTGTATCGCTCACCTGGAAATAATTATTGCATACGCGCTGGACTAGAAGCGAATATTTATGCCGACCACAATGCGTTTATCGATGTAAAAGATCCTATTAGCAATAATAAGAATGATATTTGTTATGTGACGCTAAACAAAGCTGATAATTATTATCAGAATACCAAGGGAACTGTATCATCAGACCAACTAGAAAATAACCGCGGTGCATTATTCAACCCCTATGAATTCTACAAATATCAACCCATTTCAGGTGAAGATGTAGAGTCCGTGGTAACCGCTAGTGCTGGTGCTACATTGTGGAAATAGTTTGGTAGATATTAAACTCTACCAAGCAAAAGATAATCATCTACTTTTCAACACATTACTAATTTAAGAGAGGTTGCACCGTAATAATATACCGGGCATACGAAGTGAGTCGCGGAACAGTCATGTCGTATGCCTCCAGTATGATGTGAATAGTCTTAGCTTCATCAACCTCAGGCGCTACAAACCATGCCTTCCCTTCACGTTCTGTACCCATATGCAGATCGATATATTCCCGATAGGTACCCGCAAGATACTGATACCATCCGCTACGCCAAGGGGTATGATATTTTTGTGGGTTGGCAGCGACCATTTCTTTGGTGATACCTTTTTGTGCCCACATATCACCACGAGATAACCATAAAGCATCAACATTCATCAAATCAGGATCATCAATAATCGCTTCTAAGCGTACGGTATCGCCGCTTTGGACTAGATGGTCCAACCCCATAGGCACCTCGATGATAGGGTGGTGATTGGCTTTGCTGTAGTCGTTTGTGATGCACCATTCTAGCCGTGCTTGAAAATCGTGCATAGCAGGCTCTATCCACTCTCGCAATTGTCCGTAACCCGTATCGCGATATACATTTGCATGTCCCTTCACTTTGTAAAAACAGCCACCCCACCCTCCATAGGTAGGATCTTCGTAAGAACGGAGTCCATTTTTCAGAGAATACAGGAAAGCTGGAGTATCCCCTTCGCTGATATAAGGTTGAGTATAACATTCACCTAGTGGATTTTGTCCATTATGCATATAACGCTTTACAAAGTCTGTGGTATTGGTCATTGTGCCATAATCCCAACTCCCGCTAAAGTGATGATTCAATAGGATTGTCACTAGTGGATGATTGCGTTCGATGTAAGGTCCAGCAGCATCTTGGTACCATATGCAATAAAGAACGGCCTTTTTAATTGCTCGTTCATACTCTTCTTTGGAGTAGTTGCTTTTTAACTTCTGGAAAGCTTTTGCAGCTGTATTGCCACCACCCCAACATTGTATGAAGACGGGACGCGGATCTTCTTCGAGCAACACCTCTACTATCCGATCCGAACCTGGAGTGTCTTCCCAGTCAATTGGGTCTATTATAGGTTCGGCTCCAGGCAAGAGCTGTTTACATTGACCACCACTCAACTTGACATGCTTTGGATTCTCGTCCCCCACAAAGATGCGTTGCCGCAGATAGTCGGCAGTTGGGTAGTTCTTGTCGTGTACTCTTAGATTATCATACACCTTCTCGTATGCATCAATTTGTTGATCGAGCCAAGGTTCGTTGCTCCAACCTTTTTTCTGAAAGCAAGAGTTGGTCTGAATAATGGCGTCTACCTGCATGTTGTTAGTATATAATAGAAAGTGTACCATAGAGCAACGATCATCTGTCTCTGCATCGGTTAGCACTATTACACGCGGTAGAGTGCTTGCTATACTCTCGAAAAGACAAATCGTTATTGTCAGAGAAATCAAAATAAAGTGTTTCATATTGATCTAAAATGTAATTAAAGGATTAGCAATCGTGTTTTTATAAATACAATGTTTTGCAAATTACACATTATATCTTGTAGTGAAGATAGTTTTGCGATGTAATTTCATTTTTAAAGATAAATAATTGATATTCATCGATGTTTTCATAATGTAGATATA
Organism: uncultured Bacteroides sp.; assembly: GCA_947074295.1. Taxonomy (GTDB): domain Bacteria; phylum Bacteroidota; class Bacteroidia; order Bacteroidales; family Bacteroidaceae; genus Bacteroides. The sequence continues at coordinate 8,971 of CAMTPC010000074.1, read as the reverse complement.
CTACAATTACCTTTAACTACCACAGGAGATTATCTCTATTTGCTTACTATAATAGTATCGCTGATATTTAATAATTAGCCATTACTACACGACAAACGTCTTATACAGACTAAGCTATTAAGCAAAAACGCGAAACTTCATCTTTTATAGATAATGCCCCGCGTTTTTTATAATAGGTATTTATATTATCGACGATTACGCTTTTTCACCTTCTTACGAATCCACAGATAATAACCCGTGATAGGTAATACAGCCCCCATCAATGCGCCAATAAACCATAGGATACGAGTAAACAAGCCACCAAAGCTACCTACGTGCACAGAGTAAATCCAGCCTCGCATTTTTCCTGATTTGGCTTGATCAGCATAGTAGTCTACTTTCGTGATTTCTCCATTATCAGAGGTGAATGTATATTTATCAGATGCACGTTGATTGCCCACCCTATCATAGGCTACATTAGCAGCTCCGTCCGAGATAGAAATACTTTTGAAGTCGGGACATGTCGCTTGCAATTCGTCATGAACAGCCTGCCAATTGCGGAAGTTTACACCTTTCGAATGTGGGCGACCACCTTCGCCCCTACTTTCGCCTCTTTCAGAGCGTCTTTGCGTAGCTTCACCTTGTTCTTCAGATCTTTGAGCATTTCCTTCACCATCAGTCGTAGGGTGTCCTTTCTTGCGCTCTCCATTTACAGAAGCAGCTGTATTCATTTGTGGTATACCACCTGCAGCCGAAGGTTGTCCTTGGGATTGCTGCGGAGGTTTAGGAGCTTCTACTCCAAAAACTTTATAAAATCCAGTGTTATACCATCGGAATGACCACGTCAAACCAGTAAGAGCCATCACCAAAAGCAGAAGCAATGTATAGAAACCACCTGCCACATGCAAGTCAAACCAAAAACGATGCCCACCTTTGTTAGTTACTATTTTTAGACGATTCTTCAATCCCTTCTTTGTTCGTGGCCACCAAATAATCAATCCACTGATAAGTACTATCACAAATAGCAACGTACTTGTACCAACGATCATTTTACCCCAAAATATACCGCCATCAGGTTTCATGCTATCGAGCAACCAACGATGTAATCTAAACATTGTAGAGAAGAAAGCTCCGCGTTCATATCTTCCTTTTATCTCGCCATTATATTGGTCCACATATACAGAGGCGCGACGCGGCTGAGACAAACTTACTTGATAGGCACGTGCAGGATCAGCAAAAACAGTTACACCTGTTACTGTTACGGAGTCAGGTAGGGTTTGTGCCACTATCCGTGCCACCTTTCCCACAGGAATTGGTTCGGCTGTAACTTGCTCAACGAAATAAAAATCGCGATTAAAGTATTCAGTTAGCTCTTTTTCAAACACTAACATCGCACCCGAAAAGCTAACAATAGCCATAATCACTCCAAATGGAATTGAAAGCCATAAATGAATCTTTGAAAAAATCTTTCTCATTTTTAGTTTATAGTATGTTTGTTTATCTACCTCATAATATAAAGGTAGAGCAGTTTAATAATCCAAAATCCACCAAAAGTTGTACCTAGCATAGACTCTTAAATTGAGTCTTTCAAATCGAGTACAAATTTCCAATAAAATAACAGTTTCTGCAATCGCCTTTTTCAGGTAATCACTCAATATCAGTCACAGAAGAATAAAGAGTCACAATACCTATTAATGGGTATTTAGAAACAAAGCTGTAATTACCACAGCAAAAATAAATAGACCCTTATGCACAAAAAGTAATTGCGATTATTACCTTTGCAAAACAGTCTCGAAATTATGCATCAACAAATCAATACCACTATCTATGCATCACCTGCTGGTGAATTATTGTTAGGCGAATACGATCGTAAGATTTGCATTTGCGATTGGGTACATACCGATATCGAGCATAGCATTAAAAGACTCGAAAAGCAGTTGCATGCAACCTGCATTGCTAGTTTTAATTCTCCATTATTAGAAGATGCCTGTTCACAGTTGAATGAATACTTCAGAGGACTTCGTAAAACATTCGAGCTACCACTTCTATTGACCGGTACATCTTTTCAAAAATCCGTATGGGATCTTCTTACAGATATCCCCTATGGAAGTACCGAAACTTATGCATCACTTGCACTACGCGCAGGCAATCCTAAAGCTACTCGTGCAGTGGCATCGGCAAATGGAGCAAATATCATCTCTGTCTTTTTGCCCTGTCATCGAGTAATTGGCAGCAATGGAAAACTCACAGGGTACAGCGGGGGTTTGACCGCCAAACGCATACTTCTCGAAATCGAATCTAGTTTTACTAAAAACAATACCACCATATCGCTCTTCTAAACAATCTTTCTCTGCAAATGTTAATTAATTGATAAACCCAATCAAAACAAATGCAAAAGATCGTCATCACAATGGACTTGAAGATACGCGTATGGATATACAGCGTTTGTTTTCTTAGTGCCTTTATCAATATTGCTGCCTTTTTGGATTATGCCTATTCTTTATCTCACTATACTGGAAATTTCATAGAAATTGTCTATGATATCTACATATATCATCGCATCAGGGGCGTTCTAATATTGATCGGATTTTCTATCTTATTCATGCTTGGTGCAGCTATTGCTGCAGTGGTCAATCAGAATAAGGATTTTCATCTTCAAAGTCGATACGGAACTATTCAATTTGTCATCGGTTTCATGATTCTTCTTATTTACTTTTGTTATGACAACGAAGTATTATTTCTACTACTTCTCAGTATGGCACTCGGTACACAAAACGGATTGATACGCTCTTACAAAGGGATGGGATTTAAAACAACCCACGTCACGGGTTCACTAAGCGATATGGGTACCTATTTAGGCTATTATTTGACTGGCCAAAAAGATTGCAGATGGAAGGTTATATTTCAGTTCATGCTCCTGGTATCGTTTTTTAGTGGAACATTTGTTGGAATATGGCTCCATAGCTACATGAAACATTCTTTACTGATGATTGGAGGAATATTATATCTATTTTCCGGGATTTTATTTTTTATCTTGCGGTATAAAGATAAGCTTAAGAATCAGCTACAGCAAGGGTCAAGCACCGCAGCATCACCACCAGCAGACATTTCCTCAACAACGTCATCCGATTAAGCCTTATAGGGAGAAATATAGATGTTAATACTCACGGGTAGTATATCCCCATCGCCTGAAACAGGTATCAATCGCTTGTCTACTATAAACAATGTAGTATTGAACTTTGCGATTATGGCGAAATCATCATTTTTGAAGTTTTCAAAACTTATGATATCACCTACAGAAGGAATGACATTCAGGCTATAATTATAGCTTGATTGTGTATCTGAACTATCTATAAATGAAACCGTTATTACACTATTAATCATACGGATGCCTGTTAGATATGGTGAAACTAATATTCTGTCCTACTATTAACAAGCCAAAAGAAAAGATTGTTTATTTAGATTATCTCCAAAAGGGTATATTTCCATAAAACAAAAAAGACGCTAATCACCTACTAATAAGCTAATTAACGTCAATCAAGTACGCCCATGGAGATTCGAACTCCAATCGATGGAACCGGAATCCATTATTCTATCCATTGAACTATGGGCGCAAAAATGTGCAGCAAAAATAGAGAAAAACACTTTATCTTCCTAATCTTTATCTGGTTTTTCACGAAAGAAGAAGGCAGATCCCCAAGCCAATTATGTTATTTTGAAACTATATAAGCTATTTTATTTAGCATAATGATATTATTTTATGCCATTATTGTTACATATAAAATATTAATAGCTATATTTGCCTACTATTAACATACAATCAACCTATGAGCTATTTAATAAAACCGCAGCATTATAAGCCATTATTGGACTTAAAACAAACCGAACTCGCCATCAAACAGATCAAAGAGTTTTTCCAAATGAACTTATCCTCGGAACTTCGCCTTAGACGTGTGACTGCCCCACTTTTTGTATTGAAAGGAATGGGTATTAACGACGACTTAAATGGCGTAGAGCGCGCTGTGACATTTCCCATAAAAGATTTGGGTGATGCTAAAGCAGAGGTAGTACACTCGTTAGCCAAATGGAAACGTTTGACATTAGCAGATTATAGCATAGATCCGGGTTATGGCATCTATACTGACATGAACGCTATTCGCGCGGACGAAGAATTGGGTAACATCCATTCATTGTATGTGGACCAGTGGGACTGGGAACGCGTAATGACAGAAGAAGAACGCAACATTGAATTCTTGAAGGAGATTGTAAAGCGTATCTATGCCGCAATGCTCCGCACCGAATATATGGTATACGAAATGTATCCACAAATTAAACCCTGTCTGCCACAGGAACTCTATTTCATACATGCTGAAGAGCTACGCCAGCGCTTCCCCGATCTTGAGCCTAAAGATCGTGAAGAACGTATTTGTCGTAAGCATGGCGCTGTATTCATCATCGGTATTGGTGGAAAACTGGGCGATGGAAAGAAACATGATGGACGCGCACCCGACTATGATGACTATACTACACTAGGACTGAATGATCTTCCAGGGTTGAATGGTGACCTATTAGTATGGGATAATATTCTGGATCGTCCTATCGAGCTATCGTCTATGGGTATCCGCGTCAATAAAGAAGCGCTGTTGAAGCAGCTCAAAGAAGAGGGCGAAGAAAAACGTCTGGAACTCTATTTTCACAAACGCTTGATGGATGATACATTGCCTCTGTCGATTGGCGGGGGTATCGGGCAATCACGCCTATGTATGTTCTTCTTGCGCAAGGCACATATCGGAGAGATTCAAGCTAGCATCTGGCCCGAACAAATGCGAGAAGAGTGCAAGGCTCTAAACATACCGCTCATCTGATGGAAGTAAGGATAGAACCAAGCTGGAAGAAAAGACTTGAAGCTGAATTTGAGAAAGATTACTTCGGCCAGCTCACTGATTTTGTCAAACAAGAATATAGCCAATATACTGTTTATCCTCCCGGAAAACTGATATTCAATGCCTTCAATCTTTGTCCGTTTGATGAAGTGAAAGTAGTGATGATCGGGCAAGATCCTTATCATGGACCTGGGCAAGCACACGGATTGTGTTTTTCTGTAAACGATGGAATTGCTTTCCCACCTTCGCTAAATAATATCTTTAAGGAGATAAAAGATGATTTAGGCAAAGAAATTCCAGCGACTGGAAACCTCACACGTTGGGCGCAGCAAGGCGTATTACTTCTAAATGCTACGCTTACCGTACGAGGGGAGTTAGCTAATGGATCTGCTAATAAAGCAGGTTCGCATCAAGGCAAAGGTTGGGAAGAGTTTACGGATGCAGCCATTCGCGCCTTAGCCCAAGAGAAAGAAAACATTGTTTTTATACTCTGGGGATCTTATGCGCAACGCAAAGGTGCTTTTATCGATCGCAACCGTCATCTAGTATTGACCTCGGCACATCCCTCTCCGCTTTCAGCTTATAAGGGTTTCTTCGGTAATCATCATTTCAGTCATACCAATGCTTATCTTAAACAGCATGGCAAAATAGAAATTGATTGGTGACAAAATTTAAGATATAATTAAAAAAGCCGCTATTCTCATCCATTGAGAATAGCGGCTTTTTTAGTGGTAGTATTGTATCAATACCACTGTATGTTACTTTGCGTCTGACTGCGCTGTTCCCACTTCAAATCTTGCAGGATACTTGCATTAGCATTGATCTTGAAGTTATAGTATTTCCAACGACCAAAGGGCGAAAGACTTGCAGACATAGTAAAACAGTGCAAGTCGCGCGTGATAGTCATGGAAGTCTGTGTCACTTCCTTTGCTTGGAAATCATAACCTGTATTAAAGGTTACCTGCCAATTCTTAGACAGCTTCAAATTACCCGATGCATTGATATTGTGCGTATACGAGAAAGGATAGCGCATCGATTCTCTATTTATAGGTTTCGTTCGATCTTCACGGAAGTTGAAGGAGTAGTTGACGCTGATAGACCAAGGCATTGTAAATGCCTGATAACCATCCGCATCAGTCTTTGCTTTTTCTTTTTTCTTTTTCCCACCAGTAGCACCGCCTTCATCGGCCACATCACCATCCGGAGATCCATCTTCACCATCTTTACCTTTTCCTTTCCCTTTCTTATCGTCCTTGTCATCTTTTCCAAACCATTTCTTCCAAGTGTCATTATTGAAAGTATAATTGAAAGAAGATCCCCAACCCGAGAAACGTCCAAAACGGCCATAAGACCATTCTGTGCGATCACCCACTATCACATTACCATTCTTATCAAAGGTGTAGGCATATGTGGCAAATGTAGAGTTAAAGTTGAAAGTATAGTTTTTGGTAAGCTTCAAGCGAACACGCATCGAGAGATCACTCCATGGGCGTGTCTGTGCCGCCATGTTGTAAGACAATGATCCTCCTATTTCATCAATAAGACTTATTTTTCGAATAGAATCGTTCCGATCCTTAAACTTCATCTCAATATTATTGGATACATCAAAGTTTACATTGCCTTGCTTCTCGCGAGGCGCAGTTCCAAATTGTTGCGAAGAGTAAGGCGAATAGTACTGCATATTACCATACTGGTCTTCATGTTCTTGCCAGTATCGACCGAAGCCAGGAGCGGCACTAAGACTCACCGATGGTTGGAAAACATGACGTATCTGAATCTCTTTTTTCTTAAAGAATAATGGTTTATACATACCATATAGGCGTGTATTAAGTCCTACAGAGAAATTATAGTTGGATACTCGATGAAAACCATAAACGGTATCGGTAGTCACCCATTGCCGCTGATTGTCATCATACTCCTTATTAATCTTTGTTGTATACCAACGTTCAGTATAATTAAACGAGGGCGTCAAGTTGAAATACTTAAATAGCGTAAACGTAGCACTGATTGGGATATTATGCTGCATTGCATTCTCCCAATCTTTTATCAGATTTGATTTAAATAATTGATCGTCTTTTGTCTTAATGCTATTGGTAAAACGGCCAGTATATTGCAAAGAGATTTTTTCGTACCAGCGTTCTTGTCCAGCTGCTTTTTTACGCTTGAATGGATAAAGGCGACTCAAAGAAATATTCAAGTCGGGTAAAGTCAAAGAGATAGATGAGTCACGCAAAGTCTGTGCTATATTGGTGGTTCCCGACAGAGTAAGGCCAATATTAGGAAATGTACGAGAATAACTAATACTTGAAGTCTTAGTATTTTGTGTCAAAGACTGTGGATTGTACAGGTTATTGATATTGGTACGTTCATAGCTACTAGTCGAGAAGTTTACACTTGCAGAGAATGTGCTATTAGGGTGTGCCTTAGGATCTTGTCTATGACTCCACACAATCTTGAAGTCCTTAGCCACCGAATAGTCAGGCATATTCTTATCACCTAATTTAGTTATCTGATAATCGGCTTTTAAAGCGCCCGAAAACTTATATCGTTTGTTATAATTACTCTCCACACCCAGCGCCCAAGAACCTTTAGTGAATATCTCACCCGTCACTTTAAGGTCCATCATATCGCTGATTGCAAAATAGTAGCCACCATTTACCAAACCAAATCCACGTGAAGAGTCATCCATGTAGGTAGGCATAATGAATCCTGATGAATAACTGCTGGAGAACGGGAAGAAAAAGAAGGGTACCGCAATAGGCAGCGGCACGTCCTCCACTACTAGATAGACAGGGCCCGAAACCACATTTTTGTGTGGACGCACCTTGGCTTTTGTCAGCTGGAAATAGAAGTGAGGATGATCATGATGATCACATGTCGTATAGCGCCCATCTTGCATGAATAATTCATCATTAGCCCCCTTCTTGGCATTATTACCTGTAACATATCCTTCACCTTGCTGAGTGATCACATTACTAATGATACCACGTTTGCTCTTGAAGTTATAACGGATGGCTTGTGTTTCATATTGATCTTCGCCCTCTTTGAAGACAGGTTCGCCGGTTATCACCCCCAACGTATCAGTTACGCCGCGAGCATATACCGTACTACTATCCATGTTCATAGTGATGATCTGAGCCGATAGTTCAATCTTATCATAATTGACTTGTCCATCCCCATAGAGATGGGCGTATCCCCCCTCTTCGAACACGATAGAATCAGTAGCCGAGTAAATCACTGGGAAATCCAAAGGCGGTTTCTTGGCAATAGGCTGAATCAGCACCGAGTCAGTCCTCGTGCTGTCTTGCGGAAGTGTATCTTTGGGAAGTGCTGTAAATCGATCTCTCTCCGGATCAACCGTCGTTCGACGGCGCTGAGCTGCAGCCTCTTGGGGCAGAATCAGAAGGATGAGAAACAGCAATATAGTTGATATGATAGTTATAGCTTTCAATGGCGTCATTCACTATTCGTTTGCGCTTGGAATGGGCAAAAGTACGCAAACTTCGTTAATAATACAGCTGATTAGCGCATTTTAATTAATTTTTACGGCTATAAGAAGCGTGTACACCATTCTTCGAAACGTTTAACAGATTCATCTCCAAAACGCGAAAGGCTATTAAGCACCCTCTCAGGCGACTTTTCGCGATCTAGATGTGTTTTTGAGAAAAATTTATCAGCAAAGCAAATCACTTGCTCTTCCAGGGTAATGGGCTGCATGTCGCGACGTGGCACGGGGAGTTGTTGTCGCTCAATATCGGCTAAAGAAAGCCCTGTACCTGTATGGCGTTCGCAGACCAATGCATGCAATGGGAAACCGCCTAAACGAACCAAATCGGCTCCCAAATAACCATGACAGATGTAAGGAAATTCACCACGACATTCTATGCCTGGTGCATCAGTCATGAAGATGCCAATATCATGCAACATCGCCGCTTCATAAAGAAAGTTTTTATCCAGATTCAACTCTGGATGCTTGTCGGCAATCCACAATGTTTTGTTGGCTACCGAATGACTATGTGTAAGAAGAATCTCTTTCAGGCGATTGGGTTCAGGGTAATATTTATCTATCAAGTCGAGCGGCTGCATAAATTACTTGGTTTAATGTTTGT
>CAMTPC010000073.1 GCA_947074295.1 uncultured Bacteroides sp. | reverse complement strand
ATCTACACTAATCTTAACACTCTTTCCCTACACGACGCTCTTCCGATCTGTCTAAGTAGGGCAAAGATAAAAAACATTTCTGCGAAAAAAAGAGGCTTGCCTGCTTTTTCGTCTTATTTGACGAAAACAGCAGACAAGCCTTTGTATAATCAGAATATTCGGATGATTATTCTTTTAGAACTGGAAGAAGTTTTTCGCATTGTTGTAGCAAATATCTTCGATCATCTGATTAGCGCGTTCCATTTCAGTGTATGGGATTTCGCCATTTTCGATGTCGTTGCCTACCAAGTTACACAACGTACGACGGAAATATTCGTGACGTGGGTAAGATAGGAATGAGCGAGAGTCAGTCAACATACCTACGAAACGGCTCAATAGACCCAATACAGAAAGAGCGTTCATTTGTTTTTCCATACCATCTTTTTGATCTAGGAACCACCAGCCAGAACCGAATTGGATTTTACCAGCAACAGTACCATCTTGGAAGTTACCAAGCATAGTAGCAATCACCTCGTTGGCACATGGGTTCAAGTTGTAAAGGATAGTCTTAGTCAACTTACCGCTTGAGTTCAAACGATCTAAGTATTTAGACATCTTCTTCGCTGTAGTAAATTCACCAATTGAATCGAAACCAGTATCAGCACCTAGCAATTTGAACATTTTGCTGTTGTTGTTGCGGATAGCGCCATAGTGGAATTGTTGAGTCCAACCTTTTTCCCAGTCCATTTCGCCAAACACAATCATCATAGCCGATTTGAATTTCAAGATTTCTTCTTGAGTCAATTCTTGTCCGCCATACACCTTATTAAATATAGCGTTGATTTCAGCATCTGTATAGTCTTCAGCATAAAACTCTTCGATACCGTGGTCAGAAAGCTTACAGCCTTGCTCAGCAAAGAAGTCATGACGCACACGAAGCGCAGCAATCAAGTCATCGTAAGTAGAGATAGTTACACCGCTCACTTCAGATAGTTTTTCAACATAAGCACGGAATTCAGCAGGTACTTCTACAGCCATTGCTTTATCAGGACGCCATGTAGGAAGCATTTTTACCTCAAAACCACTTTCGCGAGTTTGGATATGATATTCTAGTGAATCGATTGGATCATCAGTAGTACAAACCACTTGTACATTGTAGCGACGCATCATGCCACGAGCTGAGTATTCAGGTAAAGCAAGTTTCTCGTTACACTCATCATATATCTCGCGAGCAGTCTTAGGGCTAAGGATCTTGTCGATGCCAAAAGCCGTTTTAAGCTCAAGATGTGTCCAGTGATAAAGAGGATTACGGAAAGTATATGGAACAGTTTCTGCCCATTTTTCAAATTTTTCCCAGTCAGAAGTATCTTTGCCAGTACAATAGCGTTCGTCGATGCCATTAGTACGCATTGCACGCCATTTGTAGTGGTCGCCACCCAACCAAATCTCTGTGAGTGATTTGAATTTGTGGTCATCAGCTACCATTTGTGGAATTAGGTGACAGTGGTAGTCGATAATGGGCATCTTAGCCGCATGTTCGTGATACAACTTCTGGGCAGTTTCGGTCTGCAACAAGAAGTTTTCGTCCATAAACTTTTTCATCTTCTTTCGTTTTAAGTATATAAAATAATTACTTCTAATAATATATGTTATACAACATTGATTTTTAGTATTATAGCGGCATAAAAGCGTTTTTGTTTTATTAACCGTTATCGAACACAAAAGTAGAAAAATTACTTGTAGGAACAAAAATATTCGTATATTTGCATCGAATATTTATAATATTTAAGCATTCACTTTATGGGCGATGAAAGATATACGATAAAAGATATTGCTCGTATGGCCGGTGTATCGGCCGGTACGGTCGATCGTGTCTTGCACAATAGAGGAGATGTATCACCAAAGAGCAAGGAGAAGGTTCAAAAAGTCTTGGACGAAATTGACTATGAGCCAAATGTGTTTGCCATAGGATTAGCGGCGAAAAAGCATTATACCTTTGTATGTGTGATACCTTGTTGCAAACCGGATGATTATTGGCATTCTGTGTTTTTGGGCATTGAACGTGCCCGTAAGGAACTGCGATCTTTTAATATCGATATCCAATATCGCCACTTTGAACACGGCAATCCAAAGTCATACAAAGATGCATGTGCTTTAGCCTCTTCTGATGATGTAGACGCATTGCTTGTGGCGCCCAACTTTAGAGATACTACTCTTAATATGATACGTGTCTTGCACGAACGAAATATACCTTACGTATTTATCGATTTCAATATAGAGAATACACGTGCATTGGAGTATATCGGTCAGGATTCTGATTTGAGTGGATATATGGCTGCGAAAATATTAATGCGAAGCTATACGGCTGGTGATGAACTGGTGCTTTTTCTTAGCGACACTAAAGAGAGTCCATCAGAAATACAGATGCATCGTCGTATAAATGGCTTTATGCGCTATCTGCATGAAAAACTCCCCGCTGTAGCAGTGCATGAGGTGGTTTTAAATAAGCATGATGAAGAAGAAAATCGCATTATTCTTAACAGCTTCTTCCGTATCCAGCCTAATGTGGCGTTTGGAGCAGTGTTCAACTCGCGTATTTATATGGTGGGTAACTATCTTCGAAATAACAATGTGCAAATGAAAGGTCTGATAGGTTATGACTTGTTGCCCAACAATGTAGAGTTGATGAAACAGTCGTATGTCACTTGTCTGATAGGTCAACGTCCAGGTTTGCAAGGCTATTGTGGTGTGAAAACTTTATGCGACCATGTCGTGTTTAAGAAGCAAGTAGAATCTATACGCTATATGCCTATAGATATATTGATAAAAGAGAATATTGATTTCTATTTTGAGTTTGTATAACTCATATTTATATATTACATAAATCATTTTATTAGCATGAAAGCATTAAACAAAGAGACTGCTCAAAAGGTGCAACGTCCCGAGCGTATTATTCAATTTGGTGAAGGTAACTTCCTGCGCGCATTCGTAGATTGGATCGTTTATAACATGAACGAGAAAACTGATTTTAATGGTAGTATCGTAGTGGTTCAGCCTATCGATAAGGGTATGGTAGATATGCTCGAGGCTCAAGATAACCTTTATCATGTTAACCTTCAGGGATTGGACAAGGGTGAAGTTGTAAACGATTTGACTTTGATTGATGTAATCAGCCGTTCGCTGAATCCTTATACACAAAACGATGATTTCATGAAGTTGGCTGACCAACCTGAAATGCGTTTCGTGATTTCTAACACAACTGAAGCTGGTATCGCTTTCGATCCATCTTGTAAACTTGAAGATGCTCCTGCTTCATCTTACCCAGGTAAATTGACTCAATTGCTTTACCGTCGTTTCAAGACTTTCAATGGTGACAAAACTAAAGGTTTGATCATTTTCCCATGCGAATTGATTTTCTTGAATGGTCATAAGCTGAAAGAAGTGATTTATCAATACATCGAGCTTTGGAACCTTGGAGAAGAATTCAAAACTTGGTTTGAAGAAGCTTGTGGTGTATATGCTACTTTGGTAGACCGTATCGTACCTGGCTTCCCACGCAAAGACATCGTAGAGATCAAAGAAAAGCTTCAATATGATGATAACTTAGTAGTTCAAGCTGAAATCTTCCACTTGTGGGTAATCGAAGCTCCTGAATCTGTTGCTAAAGAATTCCCAGCTGACAAAGCAGGTATGAATGTATTGTTCGTTCCTTCAGAAGAACCTTATCACGAACGTAAAGTAACTCTTTTGAATGGCCCTCACACAGTTCTTTCTCCTGTAGCTTATCTTTCGGGTGTTGATATCGTACGCGATGCTTGTCAACACGAAGTAGTAGGTAAGTACATCAATAAGGTGATGTTTGATGAATTGATGCAAACTCTTCATTTGCCTATCGAAGAATTGAAGCAATTTGGTAAAGACGTATTGGAACGTTTCAACAATCCATTCGTTGACCATGCAGTAACAAGTATCATGCTCAACTCATTCCCTAAATATCAAACTCGTGACCTTCCTGGTTTGAAAGTGTATTTGGAGCGCAAAGGAGAACTTCCTAAAGGTCTGGTATTGGGTCTTGCTGCAATCATCACTTACTACAAAGGTGGCAAGCGTGCTGATGGAGCTGAAATCGTACCAAATGATTCTGCGGAAATCACTAAGCTATTGACTGATCTTTGGGCTACAGGTGATACTCAGAAGGTGGCTGAAGGCGTACTTGGTGCTGAATTCATCTGGGGTGAAGATTTGAATAAGATTCCTGGACTGACTGCTGCTATCAAGGCTGATTTGGATTCTATCCAGGAAAAAGGAATGCTAGAAACGGTTAAAGAAATCATCTAATTCTTATCCAATTAGTATAACCTGATATAAATTAAAAAAGGGTGCATCATATTTGTGATGCGCCCTTTTTTTGTCGGTATAGATTGTGTTATTTAGTTCTTGATGACGCGTTTTGTGGCTAATCTGTTGCCTTCCATGTCCAAGACTTCAATGATATATACTTGTGGCACTAGTTCATTAGCCATACTGATATTTATTATATTGCTACCTTCCAACGATAGGTGATTTTTTCTATATACTTCCTGGCCAGCAATATTAACCATGCGTATCAATATCGAAGTAGTTTCTGTCAGCTCCAAAGCAATATATAGTTCGCAATCGAAAATGGCAGGGTAGATATCAACACTGTTATTAAGAGTCGATTCTTGTATAGAAGTGGCTATAGTTTTAGTTACAGCTATATCCATGTAGTCTGTTCTGTTCATCTCACCTGCATTGACATATAGGTCAAGGTGGAGTTCATCGTTTTTATAAAGATGTACATCTTTCATGGTATAAGTCACTATCTTGTCATTGTTGGTAGAAGCCACCCAGCTTTTTATTTTATCATCATTTACAAAGAAGTGATATCCTCCATTGCCGTCGCTTTCATCAAAATAGCCAATTGTTATATCGCAAAGCACTTCATCTCCAGCCCATACACAACTCATAGAGCCTGGACCTGCCTCTCCGGCAACGACTTTGTTGTTAGAAGCCTTGAACCAAGCACCATCCTGTGTTTCTAAGAATGCCCGTACGCTGAGTATCATGTGTTCGGCCTCTGTACGTCCAGCAGTGGCATAAACTATATCTGATGAAAAGTTCCAAACATCTCCTTCAATTTCGGTACCATCATCTTTTATTGTGTTTATGCGCCAATAGTAGGTGGTACCATATTTCAATCCCTCTGTCATAAATGTGTTTTCACTGGTTTGTCCACGATAGTGTTCTTCGGTTATTTGAGGCTGATCGCTCCAATAGACATTGTATTTCGTGCCTCCCAGCGCGTCAGACCATTTCAGGCTTACTGCTTGAGTAGTTGTTTCATTCTTGGCTTCGCGTAAATGTGCTTTTAATTCTCCATTTGCTGGATGAGGTTTGCTAGCCGTAGTTTGAGCCGTCTTGAATCTCCATACGGGCCCTTCTATTGTTTTGTCATCGCATATAGCGTCTACTTTCCAATAATATTCCGTATTGGCTTTTAGTGTGCCTGGGTTGAACTCATTAACATCTAGGCTTTTCATTTCCATGTCTGCTATATTCTCGCCGAAATAAACATTCCATGATGACACTCCCTCTATCATCGTCCAACGTAGATCTGGACTCTCCAAATGATAATCTATTGCGCCATCATTGGGTAGTGGGATATATTCATATTCTAACCCTTCTACTGGGCCTGCGAATTTTTGGATCAATTGTGGCACGTCCGCGGCAGCATCGAGCGCAAAACGGTAATTGTAGTAGAGTTCCGGATCGAATGAATGCCCCGTTCCTTTAGTGTTGCCAGATGTAGAATCGAATATATTCTCTACTTCTTTAGCATCGGCGTAGCTTGCCACTGTAGGGTCGCTAGAGTACATCTGATTGAGTGGGCTTTTCGATTTATAAAAGTAGTTGCGTTCTACTAAAACGCTGGCACCAGTGTGATAACCCACACAGTAAGAAGTGATATCCGAATAATAGTTGTTGAAGACGTGTCCCATGCCATAGCCCACGCGTGGATTACGTTGCACATTGTTGTAAAACCAATTATGGTGATAAGTCACTCTGTTTTTGCCAACATCTTCAAAATGCTGTGTGCCCGAGTTGCAAATAGTTGCCTTGTCATGATGGTGAAATTTAGTCCATGATACGGTGAGGTAATTTGATCCGATTGTATAGTCCAATAAACCATCATCACTATCGGATAAGTCGCAATGATCAATCCAAACATGATGTGAGTTTCTAAAAGCTAATGCGTCTGGTTTCGCATTTTTTATTGTCAAGTTTCGGATGATTATATTTTCTGCACCATTAACATCTATCCCAATGCCGTTGAGGGTTGCCCCTGATCCAGCACCAACTATGGTTTTATTACTCACTACTTTAATTGTTCCACTACCACTTAGTTCTCCTTCTAATATGATGGTGTAAGCCGCCGAAGATCTGGCATACGTGGTAAAGTCAGTCAGATTATTCACTCTTACTATCGTGCCAAATCCGCCACCTGTAGTGCCATTTATCCCATTGTCATTATAAGTGGCCCAGCCGACGAGGCCATTTTGTGCTTTTAATGATGAACTTATGGCGAGCGCAAACATAAGTATTAATGAAGCAATTGCATGTCTTTGTTTCATAGTAGTTAAAATTAGTGTATTTATTTAAAGTTATATAATTGACGGGAGATTTGATAAAATGTACTCACTGTTGACGGTTTAGGCTTTGTTTTTTTTAGCTTGATTGTCATAGTTTTCCGATAAAGCGAATAGGTGCCTGTCTGTTTGAAATACAGGTAATAAATGTGTACTGGTGATCACCTTTACTTTATGCTATTGGGATTTTTTATATTTATCAGTACCATAAGCCATGCAGATGAAGGGTGAAAAGTTGGCTGTGTAGTCGTGGTCAGTCCGCTGACTGGCCTTGAACAATACGTGTACTAAATTAATATGTTAAATGGCTGGTTGCTAGTAATTTAAAGCGATGTGATAAGGGGAAATTTTTATTCAAGAGATGGGTCTTCTATAATATACTCTGTATCTGATTCCGGAATATTGTTGACATCGCTAGTCGCTATCAATCCAAATCCGATCACTAGTGTGAGTATAATTATTGCTATTAAAATCCATATTCCCCTCTTCTCTGTCATCTTGTATGGTGTTACCCTATACTAGAAAAAACAAAAAAGAGGTCAGTATGTTCAACTATTATGTAGAAATATAGATATTTATGGAGTAATGAATTAGGGTAAAATAATGCAATGATTACTCTGGGGTAGAGCGAAAGATCAGGGTTGTAGCACCAAGTGTAATGATAGCACCATCTTCAATGCGTATACGTTCTTTAGGTGCAAGCACCTCATTCATTAAGAAAGTTCCCGTGAGGCTAGGTCCATCACTAAGTGTATAGATCAGTTCGCCCTGCTTGTTTCGTTTTACATTGATATTGCAATGTCGGCGGTCCATACTCATGTCTCCTGATTCGATAGGGATTTGTACTGCTGTGCCCACACAGCGTCTTCCGATAAAGTTATCACCTTCGGTAAGTGGGAAGACTTGTTTGTAGCCAAAAACATTTTCCAGCACGGTAACATAGCCCATTTCACACGAGGAGTGAGCTTCGTCGAAGTTTTCATTTTTTTGTGTATCCTTCAGTTTGCTTTTACCGATACGGATACTAAATTGTTTTCCACAATCATCGCAAACAAAAACCAATGACTGTCCTTCGCTATAACGAGTTTCATCGAAAGTCAGTAATTTATCACATTTGGGGCATCGCACTCTCTTCATAATGCAGGTAGGTCTATAATAATATAAATAAAATGATAATAGGAATAGTTATTTCACGTAGAGCCATGCATCACCAAAAGTGGTTCCTTCTCTAAGTGTCCTTACTTCTTTTTCAGCCTCTTCGCGATTGGCGTATGAGTTGATGCAAATTCGTAATCGTTCGGTGCCTATGATTTCTGCTCCAAGATGATTTTTTGCTTTTAACTCTTCGAGTAATTCTTCAGCTTTTTTACGATCTGTAGTCGATCCTACCACTACGTGAAAACGTTTGATGACTGGCTTAACTTGCTCTACTGGTATAGTTTTTGATTCGACCACATCGGTTGTTGATGGAGTGGGCGCTTCAGCCTTTGCCACGACAATCTCTTTCACAATAATGGGTTGCGAAGTTTGGGGTTGTTGGGTATTTGTTTTTTTATTTTGTAATACACCATTCGCCAGAGCAATAGGTGAAGTTGTCAATGAGAGACTTTCCTTGTTTTCGAAAAGATCTGTAGGGAGAAAGTTGGCTTGACTGCCTGTATTGGTATAGGCGTTCTCTATCGGTTTTGATAACACGAAAAAGAAAAGTATAGCAGCTGCAGCCACCGCAGCATAGCGCAATACACTCTTTCCGATGCCAGGATGAAGAATAGTTGTTTTGGCTGTAGAAGCAGCAGGAGCAATAGTCGTAGGCTCTTTTTTATCCGTTTTAGGAGTGGATGGAGAAACTATGGCAGCTTTTTCGGCACGCAACACATGGAGTGGTTTCATCTCGAACGTCTCTAACCCGTATAAGCTGGTAGTGTTGAGCTTAGCGCTTTGGGGTGCAAAAGTATAAGTACCTTGCATCGTATAGTGCAATTCGCCTACATTAGGAAGAGTAGCTTTTCCTTCATCAAATAGAAGAGTGGATAATTCCTTTATTTCTTTTTCCAATAAGCGTGTAGCTTGTGGGAAATTAATGTCATGCACGCTCATATAAGATTGCGTCAATAAACCGTCATTGAGTATTAATTGCGCATTGAACCCTATGGTGCGACATGGTGGCAGAAACTGCCCAGTGTCCGAATCTATTTTAGCTGGCGAATAGTGTGCAATGAAACCTCCAAAATCGGGGATGATAACACAGTCGTTTTCCAGTAAAAGTGCTTCTATATGTTGTGCCAATTCTTTCATAAGTACAAAAATAGTCATTCTCGTGGGTTTATCTAAAAAATGACATAATTATTTAGTGATTCTTGCTGTGTTTTTTGTCTTCAATCTATTTAGAATCATATTTTGCAGGTAATATTATTATACATGTGGTGTCGGTGAACCATCGAGCGTGATTCGATAAAGTTAGGCGCTTGTATTTTTAAAAGTGTGAAATAGTATAATAAAACCTTTATTGATGCGTTAATGCTGTTGTGAAAACGATAGAACTTAATCATTCGCTTAACTTATTATTTTATATAAAAATGACCCTAAGAAACATTGCCATTCTATTTTCGCTATTAGTATTGGCATCATGCAAAACAACGGATAAAGTAACCTATTTTCAAGACATTACAGAAACTGGGCATGGTACTTTAATGAATGATTCATATAATTATGAAACAAAAATAGTTCCCGATGATGATTTGTCCATATTGGTATCGAGCATTGATCCAGCATCTGTGGCTGTTTTCAATTTGCCTGTTGTTTCGGTGCAACCATCCGAAGAAACTACCATTAAATCGACGGCTGCCATACAAACCTATTTGGTGAATCGCGAAGGTAATATTGAATTTCCTGTTTTAGGAAGACTTCATGTTGCTGGCTTAACTTGTGATCAGTTAGCTGAATTGTTGAAAGATAAGATTTCCGCGTATGCTAAATCTCCTATAGTCAGTGTGAAAATCCAAAATTTTAAAGTATCTGTGCTAGGCGAAGTGAATGAACCCGGTACGAAGACCGTAGCGAGTGAGCGACTCACAGTATTGGAAGCCATTGGCGCAGCTGGTGATTTGACGATTCACGGAGAACGAAATAATGTTCTAGTAATCCGCGATGTGAATGGTAAGAAAGAATTTCAGCGTTTAGATCTCACTTCTTCTGATCTATTCGCTTCTCCTTATTACTATTTACAGCAAAATGATGTGGTGTATGTGGAGCCTAATAAAGCACGAAAGGGTAATTCTAAATATAGTCAAAGCGCACAATTTAATATTTCATTGGCCTCTACTATAGTCAGTGCAGTGTCTGTGATTGCATCGCTGACTATCGCTCTTTTAGTAAAATAATTTATTCACTATTTCTTTTTTTTTGAACGACAATGACTAAAGACGAAAATATACATCTCGGCGAATTGATAAAACAAATGTTCAGCTATTGGAAGATTTATGTGCCTATCGGTCTCGTTTGTTTGATAGGAGCAATTATCTTTTTACTTGTAACACCAAAAGAGTTTGCGGTAACCTCGCGCATACAGTTATTAGGCGAAAAACAAGGCATGCTATCCGAGATGAAAATGCTTAAATCATCGGGCTTGGGAGGCCTATTAGGTGGTGGATCTAGTGGAGTAAATGTAGAAGATGAGGTGATGGTGATGACTTCTCGAGATAATCTGGTGAAAGTTATTTCTGATAACGACATGCAGTTTGAAGTGACAACGCGTGAAGGACTTAAAAAGAAGATTCTGAATTTAAATGAATTGCCTTTTGGTATAGTTGTTACGCAGGAATTCTTAGATGAATTACCACATCCTATTGAAGTAAGTATGAAGATTGAGAACGGTGAGGTGGTTAAGCTTACTGCCGACTCAAAGTCATTTAAGACAATAAAGCTTACGAACCAAAAATTTCCATTTACACTTAATACATCATCTGGAAGTATCATGTTTACCCAGTTGGGCACTTTACCCGACAAAAAATATGTAGTGAATCTTTATCCATTACAATATGCTTATGAAGCTTTATTGAAGGAGGTATATGTAAAACCTTCTGAAACTATTTCGGATATCGTTGAGATTACCACCAATTCATCAAATATACCAGGTGCATTCAGACTTCTCAATGGTATTATGGACCGCTATAATGTATATTCGAAGGGGGTAAAAATCCATGATGCAAATCTTAACGCACAATTCGTTCGTGAACGTTTAGATACTATTACAATGGAACTAGCTATGCTAGAGCATCAGATAGAAAACTATAAGCAAAGAAATAAAATGCCCGATTTGGAGGCTTATGGAACGGTGACTTACATGGGTAACAAAGAAACCGAAAGACTTATATTGGAAACTGAAACCAGACTACGCATGATTGACTATGTCATCAACTATATGCAGAAACCTGAGAATATGTATTCGGCGATTCCTATAATTGAAGGCTTGGGAGATAAAGCAATATTGGCCTATAATCAATTGGCATTGGATAGACAACGTTTATTGCAAACATCTGAAGCAGGAAACCCCGTGTTACAGCTAACAGAAATACAGCTGCGTGAACAACGTAAAATGCTTCTAGAGTCAATAGAGAGTATTAGAAACAATACACAGATTAGTCTGGATGCATTGATTGCAAAAGATACTAAACTAAGCCGTCAAGTAGATCAGCTGCCAACGCAAGAACGCGAATTTATCGAGATGAAACGTCAGCAAAAAATGAAAGAGACAATGTATCTGTTTTTGATGCAGAAGTTGCAAGAAAAGGAATTAGTCAATTCGCCTGATGAAATAGCAGGTCGAGTAGTGGATAAACCCTATGCATCTTATAAGCATGTTTTTCCAAAAGGATCCGTTATTTTGATTATTGCCTTTTTGTTGGCTTGTATGCTTTCGGCAGTTGTTATTGGTGTGAAAATTGCCGTTTCAAAAAAGAAAGGATAGAACGCCATGCGGCAATTGGTTATTTCTAAAAATAGTCTATTCTTTTACTTCCTGATATTCGGGTATTTGTTTGGGGTGATCTTTTATGATTACCTCAAATTTGACTATACTGATGAATTGATGGCAGCTTTCCTTGTCCTTTTCGCGGGTATCACTGTCTGGGAACGTAAGGATATCAAGGAACTTCGACCTCTGTTCTGGGTCGGAGTTGTTTTTCTATTCTATATCATTTACTCTTTTATTATAAAATCAAATGTACCTCAAGCTATCTTGAAGGATGCGGTGATCCAAGTAAAGCCTTTTCTGGGTTTTTTCTGTACGTGGCTCATCATGCCCAAGCTGACTAAAAGCCAGCGCCTAGCTACATGTATTCTATGTATTGTAGTGGCTTGCTTGATTGTGGTGGTTTATCTCACAGGCAATCTTTGGACCTTTTTTGGCCATCCCTCGCGTTTGGCTACATCAGCCATTGTTACAGCCTTATTATTTTTGTATTGCAGCTCCTTTACTTGGACAGAGATCTTGATTTTTATGCTGATACTGACAACGGGTATGCTTTCCACGCGTTCTAAATTTTATGGTTTTTGGGCCGTGACACTATTCCTAATCTTATTTATAAAGTTGGGAGGAGAAATAAAGTTGAACGCTAAGACTTTATTGATTATAGGGGTAGTAGTAGTAATGGCAATACTAGCGACATGGCAAAAGATCGTCATTTACTATATTGATGGGGCTATGAATTCGCGCGAGATGTGGAGTCGTCCGGCCATGATGGTGACTGCTTTTCTAATACTTCTTGATTATTTCCCTTTTGGATGTGGTTTTGGAACATTTGGTACTTTTGTCTCAGGAGAATATTATTCTAAAACATACGCAGAATATAATATTGACAAACTCTATGGATTGAGCAAAGAGTATCCTGCTTTTATAGCAGATGCTTTTTATCCAGAGTTAGCGCAGTTTGGTATAGTTGGAGTAATCCTTTATTTTTGGTATTGGTTTTGGGTGGTAAAAAAGGGTATGAAGATTCAAAAAACAAATCCAAGGGATTTTTTATTGGTGATATCCATCTTTATCTTTTTTTTGATAGAAGGGGTGGCTGACGCTACCTTCACTCATAATCGCGGACTGTTTATATTGATATTATTAGGCATGATCTTACCACCGTACAAGTATGGCAAAAAGTTATAAAAAAGGGGCACTATACTCTTCCGGGCTAAGTTTCGTTGCCAAAATCATAGCTTTCGCCCAACAGCTCTGCATAGCCTATTATTGCGGAATAAATACTACAACAGATATTTATTTCTACCTGATCAATCTAGCTTTCCTAGTGGGTGGTATGATTCAAATGGTGACATCGTCAATATTGATACCCCGTTCTATGGAATTACGTTCCAATAAAGGACCGTTGAAAGAAATGGCTTTCTTGAACGCCTTTCTTTTGTTGGTATTCGGTATTGGATTGGCACTTATGGCGATTCTGGGGATATTGGGACAACATTTCATGGATTTGATAACAAGGTTTGATTCGGGTGAAATTGCATTGAACCTACCTATTTACTATATTTTCCTACCAGTAACCTTCCTCATTGCGCTTAATTCGGTCTTTGCCGAAATCTTTGTGTCTTATAAGTATTTTACTGCTCCGGTCTGGCTCAATGTGGCTTTGAATTCTTCTATTATCTTAGCCACAATATTTCTTCATGGAATATATGGCGGTTTTTCTATGATGATAGGCGCAATAGTGCTTCAAATCATAGCAATGATTGTTTTTATCTATTGTTTAAAACGTGTGATAAAATGGCGATTCTTTATTTTCAATTTTAAACTCCTACGCAACTCTTATCATACAATGGGTGGGTTGTTATTGAATCAATGTTTCGTGATCTTCATCAGTACATTTCCTTTTTATCTGCTTTCCCAATATCAGGTCGGTTCTGTAACTATTGTCAACTATGCTGCTAAGCTTGTTCAGGCTCCATTTGCCTTGCTTCAGCAGTTATCCATTGTAATGCAGGTAAAGCTCAATGAGCTCAATGCACAGAAGAAATTACAGGAGCTAGGACAACTGACCAAGAAAATGTCTTATTATATTTTCGCTATTGCTTCTGCGATAGCCATTGGAGTGTTGCTATTGAGGGTTCCACTTGTGACTATACTCTATGGGCTGGGTAAACTTCCTGAAGAAGCCTTACAACAGATTATTACAGTGATAGCCATCTCTATTTTGGCTTTACCCTTCATGAGCTTCGGCCAAGTATGGGCTAAATTATACTTTACTAAACAAAAAATAAAAAGGTATATCTATGCTATGGTTTCGGCCAATGTCATATCTTGTATAGTTTATTATTTTTTAATCCGGGATTACATGATAACAGGATATGCCATAGCATTTGTGATTGCAGAAACCGTTACAGCTTTAGAATTATGGTATTTTATCCATAAATATAATAACGCATCCTAAATAATAGGAACATGAAAATAGTAATAGCTAACAAATTCGTCTACCCTCGTGGAGGAGATTGTGTGTGCGCTTTAGAACTGCGTAAACTTCTCGAAAGGAATGGACATACTGTATCCTTTTTTGCAATGGATTATCCCGAAAACTTACCTTTCCCTGAAAATAGCTATTTTCCATCGGAAGTTTCATTCGCGGGAGGTGGAATAGTGGGTAAAGTTGCCGCTATAAATCGTGTCCTTTTCGGAAATGGGGTGCAAGATGCATTCATTCGATTATTGGAAGATTTTCAACCTAATGTGGTGCATTTACATAATATTCACTCATATCTATCGCCTGTTCTTGCACAAATAGCTCATAAACGTGGAATAAAAGTAGTGTGGACTTTACATGATTATAAATTGATTTGCCCTTCTTACTCTTGTCTTTATGATGATAAAGTTTGCGAGGACTGTTTTAATAATAAACTACCTGTCCTGACGAAGAAGTGTATGAAAAACAGCTTAGTGGCAAGTGGACTAGCCTGGATGGAAGCTTTGGTCTGGAATAAAAATAGACTTTCCAAATGGACTAACTACTTTATATGCCCAAGCTCATTTATGTTCGATAAAATGGCGCAAGGTGGATTCGAAAAAGATAAGATGAAAACACTATGCAATTTTATTGTAGATGGCAAAGCGGAATTGATCCAATCAGTTACGATAAATAAAGAAGAAGCTTATTGTTATGTGGGCCGACTTTCTAATGAGAAGGGTGTAAAGCGGTTGTTGCAAGTGGCATCACAATCAACTCATAAATTATATATAGCTGGTACAGGCCCATTAGAAGAAGAGTTGAAGCAGAAATATGCTTCGTCTCAAATCATTTTCCTGGGACATTTGGACAATGAGGGCATCGTACGGCTAATAAAGAAGTGCAAATTCTTAGTGATGCCTTCTATATGCTATGACAACAACCCATTGAGTGTCATTGAATCCTTATGCTGCGGCACACCCGTTCTTGGCGCAAGAATTGGTGGTATACCTGAATTATTAACGGACGAATTCAGTGAGACATTTGAAGTAGATGATGCAGATGGTCTTAAGATGAGAATAGGTCAGATGTTTGCGAAAGATGTAGATACAGACCTTCTTTCTTCAACTTCTATTAAGCGCTTCTCTTCAGATAATTATTATGAGAAGCTGATGTCTATATATCAGTGAAATAATTAAAAGTTTAAAAACACAAGATAAGTATGGTTATAGTCGAAAAACTCAAGTGCTTTTTGCGTACAAATAAATATTATAAAAAGTATTGTCAAACAAGTGTCAATGATTGTCGTTATTGGTGTCGTGGCTTAAAGTATTATAAGAGTTTATATCATTGGGATTTGGATAAAGAAATAGATGGTAATACTGTCTTTTTTATAATCGACCCTGCCATTTCTCATCCAGGATTGGCCGATAGAATGAAAGCTATTATTGGAACTTATTATATAGCCCAACAAAATGGTTTTGATTTTAAAATAATATTTGAGCATCCGTTCCATCTGAAAGATTACTTAGCTAGTGCTCATTATGCATCGCTAGACGAATTGAGTTATAGCCTGAAGAATTCGCGTGTTTTAGCCTATAATGGTGGCGGGAGAGTACCAAAGCTAAGTCGCTCTGTGAAACAGTATCATATCTATAACTATATTGGTTATGATATTCTTGAGACTAACCAGATAGGCGACTATAAAAAGCTTTGGGGAGATTTATATCGTCAGCTGTTTACTCCAACTCCTTTGCTACAAGATGCTTTGAATGCCATTGCTTTAGACTCTAATACCTATGTTGCAGTACATTTAAGATTTGTCAATGCACTAGAACAGTTTGAGGACAATCAGTTTAACTTCTTATCGGCTAATGATAAAGAAAAGTTAATAAAGAAATGTCAGCAGGGAATAATAGAAATACAGAAACGATATTCGGATAAAAAGATAGTAGTCTTCTCGGATAGTTCAGTTTTTCTTTCTAGAGTAAAGACTGACATGCCCGGCATTTTGGTTTTGGATGGTACTGTAGGTCATATATCCTTTAGCACAGAGGGTGATGTAGTATTGAAGACATTTGTTGATTTCTATGAGATGGGTAGAGCTTCACTAGTAATACGTGTGTTGACAAAAGAAATTTATCCTACTGTCTTTTCTTATTATGCGGCACTATCTGATGGAAAAGATTGCGTTGATTATACTATTTAAAATGGAAACTATTATCTTTATCAATTATTAGAATGATAAAAGGTCGAATAGGATTCAGCGTTTTTATATGTATTATGAATATATAATAACCTATATGCTTTCAATGTTTAATTCTTTTTACAAATACTTGCTCCTTATTTCAATAACTCTTTTATTGTCACCAATATCGTTTGCTCAGAAAGTTGATGGATATGCCGAATTCGGCTCAACTCTTCATACTGGCGACAATGTTCCTTTATGGCAAAACAGCCTGCAGCATGGCTTCTCGTCTTTAAAAAATAGTACTTATCTACGTGGTGGCGCATTTTTTAAGGATACAATCAATTCTTGGAAGTTTGATGCAGGCGTAGATATGGGGGTAGCTTATGGGTTTAAATCTACCTTCCTTCTTCAAGAGGCTTATGCCGATATGCGCTATAAATGGATAGGTGCTTGGGCGGGTTTGCGAGAAATAGAATCGCCTTTACTCAACCAACAATTAAGTAGTGGAGGTTTGACTTGGTCGGGCAACGCTAGACCTTTACCGCAGATTGCAATTGGTATATTCGACTATATCTATCTATGCCGATGGCTACAGTTTAAAGCTGAACTTTCTTACGGTTGGTTTACGGATGGACATTATTTAAAAGAGCATTTGCGTGTGAATCATGAGTTTGTGAAGAAGGTTAAATATCATCATAAAAGCTTCTTCTTCCGTTTTGGGAAGCCGCGGAGCAAGTGGCATTTCGATTTAGGTGTAACTCTGGATGATCAGTTTGGTGGTCATATAGTTGACCTCAATGGGGAGTTTATAGAAGACTTGGGTAATGGTGTTAAGGATTATCTTGGTGCTCTTATACCTATCAATGGAGGCGAAGGCGAATACTTTGGAGGTAATTTCTTAGGGAGTGAACACTTTAAATTGACATACAGTCACAATGACTATTCCATTAGTGCTTATCTTGAGAATTATTTTGATGACCTCTCTGGTATGGGCAAACAGAACGGAATGGATGGACTTTGGGGTATTGAGTTCAAAACGAATAAGCGTCAGTCTATTAATGGTTTGGTAGTAGAGTATTATCAGTCGACCAATCAAAGCGGGCCTTTGCATGGGCTTGATTTTAGTGATGCTCTAAAAACGGGTGGAGCTGACGATTACTATAACCATTTTGCCTATATGGGTTGGTCGCATTGGGGGATGGGAAATGGAACACCACTTGTAGCTGCGCCTCTCTATAATGGCACTGGAGATTTACGCTTTCTTCTCAATAGAGTAAAGGCTGTACACCTGGCATGGAAAGGCGATTTTGCTCGTGATTGGAGCTATCGCGCTAAGATGACCTTCAATCGCACATGGGGTACACCATTTAGACCCACTATTGACATCTTAGATAATTTCTCTAGCCTTGTAGAATTTGAATATTATCCTCATCAATTAAAATATTGGAATTTTAAAGCCTCAGCTGCTTTTGATACTGGGAATATTTATGGAGATAATCTTGGTTTCCAAATTAAGATACATAAGAGGTTTTAATAGCTAGCTGTCAATTATTAGAGCGTTCATAATTCTATAAACAGGATT
>CAMTPC010000072.1 GCA_947074295.1 uncultured Bacteroides sp. | reverse complement strand
ATCTCTCTGTATCCGATGGTTGTTTCGGGGACAGTTTACCTTTCACGATATTGGCGTCGGATGCCGATGTGGCTCTTTCTACCTTGAAGGCGCAGCTTTACTATGGCGAAGAACAGGTGATGGAAACGGTGATCCGTACAAAGGTGAATGGCGACACCTATAGTGGCAAGATCTATGCACCCTTCTGGGCGAATATACCCAACGGGAAAGCTACTTTGCGCTATGTCTTGCAGAATATCAATTTCACTATTTCTGAACACGAGGCACAAGTGGCTATAAGCCGTCCCGATTATCCTTATCTGACGCTAGTGACCGAGGATGGGGCAGAGTATCGCATGGAACGTACGGATCTTTATCAGTACAGTGCTACGGGCGCATTCCCCAAAGAAGTACAAGGCTATATCAAATCGCCTATAGTTAGCGAATATGGCAATGAGATTACGTTCGGATGGGAGAGCGGAGCTATCAAAGAGGGTTCTACCTCGCTGGTGACTTTCTCAAGTACAGCTATCGGCTCTTACTCTATCACATTCAATACTCTCTCTTATGAGGCATCTCCTTTCACGAAGATTCTGATAGATGGCAGTGAGATGGAGGCTGTGGATAGTGAGAACTTCCGCATCGACCTTAACTTGCGTCAAGGTCAATTGTTGACTTTCGATGGTCTGCCCGAATATGATGAGTGGACGATTGATGGTGATTATTTCAAGAAGCAGGATAGCGGCGAATTGCAATTCTTGCCTATCAGCGGCTCCTATCGCATCATCGCCAACTTGAAACTGAAATATTTCTTTGTACAGGCATTATCAGCGGGTGAAACAGCAACCTTGCAAAGTGATGGCACGGGTGCGCTGTGGATCATTGGAGAGGGTATAGGTAAGCCATCATTAGCGGCTAAAGAAGTGGGATGGACTACTGAGAACGGTCTGTGTATGTCGCAGATCGAACCCAAGAAGTATCAAGTAACACTGGTTGCCGGACGTTCGGTGAAGGCCGAAAGCATCAACTTCAAATTCTTCCACCAACAAGGTTGGGGTGGTGAGTTCTCGGGCACCGACCTGACATCGACTAGCGATATCGTGGGTGTGGGTACAGGTGTAGATGGCCACGATAATGGTAATCTCTATCTGAGAGATGGCCAAACTCTAACAGTGGGACACATCTATAAGTTTGTCGTTGATTTGACAGCGGGTATCAGTAACGCTACATTGACGGTGACGGACGAAGGCGAACAAACCATAGAGGTGAAGAATGTGACCTTTGCAGGAACTAAGATGGAAAGCGCCGATGGCGAACTCTATACGGTAGATGTAGCCTTGACGCAAGCGCAGCAGATCGCTATCAGTGGTATCAATGACTTGTCCGATTGGTGGATTAATCCTGACTACTTCACCTGCGAAGGCGGTGTACTCAGTTTCATCCCAATGAGTGGCGACTATCGTGTGGTAGCCAATACGGTGAACAAGTATTTCGCGGTGACTCGTCTCAATGGTTCGGCTAAGGCTACCACCAACGTCGACGGTAGTGGTGCCATCTGGATGATGGGCTGGGGGGTAGGATCGCCCTCGCTCGACAACCAGTTTGGCTGGACACCCGGTGCGGCCTATTGTATGCCTGAGGTTTCGCCTAAAGTCTATCGTTTTACTTGTACGGCAGGTCCTGAGAATGGTTCGTCCATCGGTCAACGCATTCGTTTCGATTACCTCAGTTGTAAGTTCTTCTTCCAAGATGGTTGGGGAGGTGAGTTCTCGGGTGGCAATGCTTTGACGTTAGCCCCAGGTACCGAGGCCTATCTTGTTGACAAAGGCAATATTGAGTTAGCGTCAGGCGTACAGCTAGAAGAGGGTGTAACCTATGTGATGACTGTAGATTTGAGCAACGGAACGAGCAACGGCATACTCTCATTCGAGAAGAAATAGTTTTTTGAATCCCTAATAAGAGATATATGATTAAGGTAAAAACATTGGTAGCGGGGCTGATGCTCTCAGCCCTGCCTTTACAGGCACAAACGCCTATCTATTTAGACGACAACCAACCCATAGAATCGCGCGTGGAAGATGCACTGAGTCGCATGACAGTTGAAGAGAAGGTAGCCCTGACACATGCACAGTCGAAGTTTTGTTCGCCCGGCGTGGCACGATTGGGAATTCCCGAGTTTTGGATGACCGACGGTCCTCATGGTATTCGCCCCGAAGTGCTTTGGGACGAGTGGGAGCAGGCGGGTTGGACCAACGACTCGTGTGTGGCTTATCCAGCGCTCACTTGCCTTGCCGCTACATGGAGTCCCGAGATGTCTTATCTCTATGGCAAGAGCATTGGTGAGGAAGCACGCTATCGCAACAAGACGGTGATCTTGGGCCCTGGTGTAAATATCTATCGCACACCGCTCAATGGACGTAACTTCGAGTACATGGGTGAAGATCCTTACCTAGCATCACGAATGGTGGTGCCCTATGTGCAAGGGGTACAAGAGAATGGAGTGGCCGCTTGTGTCAAGCACTATGCGCTGAACAATCACGAAGCCAATCGCCATACTACCAATGTGATAGTGGATGACCGGGCCTTGTACGAGATCTATCTACCCGCTTTCAAAGCCGCTGTACAAGAGGGTAAAACATGGACTATCATGGGTTCATACAATCAGTACAAGGGACAGCATGGCTGCCACAATCAGTATTTACTAAACGACATTCTGAAAGGCGAATGGGGCTTTGATGGTGCAGTGGTATCCGACTGGGGTGGAACGCATGATACCAATCAGGCTATCACTAATGGCCTCGATATGGAGTTTGGCAGCTGGACTGATGGTTTATCCAACGGAGCGAGCAACGCTTACGATAACTACTATCTGGCAATGCCCTACCTACAACGTATCCAATCGGGGCAGGTAGGTACAGCGGAACTAGATGACAAAGCACGTCGCATCCTCCGTTTGGCTTTCCGTACCAATATGAATCGCAATCGCCCTTATGGCTCAATGCGCTCGCCCGAACACTATGCCGCTGCTCGAAAGATTGGTGAAGAAGGTATCGTACTTTTGCAGAACAACAATCAAGTATTGCCTATCATCACTACAAACCAACCACGTATTGCCGTAATAGGCGAGAATGCGGTAAAGATGATGACCGTAGGTGGAGGTAGTTCGTCATTGAAGGTACAGCGTGAGGTTTCACCATTGGACGGTATTCGTCAACGCGCTGCAGGACAGGCCGAAGTGCTCTATGCACGTGGCTATGTGGGCGATGCATCGGGTGAGTACAATGGTGTAGTAACAGGACAGAATCTCAATGATATCCGCTCGGCTGAAGAACTATTGGCTGAGGCTGTGCAGTTGGCTAGCGGTGTAGATTACGTCATCTTCGTGGGTGGGCTCAACAAAAGCAAGCACCAAGACTGTGAGGACTCCGACCGTACTGGCCTCGAATTGCCCTATAACCAAGATGCTGTGATTAGTGCTTTGGCACGTGCCAATAAGAACCTGATAGTAGTCAATGTTTCGGGTAATGCTGTAGCTATGCCTTGGGTAAAAGAAGTTCCTGCCATCGTACAAGCATGGTTTTTGGGTTCAGAAGCTGGCAACTCCTTAGCTTCGGTACTGTTTGGCGATGTCAACCCATCAGGCAAGTTGCCCTTTACCTTCCCGGCTCGTTTAGTGGATGTACCTGCACATCAGTTGGGCGAATATCCTGGTACTCCCGATGAATATGGCATCTATCAACAGAACTATAACGAAGGTATCTTTGTGGGCTATCGATGGACTGATAAGCAGAAGAAGGTGAAACCTCTCTTTCCCTTCGGACATGGCTTGAGCTATACTACCTTTGCATATGGCAAGCCCAAAGCGGATAGTAAGACGATGAGCCCTTATGGACAACTCACTATCACCGTACCCATCAAGAATACGGGTTCGCGCGAAGGACAAGAAGTGGTGCAGCTCTATATCAGCGATAAGAAATCCTCTCTACCACGCCCCGTTAAGGAGCTGAAAGCTTTCAATAAAGTATCGCTACAGCCTGGTGAAGAGAAAGAAATCACCTTCACTATCGACAAAGAGTCACTCTGCTTCTTTGATGATGCTCGTCACGAATGGGTGGCCGAACCAGGGCAGTTCGAAGCCATAGTTGCTGCTTCGGCAGGTGATGTTCGTGGAGTGGTACCGTTTGCATTGGATTGATGAAATCGATTTCTTTTATTATTAAGAGTTTAATGATTCTCTCTTATGAACTAGATATTATCTTCTCGGTATTTAAGTATAGAGAAGTTAATGAAAACTGAAAAATGCCGCTATAAGTTCGATTCTTATAGCGGCATTTTTTTCAACATTCTTCAAGAGAGAGTAAAGCGTGTCCGTGCTTGATTTGTTAACTTATAATTTATACATGAATTTACGTAAGATCAGATCACTTCTATAATGATTCTTCTATAGGCAGTCAAAGCGGGTGCGCCATTGTCTGTCACTTCCAGTAGAAGGTGAATAGAAGAGTCTTTGGCATCTTTGGGTACATGAACTTTTCCTATTGCGGATGTATTTCCTTCGATTCGTACTGGCGATTTGTAGGTGCTAGGTTCTTCGTAGACGAACCAGTTGTACTCTAACTCATCGTTGTCAGGATCTGTGGATTCTGAAGCGTTAAATATTAATTTCTTTCCCGCTTTGCTCTTTACCCGGATACATTGCAAAGAGCTATCGCCATTCACATCGGCTATAGGATGATGATTCACCGCCGAATAGTCATCTGTGGTAGTCCATAACATGCGTGCGGCGAAGTTGTTCCAAATCTGCTCGTGCCATTTGTTGATTGCCCCTATGCCTTCGGGTGCGCTTGCATACATATAGTAGTCGTCATATTGCGTTTCGTCCTTGCCATTTTTTACAATAAAGTCCATTCCTCGTATACCATTCGTCTTTTCCGTATTAAATCGACCTCCCCAACCTCCGTAATCCAAGTGTTCGGGCATGTTTAGCCCATTGGCGTAGACATAGAAAAACGAAGGTGAATCCCCTTCCACTGCCCATATCGTATTGGGATAATGTTTACCCAATGGTGCGATATTCTGAATATTCTCCTTCGTCCATTCTGCAGAAGGCCCCCATCCATAAACCTCTTTGTTTCGTATGTATGTGATGCTGGGGAAAGTCTTGGCGATCCATGCGCCTGCATCATCTTGCCCTAAGATATCATAGATCCTGATTTTGTTTATAAAAGCATTTAGCTCTTCTTCGCTGCGAGTTTGTTTCACTTTCCATAAAGCTTGTGCGGTTGTGTTCATACCTCCCCATGCCGCTATCCATACGGGACGATCATCATCTGCCTTGTCTACGGTTGCAATGATTAGTTCCGAACCGGGTGAATCTTTACCATCCCCTACGTCACTCATGTTTGACTTCTCTTGTCCTCTTTTCAGGATAGACCGAAGATATTCCGTGCTGGGATATCCTGCTGCATGCTTGTTGAGACGTGGTAGCACTTCACCATACTGTTCTATTACCTCCGCTATCTTGCCTGTTTTATCGGGATCGTCCATCCATACTTGTGAGCTGATTAATCCTTCGATATCTATTCTGTCAGCGCATAGAAATAGATGGATCATCGACTGTGTATCATCGGGATCAGTACCTCCTAGATCAGTCGTGACAATCAAGCGATGTTTGTCGCTGCTTTTGTGTTGTGCCATGCTTGTGTTAAGACAAACAATGAGTAAGATATAGAAGATGCTAAGTTTCTTCATAATAATCTGATAGAGTTTATTATTCTACAATCAATGTCTCAGGTGCTCCTAGATAGGAAGGTTTCAGCCCACCTTGGTCAATCATGATTTTTTGGATCACCAATGCGGAGTCTAGTGGGCGGATACGTAGGGTATGTTGTTTCCCGTTGCCCAGTATATGTATCGTTTCACTATCTATCACATGTTCGGCCTGCCATTGGCCCAAGTCACCATTGTAGTGACCGTTGATGTTGACGATTTGTTCGGGCGCGCCATCTATGCTGATGGCATAGCTCAATCCCCGATTCTCGTTAAAATTCAGAGTGGGAGAGAAACGGACGAGGACATTGGCATTCCCACCCTTATTCGTCACGAAGTCATACTCCACATACGTGTTGGCTGTTGGCGTGGCAGTGTTGGGCATCGTGGTGATAGCCGATAGCGTGCGTCCCATGTTCGGGATAGTGATCCACTCTACAGGCGTTTCGGTCGAAGCTCTACTATAATGTTCGGCTTCCATTGCGATATAGCCGTCTTTCTCGGTGAAGAGATAAGTCTGCTTTTCGGGTGCAGTATCTACATAAGACACTGCCGGCATGATGTTGTGCGGCGGATGGTTCCATGAGGTATAGCCGATATGTGTCTGATCCATCATGTGTTTCCATTTACCATTGGCCATCACATTGTTGTAGTGGTGGGTCAGTACCGAATCGCGTTCGAAGTGTCCTTTGGCCTTCTCTGCCCATTGGTTGGCTTCGGGATTATTATCCGCAGCCAAGGCACGATTCATCGCTACGGCATAGTAGAGGTCGTAGAGATTGGAACAGGCTTGTATAGGGTAGAGCACCAGTTGATCGAAGGCATCACGCTGGTCTTGTGGCAGCAGATAGTAGATTTTAAGCGCTTCGAGCAGTAGCGCTTCGTAATCACTTCTCACTGTTGCCCATTCATCATAGTTGGTTAGACTATAGGTGCGGTCGTTCAGCAATTCGGGCGTGATACGGCGATTGTATTTGGCATACATGTCCAGCAGATAGGCGATTTGCTCAGCATATTGCGGTCCGAAAATCTGCGTGCAGAACTCCACCGTATGTTCCAATAAGTTGTCGGCATTGAACTGATCGGGATTCCAGGCCATATCCAGGAAGAAAGTGATGGGATATTCCATCGGCTTTAGATCGCCCACATTCACCACCCAAAGCTCCTTCACACCATGGTTGTAGGTCAACTCCATCTGTTCCCATACTCGCTGTATCTGCGATATATTCACCCATTTAGAGTTGCGGGGTGCTCCCACATAGTCAAAGTGATAGTACATGCCATAGCCTCCTTTGCGCGGTTTGGCGTCGAGTAACGGCAATTTGCGCACATTGCCCCAGTTGTCGTCACACAATAGCAGTGTCACGTCATCGGGTACACGCATCCCTTTGTCATAGTAGTCTTGTACCTCTTTGTAGAGCGCCCACACCTGTGGAGTTTCGCTTGCTTTCTTACCTGTCACATCAGCGATAATCTTCCGTTGATCTTTCACGATATTTTGCAACAGCTGAATATTCGATTCCTCGCTCATCGGTTCATCGCCATCGCCACGCATCCCTACCGTGATCACCGATTCCCAGTCCTTGGCACGTTCCATGCCCGTGCGCCAGAATTCTTGCAAACCTTTCTTGTTCGTGTTATAATTCCATTCCCCTTTCCCTGCACGCTTCCAGTCTTGCTGTGCCAGTGCCATTGGTTCGTGGTGCGACGTGCTCATCACTATCCCCATCTCATCGGCTAGTGGACCATTCATCGGGTCGTCATCATAAAAGGCACTAGCCCACATGGCTGGCCAGAGAAAATTACCTTTCAGACGTAAAATCAGCTCGAATACATCGGCATAAAATTGGCTGTTGAAGCCTCCATACGTCTTGTTGGCCCAGCCACCCAGCGCAGGCCATTCATCATTGAGAAAGATACCACGATACTTCACAGCAGGTTCTCCGTCGGTATATGTACCTTCTTTTATGGCAATCGTTTCTTGTGGCACTATCGGCACATCGGCCCAGTAGTACCAAGGCGATACACCCATCTGCGCGCATAGTTCGTAGATGCCATAGATGGTGCCTCGCTTATCACTCCCCGCTATCACCACTGCCTGGTCTACACCCGGAAAAGGATGGGCCACCGTGGTCAGGATGTATTTTTCGCGTTTGTCTTTCAGCGCATTGCCATCCAGCTTGCCTTCACGGATCAACTCCTTGATCCATTGGCTGTGTTCTATGCTTCCCACTATCAGCATGTTGCCCTCACTGGGTGTATCTATCAGTAAGGGCTTTACGCCTGTCACTTTCTCTGCATCGCTTTGCAGATGCTGGATGGCACGTAGCACGCCCTTATCTTCGTGCTCATCTATAAGGATAGGCGACGCTTGCCCAGAGCCAATCCAGACGAAAGCCCCATCTGGCGCTACGAAGCGTTCGGCTGCCCGTAGGCAGGGAGCCCCTGTCAGTAGTGCAATTATTAGAAGAAGAAAGATGTGTTGAGGGTTTTTCATAAGTATGTATTATATATGGTTTTGGAAAAATGAGAGAATAGCTCATAAACCTATTCTCTCATAGTCCAAAAATAGCAAAACAATCTAGTTACCTAAAAGAACTATGTGTGATAATTGAAAACAAAATATGAAAATGTAATACGTATTAGTATCCAGGATTCTGATAAGTGGCTTTCTCCTCAGCCGTCATTTCCAGACCTTCTAGCTGTCCTGTTGGGATGGGGCGCAGGTAAAGGAAATCCGGGATCTCGCGTGTCACTGTCTGTGGCGTATGATCGCCATAGCTAGCGCCGCATATTTCATACGTACCGGCACGTTGTTTCCAAGTCTGTGTGCGGGCCAAGTCGAACCAGCGATAACCCTCGCCATAGAACTCACGTGAACGCTCGTCCAAGATATAGTCGATGGTAATGGTAGTAGGTGTGGCTGCTGTCATTGCTGTGCTGTAATCGGCAGTCTTGGCTGCATCGTCGGCATTGCTGAAACTCCATTTTCCAGCGCGGGCACGAAGCACATTCACTAGATCGACTGCTGTCTTACCACCCGTAGTGGTTGCTCCCTTCACAGCTGCTTCGGCAGCTACAAGATAAAGTTCCGAGAATTTCAAAATGTTATAAGGGCGTGTGCTACCTGCATTGGGTTGTCCCAATCCATCGCCATTGTCTGTACGATAAGGACCGAGTTTCCAAAGACCAGGATAAACGATGCGGCTGATGCCACTAGGGGCTACTACAAAGTCCGAACGTCCTGGCAGTGTACCTGCGCCGATGTTACCATTGCCTTGTCCGCTAGGATAGGTGATAGCAGTTTCGGGCTCTTCGCCAAGGAAACTCAGGATAGCGCCACCAGGATAGACAACCATGTCATTGGCGTTGTACACGAATTCGGCTGTATTACCGCCTTTTGGCCAGTTGGCACGATACACAGTGGTAAATGTACCATCGTAGCGCGAGTCATTGGTCTTGTCGGCAAAGATGTCACGGATGACATTGATTGTGGGGCACATACGTGTCCATGGACGACCTAGTGGTTGAGTAGCTGCACGCTGCACGGGATTGATCTTGCTGCTACTACCCCAGTTACCGTCTATTGAACTGGTCATGGTTGTATAGTTCCAAGTCATCATCCATCCGGCGAAGTTGTCAGGAGCACCACCGCTACCGTAAGTCAAGCTACCGCCGTTATAGTATTCGCTATCCTCTGTGTGATCAGCATAGAGCAGAATCTCGTTGTTGCGGTCATTTGGACCTGCGTTCACCATGTAGAAGGTTTCTTGCAGACCGAATGGGCCAGGGTTGTTGATTGCCGTTGTGGCAATGTCATAAGCCTGCTGGTAGTACCATTGCGAGGTCTTTCCATCGGGGTCCACACGGCTGCACTCAGGGTAGGTAGGGATATTATTAGGATTATCCAACCACCATCCATAAGTCAGATAGGCTTTGGACAATAGCAAACGAGCCACTGTTTTGGTCGCTGCACCTGTCAGACGTCCCACTTCAGGTAAATCGTCAATAGCGGTCAGCAGGTCGGGAAAGATGGCCTTGGTATACACTTCGGGAACGGTATTGCGAGTCGATACGCGCGAGGGAGTGGTGTTGAATTTTAATTCGCCTGCACCCAGATCGAGTGGTACACCGCCGAAGGTCTGCACCAGCAAGAAGTAGTCGAATGCGCGGAAGAAGCGTGCCTCGGCGATCAGACTGTTGTCGATACCTGCTTCCACGGCATTCTCGATGATACCGCTGGCAGTATTGATATTAGGGAATGCCACGCCCCACAGCACATCACTACGGCTGCTGCTAGGAGTTAAGCTACCCACACCCGAGAGGTCGGCGTCCTTGAAATTACCATCGGCCGACTGGGCATAGGTGGCTTCGTCTGTACCCGTCTGGCACGAGTTATAATAATAGGCTTGCCCATAGATATAGCGCAGGTGGGCATACATCGAGGTCAACCCCCCGTACACACCGGCCTCTGTCTTAAAGAACCCCGGTTCGAAGAAGCTGCGGGGCTGTTCGTCCAATACATATCCGCACGAGGAGGCGAGCAACAGCGCCAGAGCTGCAGGTGCGGCTTGTTTGATTTTATAGAATATATTTTTCATAACGGTATAAGCTTTGAATTTAGAATGTTAGATTAAGACCTACTAGATAATTGCGGGTAGCTGGGGTGTTGGTTCCCACAATAGGGAAACGGCTCACCATGTTTACCGCTACGTTCTGGTCACCCAATGAGTTGGTCTCGGGATCCAGTCCGCATTCGTTCTTGTAAGGAGAGAATAGTACGAATGGATTCTGGATGGTGGCATACAGACGAAGTGTACTCACGCCGAAATTGCGCAACTTAGGCAGACTGTCGAAGTTGTAACCTATGGTAATGGTGCGCACCTTCATGTACGACGCCTTGAAATAGCCCAGTGTCGAACCATATTTAGGATTGTCTCCACTCATGATGCCGCCCGGTTTGGGATATTTGGCATCGGTGTTCTCGGGTGTCCAGTAATCCACCTTCACATTGTTGCGGCGGCCAGAAAGCATGTTCAGATAGCCGTTGGATGAATGGATGGAGCTGATCAGCTTACCTCCACATTGGAATGCGCCAATTATGCTGAGGTCGAAGCCCTTCCACGCCACGCGCGTATTGAAACCTCCTTGGAACTTAGGTTCCATGCTGATGATCTGACGGTCTTCCGTACCTATCTGGCGCACAGGTGTGCCGTCGGCATTGTACTCGCCTGTATATTTCACCTTGATCATACCCGGATTTCCACCTGGCTCAAGGATGTCCAGATAAGGATCGCCTTCTTGCCATAGGCCGATCTTCTCGTAGTCGTAGATAGAGTTGATAGGATGGCCCACGAACCAGTTGTTGGCCTGGTCTTCTTCTTGACCCGATGCCAATGATACCAGCTTGTTGCGATTGGCGTAGATATTCAGACCGGCTTCCCAAGTCCATCCGTTGCGGTTCTCGAAGATGATACCATTCACGCTGAATTCTACCCCTTTGTTCTGTGTCTTACCGATATTGCCCATATAGCTGCTCACACCGGCAGTAGAAGGCAGGTTGACGTTGAGCAGCAGGTCGTGTGTTTTCTGGATATAGTATTCGATGGTACCCGATAAGCGTCCACCAAACAGTGTCGCATCGATACCTACGTTCCATGTCGTCGAGTATTCCCATCCCAATTCAGTATTGGGCAGAGCCGATACGTAGTAACCCGTAGAGTAGCTGGTGCCGAAGTTGTATGGGCGAGTGCTCAGCATACCTAGTGTGGAGTAGGGCGCCACGGCCTGATTAGAGGTCTGTCCGTAACCTGCGCGTATTTTCAAGATGTCAATCACATCCACATTCTCCATGAACTCTTCTTTCTTAATGTTCCAGCCTAATGAAACAGCAGGATAAGTGTGCCATTGGTGGCCCTTTGCCAGACGCGATGAAGCATCCGAACGGATAGTAGCCATCAACATATATTTGTTGTCATACGAGTACATCACACGTCCCATGAACGATAGCAATCCACTCTTTTCGTAAGCCTGGTTACTTGGGTTTACGGTGATCTCGCCATCGGCACGACCGATATTGTAGTATTGGAAATAAGCGGCAGGGATATCCTTGCCCGACATATACGATCTAGTGTATTTAGTCTGCTCGGCCGAGTACATCGCCACCACGTTGAGTTGGTGCTTCTCGTTGAAAGTACGGTCGTAGGTCAGCATATTTTCTACAGCCCAGTTCACTGTTTCAGTGTGCTGTACCGATGCGGTCGATTCTGTAGTGGGGTTGCTGCTATTTACGCCTTCGCCAGTGAATGCGCCCGTCTTGCCACCACGGTAGTTCATACCCACATTGATGCGGTATTTCAGCCCTTTTACCCATGGACACTCCACTTGTGCGTAGAAGGTGTTGTACGATCCGATGGCAGTCGCCTCATTCACCCATTCCTCGCTTAGATTGTTGAGCACGCTCTTGGTAACCACCCATTGCTCATCTAGTGGCATGCGTATGGTTCTTCTCAATGTACCATCTTCGTTGTAAGGATTGGCGATTGGCGAAGCGCTCAATACATTATACATACCGATCTGACCGCCTTTCGTCATATTGTAGTTGGTGATGGTCGATGCTCCGAAGCGGAAGTAATCACCGATACCTTGATCTACGGTGGCGCGGATGTTGTAGCGTTCGAACGACTGGGTAGGGATGTTCGATTCGTCATAGTAATAGCCCACACCGATGTTGTAGCTACCATTGCGTGTGCCGTTGGACACACTCACGTCGTGACTGGTGACGATGGCATTGCGATAGAACATATCCTGCCAATTGGTATTGGTGGTGTCCGATTCGTCGAGCGAATTGGTGAACATACCCGCATCCTTGCGAAGTTGTGCAAATTCAGGACCGTTCATCATAGGATAGTGCGAAAACACTTTTTTCAGACCGAAGTAGCCGTTGTATGATACACGTGCCGATTGGCCTTCCGTACCTTTATAAGTAGTGATCAGGATCACACCATTGGCACCACGCGAACCATAAATAGCGGTCGATGAGGCATCTTTCAAAATATCCATACTCTTGATATCACTAGGGTTGATGTCCGACAAGTTACCCATAAATGGGATACCGTCCAATACCACCAACGGATCATTCGAGGCGGTCAACGAGCGAGTACCACGGATACGAATCTGCATGTTGGCGCCTGGTTGAGACGAAGTTTGCGTCATGTCCACACCTGCAATGCGGCCTTGCAGCGCATAACTGATATTGGTCGCAGGCACCTCGCGCAATACGCCTCCTTGAACTGAGGCGATGGAGCCGGTCACATCCGACTTGCGTGCCGTACCATAACCCACCACTACTACTTCTTCGAGCGAGCGGCTGTCTTCTTCTAAGGTTATCTGGATCTGTTTGCGTCCACGAATATGTACTTCTTGGGTGATGTAGCCCACATAGGTCACTATCAGAGCCGCTTCGGCGGGTGCCTGTAGCGTGAAGTTCCCATCCAGGTCGGTTACTGTTCCATTGGTAGTGCCTTTCACCAAGACACTGGCGCCAATGATTGGTTCATTGTTCAGGTCTGTCACTTTTCCTCTCACGGTGATGTTTTGAGCCGATACCCATAAGGGCAGGCAACCGATGAGAAAGAGAAAGACCATCATCTTAAATTTAAAATTAGTGTTTCTCATAAAACATTGTTTTTAGGTTATAAAAAATATTACAAATGATATCTTATTCAGGTTAACAGTATCAATGATAATCAGCGATATAAAGAGGCAATAACCATTCAAGTGCATCAAATTGTCTTGTAACTGCCTATCTAGTTCTGGACCACCTCTATTTCGTCTGCTGACCACGGTTACTTACCATGGTGATTACACCTACTCCATTTATGAACCAAGGGTGGTCCATAAATGGGTGGCGAATGAGCCATGACCAAGGCTGAATACCAATATTGCAAAATTACTTTCTTTATGCCCATAACATTGTCCGACGAATGGCCAAGACTTGTCATGTGGTTACTACACTATTGCGTATGTTACAAAATATGTTGCTGATGTTACATGATTTGTATTTATGCTTCAAGGGCCTATAAAATGTATTGCAGAAGGTATATATTTGTGTAATCGATACTAAAGAAAAGCTATTTTATGAAAAAGCGGGTGTTTTTATTCTCTCTGCTGTTGATTTTGATGCATCTCACATCAATAGGTGCGCAGTCGGGACGACTCTATGAAACAGAGGATGGTTTGTCGAGTACATTCATCAACCATCTCTATCAAGATAGCCGAGGCTATATATGGATAGCTACCGAATATGGCTTGAATAAGTATGATGGCATTCACTTTACTACCTATCTACATGATACTGATGATAGTAGTTCGATAAAGAATAACTATGTGCGCTGTCTTTTTGAAGATCAAGCTTTGAATCTCTTTGTAGGTTGCTACAATGGGCTGATGATATATGATCGTGCTTCCGATGCTTTCATAGATGTTCCCATGTATCGGGATCAGCAGCGGCAAATTCCTCATGTAACAGGTATTTGTCAGCTTCAGAATGGCGAGATTTGGATGACAACAGCCGGGCAAGGGCTTTTCAAGTATGATTCTGATAGAGGTTCGGCACATAGCATGGTGGAGGTGATGGAGTTACTGGGATATTATTTCCTGAATTGTATCTACCAAGATAGCCAAGGGCGAATCTGGCTTGGGACCGAATATATGGGTATCGCCTGTCTAGAAAATGGGAAATGCAAAGTCTATAGTTTTCCTGCGATTGCCGAAAACTCTGTAGTAGCAATGATCGAAACGAATGAGAATGAGCTGCTTGTCGGTATGAAAAAGATGGGCGTGGCACGCTACAACGAACAGAAAGACTGCTTCCTGCCTGTGGTCGAAGAAGGGACTACGAATCATTTATCAATTTATGCTTTCGGGACAATAGGCGACTGGGTATGGGTTGGATGTGATGGAGAAGGAATACGGCGCTATAATACTCAGAAAAAGACATTGCAGCCTTACACACCTGATATCAACTCGCGCGACTACAGTCATGTGCGCGTTCATGCATTGCTCGAAGATCGAGATAAGAATATTTGGATTGGAATCAGCCAAAAAGGGGTGGTTTTTATCGATCACCACGAAGCAGAATTCGACTATATAGGGAATCGATCGTTGCAAACCAATCCTATCGGATATAACTGTGTGACAGCTATTTATAAGGACAACTCGGACTGTCTGTGGGTGAGTACTGACAACGAAGGTCTTTATAAACTGGATAAGCAGGGGAAGCGTATCAAGCATTTTTTGCCGAAAGTTAGAGGCGGGGAGGTACCAAACGTCATTTATTCGATTTTTGAAGATTCAAGAGGTAATCTATGGATTGCTTCTCCATCGGACGAACTAGGATGTCTGGATATGAAAACGGGTAAGTGGATAAAGAAAGATGAAATGGCACTAAACAATGTAGTAAGTCTATGCGAAGGGAAGAATGGGACATTGTATATGGGCACTTTCGGTTCGGGATTTTACAGCTATCAACCTACTAACGGTACAATAAAGAGTTATCTGGCAAGTAAGTCGGATGATCCGGCTGAACGCAACAAGGCGCTTTCCAACAACTGGATCAATGCGGTGATGTGTGACAGCGATGGTCTGGTGTGGATAGCTCATTATAAGGGTATCAGCTGTTTTGACCCTGTGAATGAAGATTTTACTTGTTTTACGGGCGAGAACCTGCTGATTCCTGGTTGTATAGGTTATGTGGTTGAAGAGGATGATAGGGGAATCATCTGGGCAGGAACCAATGAGGGTTTGTTTGGTTTTGATAAGCGTACGAAAGAGCTAAAACATTATAATAGCAAGAACGGGTTGGCCAACAATGTAGTGTGTGGCATCAGTCAAGACGAGGAGGGTGATTTATGGCTGACGACCTATATGGGGTTGAGCCATTTCGTGCGAGCTACATCTAACTTCGTTAACTACGATGTAAAGGATGGACTGCAAGGCAATGAATTCTTTCATGGCGCATCCTTTAAGGATAAAGACGGTAAACTTTACTTTGGAGGAGTCAATGGGATAACATCTTTCTATCCAGACGATATGTCGATAGAGTCGTATGACTATAAAGTCGAGATTACGGATTTCAGCATTTCGCAACAACCGGTCAATATCCATACCCGCTCGGGCGGTAAGCCTGTGCTGATGGGCGCTGTAGCCGATGCGAAAAGTTTCAGTCTGGCGCATGACGACAACACGTTCAGTATATCGTTCTCGACACTGACTTATAACAATACACAGCAAATTGCTTATAGCTATCGCATCAAGGAACTGAATGAGGCCTGGAATATCACTGATATGGGACAGAACCGTGTGACCTATAATAACTTGCCGCCAGGCAACTACACCTTCCAAGTATATGCTGTGGCCAATGGTGAAGGACCCAATGTGCGCTCACTGCTGATTACGATTCGTCCGCCTTGGTATCTATCTGCATGGGCCAAAGGTGCCTATCTGCTGATCGGACTATTGGTGGGGATGGGCATCATCTACTATCTACACTTTCGCAGCAAACTGAAACATCGACGCTTGGAACGTCGACATCAGGCCGAGATGAATGCCGCTAAATTACAATCGTTCATCAACATTTCGCATGAGATACGCACGCCGATGACTTTGATTATGGGGCCGCTGGAGAAACTGCTCAAAATGGATGTTACCACCGATACTCTTCGCGCCTATCGATTGATCTATCGCAATGCGCACCGCATATTGGCTTTGGTGAATCAGTTGATGGATATCCACAAGCTTGATAAGGGCCAGATGACGCTGCACTGTGAGGAAGTGGAGTTAGTGACCTTTGTGGATGAGGTGTTGCAATCGTTCGATTATGCGGCACAGAAACGCAAGATTAATCTCCACTTTTTGCATACCGATGAGAAGCTGACTGCGGAGGTGGATAGGGAACATTTGGATAAAATACTACTCAATATACTTTCGAATGCTTTTAAATATACACCGGATGGAGGCTGTATAGAGGTGTTGCTAGAAGTAGTGAAAACCGATGATGAATGGGTGCAGCTTTCCATTAAAGATAATGGGATTGGTGTTGATGAAGACAAGCTGGAAAAGATTTTCGAATGTTTCTATCGAGTGGACAATCCTACGACACATACTAGCATGGGTACGGGTATCGGTCTGTATCTGACACGATTGTTGGTGAAACTCCACGGTGGTGTGATTCGTGCCAAACGTAATGAGGGGAGTGCGGGTAGTTGCTTTGTGATGCGACTTCCTCGCTATGCCCAATGTCAAGTGGAAGAAGAGATGGTCGTTTCGTCCTTGGAACGGAACAGAGGTTATCACGCTGATCCAGCGATAAAAGAGGCGTTGATGGATCAAGGGGAGTTACCAAGAAAGGCGACACGTAGCAGTATCAA
The DNA here is from genome assembly GCA_947074295.1 of uncultured Bacteroides sp. Taxonomy (GTDB): domain Bacteria; phylum Bacteroidota; class Bacteroidia; order Bacteroidales; family Bacteroidaceae; genus Bacteroides. Next base: position 773 of record CAMTPC010000072.1, on the reverse strand, counting down.
TATATTGATTGTGGAGGATAATAAGGAAATCTGTGACTATCTGTGCAAGGAGCTATCCGAACAATATAAGATCAAGGTGTGCCACAATGGGCAGGATGCCTACGAGGCGATAATGGCCAAACAGCCTGACTTGGTGGTGAGCGATGTGATGATGCCAAAGATGGATGGTATGGAACTGTGTAAACGTATACGCACCAATATCAATATCAATCATCTGCCTATCATACTACTGACCGCACGCACCGAAGCCGAGGATAAGATAGAGGGAATGCATCTAGGGGCAGATGCCTATCTGACTAAACCGTTCAGTATGGAGGTACTGAAGAGTACCATAGATGGGCTGATACAGAATAGACGCTTGCTGAAGACTAAATACAGCGGCGCTCAAGAACAACGGGAAAAGACGATGGCTATAGAGATGAAAACACCTAACGAGCAATTGATGGAGCGCATCATGCGGGTGATCAATGACAACCTCTCTAACCCCGAACTGAATGTGGAGATGCTAGCGGCTGAGGTGGGACTGAGTCGCGTGCATGTACACCGCAAGATGAAGGAGATGACCAACCAGTCTGCACGTGACTTTATTCGCAATATGCGTTTGCGGCAAGCGGCTCTGTTGTTACAGGAGAAGAACCTGGGCGTGTCGGACGTGGCGTATGCGACGGGATTCAGCACGCTGTCCTACTTCTCGTCGCAGTTCAAACTGACGTATGGGATGAGTCCTAAAGAGTATCGGGAAGTACACCATTGCTCTTCGACAACACCAACAA
>CAMTPC010000071.1 GCA_947074295.1 uncultured Bacteroides sp. | reverse complement strand
TGGAGTCAATACCCTTAAAAGTCACAGCGTCATTCGTGCCCATATGTTGTCCTGTAAGAATAGGCTGGCTGGCTGTTGTAAGCAAAATAGAGGCACCAAATAGCCGTTGATAGCTTTTCAAACCATCAACAATTGGCTGTAAATATTCTATAGGTAAGGTTTGTACTTCATCCAATATTAGAACGCTATTGCAAATATTGTGAAGTTTACGGCAAGCAGACGGTTTGTTGGAGTACATAGATTCGAAGAGCCGAACGTTTGTAGTAACTACAATAGGATAATCCCAATTCTCAGTGGCCAACTTAAATCTTAACTGATTCAAAGACTTTAGATTTTCATATTCTTCTTTAGCATCATAATCCACATTGGAATGATGTTCTAATACATTTTCAGATCCAAAAATATCACGAAGTGTTTGGGCCGTTTGTACTATAATACTTGTGTAGGGTATGGCTATGATAATACGTTTCTTATCGTACTTTATAGCATGATTCATCGCCCAGACAAGCGATGACAAAGTTTTGCCCCCACCAGTAGGTACGGTTAGGCTAAAAAAACCCGGAGCATCATCAGCACGAACTAAACATTGCTTTTGAACCTGTGCCCTTATCTTATTTACAGGAGTATCGACTGCTTTAGATGTAATATATTGAAGATATACTTCTAGTTTAGGAAGAAGTTCGATCAGCGTTTGTTTTTCTTTCCTTAACTCAGAATTTTCTTCATTCATGAATGCCTCTGTATCGAGATAATCAGCATCAACAAGACAAGAATATAAAACGCGGGTTAAATGATTGAATTCTGAAGATTCAGCCTTAAAGCCTAGGGGTAATGTTAAGGGTATACACAATGGGGCAGTATCAATATCTTCAGGCGTTTTCTCCTGCATTTTAAGTTCTAGATCACCATAATCTTTCAATCCACCGTGGTGGCCTAAAATAACATGACTCAATATCGGATAAGAGGATTTGTATAGTTGTCTGGCTAGTAAAGCTCCTACATACGAATGGTTTACATTGCCGCTAAATCTATCGCTCAGATCATAACCCGACACATAACGTATGTATCTTTGAAAGTCTTTTTGCTCCTTTCCTTTATCGTGAAGCAATCCTGCTATGTATCCCCAAGTTCCGAATCCAAAATCCGCAGCAAACCGCGATGCAAGCTGAGCTACCCCATTGCTATGATCTTCATTTGATTGCAATGGCCATTCATACGAATTTAGACCATCAATAGGTTTAACATGAGATATTATCATAGATATTAGATAAATTAATTGCTGTTTGCAACCGTAAATATATAAGAATAGCATTTCCCGTCAAATATATTTTATGTTTATTTTTTATATAGTATGTATATTTTAATTTCAATCTACCCTTATATATTATGAAGAATTAAAGAAAACCTTTCATATAAAACTACAACCTAACAAAATAAATGCCACTTAAACAACTCTCTACAACTGTTTAAGTGGCATTAAAATCCTATTTAAATTTATTGCTGTTCGATAAAACATTTTGAGATACAACGATAAAAGGGCTGAATTCATTTCTGATTTCAGCCCTAAATGTGTTCCTTTGTTTTCACCACAAAAACTATATGTAACACATGGGTAAAAGTACACATTTCTTCGAACAGCCGCTCTATAGTCAGGTAATAGATTTACTTGATAAATCAAAAACTCTTAATTTAAGCCGTAAAAATGGTGGTGAACGCTACATAAAGCGCTTCGATTGTTGGACACATTTGGTTGTAATGCTCTACGCTGTGATCATGCGTTTTGATTCATTACGTGAGATAAGCACCTCTTTACAGGCTGAAGCTCGCAAGCTGATTCATCTGAAAACATCCATGATGACATCTCGTAGCACTTTGGCAGACGCAAATAAGCGACGGCCGGAAAGCATATTTGAGGCTATTTATCGTGATTTATACTTGACCTACCGCAAGGAGCTTTCTTCGGACAGCCGAGGAGCTAATGAACCTAAATGGATGAAACGGCTACAAATAATAGACTCCACAACCATTACATTGTTTTCTAATCTGCTTTTTAAAGGCGTAGGACGTCATCCCAAAACCGGAAAAAAGGAGGTATCAAGGTACACACTGTTATCCATGCCAACGAGGGTGTGCCATCTGATATTAAATTCACCTCTGCTGCGACCAATGATTCCTTTATGCTAAAGCCTTCTGACTTAAATAGTGGTGACATAATGGCTATGGATCGCGCTTACATAGACTATGAAAAACTGGAAGAAATGACAAGGAGAGGCGTGATATATGTCACGAAGATGAAAAAGAGTTTGAAATTTAAGATATTGAACGATATCATGTATCAAACGCCTAATGGATTAATGGAGGTACGTATACAATCTGTAGAATTTATCAAGCAATTGAAAGGAGGTGAAAATATTATTCAGCAGGGACGTATTATCACATATGTTGATGAAAAAAACGTAAGCTTAGACCATCATTGTTAACCAATGAAATGGATACAGATCTGTCAGAAATCATTGCCATATATCGCAAACGCTGGGAAATAGAACTGCTATTCAAACAGATGAAGCAGAATTTTCCGTTGAAATACTTCTATGGAGAGAGCACCAATGCAATAAAGATACAAATATGGGTTACACTTATCGCCAATCTATTATTGATGGTTATGAAAAAGAGGTTTACACGTTCATGGAGTTTCTCAGGGATGGCGACCATGATCAGAATAACTTTAATGTACTATGTTAGCTTCTATAGCCTCTTCAATCATCCCGAAAAAGATTGGGAAACGTACCTGGAAGCCACATCAGGTAGTCCTCCAGAACTATCACTTTTTGTTTAGGGGGCTTGTTTTCTAAGAAAAGAACCCGGATGCTCCATTTAAGGGAGCTTCCGGGTAAGATTTTATGCTGTTTTGAGTTTTATCGGACAGCAATATTTTAAATTCTATTTATTTCTCTTTCAAAGCCTCCTTAATAACGGCAGCCAGATGTTCCAATTCATCACTATTCGGGATGAAGCCCACTGAGGTGAAAACAATCTTACCGTTGCAACCTATTACTACTGAGCGAGGTACACCTTGCGTGGCATAGAGTTTAAATATGTCACGGTTTGTATCTATACCCGTTTCACCTAGATAGCTCATGCGAGGCTTGCCACGCTCGGAGCTAAAGTAGGATTCCAGTTTTTCCTTATTCTCGGAGACTGAAACGGGAAAGAATACAAAGTCTTTATTGCCCTTAAACTGATTGAGCACTTTTGCAGGAAGTTGATCGGGCGCTAGCTCGGCCAGGCAAGGTGGGCACCAACTTCCCCAGAATGTGAGGAGTATCACTTTCCCCTTATAAGCACTCAGTTTACGAGTTTGCCCGTCATAGCATGACACGCTAAAATCGACAGCCTTATCACCTTTTTTGAGCAAAGTGGTGGAGTCGGTTTTAACATCGGACTGCGATAGCTCCATAGTTGTAGTGGCTTCGATAGATTTTGCCTGAACAGAAGCAATGAACAATCCAGAAATGAGTATGCACATGAAAATGAATTGGATACGTTTCATAATGATTACTTTAATATTTATTTATAACATAAATTGATTTTGACGTTCGGCAAACTCCATGAACAGTTGGGCCAATCCCCTTTCCTGCCCTTGTTGGCGCACAAAACAAAGGTCTCGATACATAGACATTCCCTTGATCTCGACTACTCTCAGTAAGCCTGCCTTTAGTTCTTTGTGAATGGAGCGCACCGATACTATGCCCATGCAATCGGTGTTTTCAAGAAACAGTTTTATACTCTCGGTGCTTCCCAAGTACATCAAAACCTGGAGTGATGACATGCGGATATGATGCTTTTGCAACGCACGTTCAAAAACTTCAAGAGTACCTGATCCTTGCTCACGCAAAACTAATGGTATACTGGTAAGCTGTTCCGGAGTAATCTCTTCCTGAATATTGAGTTTGCAGTTGGTGGAAACAATAGCAACCAACTCATCTTTTAAAAAAGTGGTGTATTTCAATCCCGGTATTCGCGAAGTGCCTTCGACCATACCAAGATCTGAACGATGATTTTCCAACACATTCTCAATTTCACGCGAATTCCCGCTAAACACTGATAACTTAATCTGTGGAAATTTCCGTATGAAACTGGCCAATAACGGTGGCAATACATATTGTGAGATTGTGGTGCTAGCCCCTAAGCGAAGCTCACCACGATAACTACCTTGCGTCAGATGCATCTCGTATTCCAAACGTTTATAATCATCAAGAATCCTTTCACTATGCTCTAATAAAAGCTTTCCTGCTTCTGTCAAACTAATACGATTGCCTTGTCTATCAAATAGCCTGGTATTATAACTAGCTTCTAACTCTTGTATATGTTTGGTTATAGCAGGTTGACTTATAAAGAGCTCCTGAGACGCTTTAGTGAAACTAAGATTCTTTGCAACACTCTGAAACACTTTCAAACGAAAATCAGTCATATCTCATCACAAATTAAATACCTGAACAGAATTAAATAATAGAGTCTATTTTAGCTCATCACCACGAATGCCCAAAGCTTGCATAATGGGATAAGGTAGCATTTCCCAACGATAACCCAAGGGTTGATCTGATTCTTGCATTCTAAACTGAACCACTTCCTTTCCATGATCTTTTTGCAGCAAAGGAGTTATTTCTTCACCATATTCATCATTATATGACAGGACGATTACACGTTTTACATCTGATGAGTTTAGCACGATTTGAAGAAGATCAGTAAAAAGATCAGCGCGATTGGTCATTTCTGCAGTAGGCACTGATGCAAACGCAAACTCACCCCACTGACTATTAAAAGCGGCTCCATCTAGTTGGGTTTTTAAATCAGATGGAGTACAATGTTCCAAGACTGTGGAGCTTGAATCATAAATCATCAATACTTGTGTTGAAGCTGGCTCTTCCTTATAATCAGCATCGAGTGCAAAAAAGCATATCAACTGAGAAAAATCAATCACTTGCAATTCACGATGTAACACTTCTTCGAAATAGAGTCGTAAATCTTGAATAGCGAAGTTCAGGAAAGCGACATCAATCAACATTACATTTTCGGGTAATTTTATCTTTTCGTCCATGGTATTGTTTTTTTTTATTTTTAGCGTTGATAAAGATACAATAAAGGCTTTAGCTACGAGCTCAAACAGCATTGTTTTTTTAAGTATCAGAATATTTTTTTCCTGCAAAAAAGACAATTTGACATATTTGTGTGTAAGCGCAATAACGTCAATATTCCTTTATTGAAAACATTTTCAGAGTCTTGATAATATAACATATTGATAGGGTTTCTGAAAATGTCTATTGATGCTAATTGAACCGAGTAAAAGAAGAATAACCCACATTCTTAAAGCCCGAACTATGACTTTTTGTCAACATAATTGCTTAATAAACTGAAAAATAGGCACATTTTATGGAATGGCAAATCTTTTGCAGCCGCTCGAATGTTATAAAAAAATGTAATCTAAACAAAAACTAAGTATATGAATTTTAATAATTTTACAATTAAAGCACAAGAGGCTGTTCAGGAGGCTATCAACTCTGTGAATGGTCATGGCCAACAAGCCATTGAGCCTATACATTTATTGGCGGGCGTGATGAAGGTTGGCGAAAATGTGACCAATTTTGTATTTCAGAAATTGGCCATGAATGCACAAAGCATCGCTACAGTTGTAAATCGCCAGATCGAATCACTACCAAAAGTTTCGGGAGGCGAAGCCTATTTAAGTCGCGACGCTAATGAGGTATTGCAGAAAGCAACGCAATACTCTAAGGAAATGGGCGATGAGTTTGTTTCATTGGAGCCTCTTCTATTGGCCTTGCTCAATGTTAAGAGCACTGCTTCTACTATATTAAAAGACGCTGGCATGACGGATAAAGAACTGAAAGCTGCCATACAAGAACTGCGCAAGGGAGAAAAAGTGACTTCACAATCGAGTGAGGAGACTTATCAAGCCTTGGAGAAATATGCCATCAATTTAAATGAAGCGGCCCGCAGTGGCAAGCTAGACCCTGTTATTGGGCGCGATGAAGAGATTCGGCGCGTATTGCAGATATTGAGCCGTCGCACCAAGAATAATCCGATATTGATCGGAGAACCAGGTACAGGAAAAACGGCTATCGTAGAGGGACTGGCTCATCGTATCATCCGTGGTGATGTACCCGAAAATCTTCGAGACAAGCAAGTCTACTCACTGGATATGGGAGCGTTGGTGGCTGGTGCCAAGTTTAAAGGTGAGTTTGAGGAACGACTGAAAGCGGTTGTCAATGAAGTGATGAAATCAGAAGGTAATATCATTCTTTTCATTGATGAAATACACACACTAGTAGGCGCCGGTAAGGGAGAAGGGGCTATGGATGCAGCCAACATATTGAAACCTGCACTTGCCCGGGGCGAACTGCGCTCTATAGGTGCAACGACACTAGATGAATATCAGAAATATTTCGAGAAAGACAAAGCATTAGAGCGTCGTTTCCAAATCGTGCAGGTGGACGAGCCAGATGTATTAAGCACAATATCTATTCTACGTGGATTGAAAGAACGCTATGAGAATCATCATCATGTACGAATTAAAGATGATGCTATCATTGCAGCTGTCGAACTCAGTAGCCGTTATATCACCGACCGCTTCTTACCCGATAAGGCAATTGACTTAATGGACGAGGCTGCATCTAAACTACGTATGGAAGTGGATTCGCTGCCCGAAGAGTTGGATGAAATCTCGCGCAAGATTAAGCAATTGGAAATTGAACGCGAGGCCATTAAACGCGAAAAGGATCAGCCCAAACTTGATACCATCGGTAAGGAGCTTGCCGAACTAAAAGAAAGCGAAAAGCTACTGAAGGCTAAATGGCAGAGTGAAAAATCGTTGATGGATAAAATCCAACATAACAAGGTTGAAATAGAAAATTTAAAGTTTGAGGCAGACAAAGCAGAACGCGAAGGTGACTATGCACGAGTGGCCGAAATTCGCTACAGCAGGCTACAGGCTCTTGAGCAAGAAATAAAAGAGATCCAAGAGGAGCTACATCTGATGCAAGGCGATAAAGCCATGATAAAAGAAGAAGTCGACGCAGAGGATATAGCGGATGTAGTATCTCGTTGGACGGGTATTCCGGTAAATAAAATGATGCAAAGCGAAAAAGATAAATTGTTGCATCTTGAGGATGAATTACACGAACGCGTGATCGGTCAAGATGAAGCGATTGCCGCTGTCGCTGATGCTGTACGTCGCAGTCGTGCTGGTCTTCAAGATCCACGGCGCCCTATTGGTTCGTTCATCTTTCTCGGAACTACTGGAGTAGGAAAAACAGAGCTGGCGAAAGCATTGGCGGAGTTCTTATTTGATGATGAAACAATGATGACACGCATTGATATGAGTGAGTATCAAGAAAAGCACAGTGTATCACGTTTAGTCGGAGCGCCTCCCGGATACGTAGGCTATGATGAAGGCGGACAATTAACTGAAGCGATACGCCGTAAACCCTATTCCGTTGTATTATTCGATGAAATAGAGAAAGCCCATCCCGATGTTTTTAACATCTTGCTACAAGTCTTGGATGACGGACGTCTGACTGACAATAAAGGCCGGGTAGTGAACTTCAAAAATACCATCATCATCATGACCTCTAATATGGGCAGTTCATACATCCAGACACAACTGGAAAATATGCAAGGTGAAGATAAGGAACAAGTGATTGAGGCTACTAAACAAGAAGTCTTGAATATGCTGAAGAAGAATATTCGCCCCGAATTTCTTAATCGCATCGATGAAACAATCATGTTCTTACCACTAAATGCGGATGAGATTAAACAGATTGTTGTACTTCAAATCAAAAGCGTTCAAAAGATGCTAGCGCAAAACGGCGTTGACCTTCAATTGACTGATGAAGCATTGGCTTTCTTGTCAAAAGTTGGATATGACCCTGAATTTGGCGCTCGTCCTGTAAAAAGAGCCATCCAGCGTTATCTATTGAATGATCTTTCTAAGAAGTTGTTAGCACAAGAAGTGGACCGCACCAAACCTATTATTGTCGATTCGACAGATGAGGAATTGACTTTCCACAATTAACAGAAATAAATAAGTAAAAAAGCGTGATAGCACTTTCAAATAAGTACCATCACGCTTTTTATTTTTGCAACTTGAAATTTAATTCTTATTCGGCAGCTTCTGCACTTTCTTCAGATTGCTCACCTTCTTCTACTTCCTCTACTTTAAAATCGGTAATACCATTTTCGATGAGGATATTATACCATGAAATCAATTTCTTAATATCATTTGAATATACTCTTTCACGATCAAATTCAGGAAGCACACCACCTAAAAAATCGAAAAGTTCAGCTGTTTTTGCTTTCTTAGGATTGATTGCGATCAAACCATTGTTTTCTTTTTCTTTAATGGCCTCAAGCACCTCTGGTAATGGCACTTCGTCATTGTCAGTATAGATGGCTATATCAGCAAGTGAAATGATTTTCTCATTTCCATAAGCGGGAAAACGTTTCTTTTCGGCATTCAATGATTCTACAATCAACATATTCTTACCGTTAGATATCAACTTATACAATCCCGGCTTACCTGCTATAGATAAAATAGTCTTCAACATAGTATAATTGTTTTATAAATTATTTTTTTGCGTCGCAAAGGTAAACATTATTTTGAGAGAGAAAAGTGAATAACTCTAAAACCTGAGGAATTAACGGTGTTTTGCCGTCATTAACAATAATATAATCGGCAAACTTTTCCTTGTCTTCATCTGATAATTGTGCTGCAATCCTATCTTTAATTTGCGATTCGGAAACACCGTCTCGCTGCATGGCACGCTTTAATCGTATATCTTGAGGAGCGGTGATAAGTACCACAAAATCAACTTCATCTGTAAAGCCCGATTCTATCAATATTGCCGACTCCATAGCCACGACGGGAAGATCAGCATATCTATTACACCAATCCTTAAAATCGTTCTTGACCACAGGATGTATGATAGATTCTATCTTTTTTGCATTCTCGGCAGAAGAAAACAGATAAGAAGCCAATAACTGTTTATTCAGAATACCATCTATATAAACATTATTACCCAGAAGCTCTATCAAACCCTCTTTAACTGCAACATTAGACATAGTAAGACGCTTTGATTCATTATCCGAATTGTAGACAGGAATATTCATCTGCTCGAACAGACGCGACACTACACTTTTTCCGGATCCAATACCCCCGGTTATTCCAATTTTAAGGCATTTCATCATTTGGCGAAGAAATATGTTCAATTAAAAATTCGACTTTCTCAGGGATAGTGCGGATGATAGCTATTCCAGTTGGCACCACCTTGAATTTCACGGTGTAGGTATCCGAAGGTTCTTTCATTAACTCTTCATAGGATACACTGATTAGAAAATCATCGGCCGTAATCTCCTTAAAATGTCCCATACCTACCTGGAAAGTAACTTGAACTCGCGAAGGAAATGTACGAAGCACCATGCCAGCAGGGAAATTGACACCAATCAAAGGCACTTCAACAGTTTTCTCTGTATACATATCTACAGCAAATGTAACGTCAATTTCGTCGGGAACAAATTTCGCACCTTTCACTGGTAGCAATGACAATATAGTTGTTGTAGTATCAGCAATATTGGGAAGATTAATCGATTGTGTTTCTACACAATTTATCGTATCGAGCAAATGCCGAGGTGCATAAACCAAAACAGAATCAGGTCGAATCAAAGTATCCGAAATATAGTATTGTCGTGCAGCTGCGACATGCCCATGAAGTTTTATGGGTACATATTTAGATTGACCTGTCGTATAGATAAACTCCAGTGTATCAGGATTTACCTCCAACAATTTCGTTGAAGTACTCAACTGACTCAAGATCTTACGCTCATAATCAGACGCAAATATCTTTACGTGATTGCCACTTTTCTGATAATCACTAAAATCAATAACAACAGGCAGAAAACGACTGCGCAAAGAGTAATTAAGCAATACCGTTCCCCGATCTTTGACTTTGATATGTACATCCGAGGCAGGTTCCGAGGTTATAACTACATCTTGAGGTATACCTCTTAGTTTAACCGGAAATGTCAACTCCGTCTCATATTCATTATCGAGGGTTTGCAATAACCAGAATCCCGCTGCAATAATCAGAAAAAACAAAAAGACCAAAAACTCCCTACTCTTGGCATTGAGCAGGAAATTCTTAGTCTTTTGTGACAATTTCAAATAAAGATGTTTAGCATTAAATCGTTTGAACATCTTCTATTTTTTTTAATATTACTTACCGGCTTGTTGCGTAGCAGCAGCATCCGCGAAAATAGAATTCTTATCTATCTTAATTTTTACGTTATTAGCAATTTCCAATACAACATAAGTATCAGCAATTTCTTTGATAGTTCCATGAATACCACCAGCGGTAACTACTGCTTGATTAACCTGAAGTGATTTACGGAAATTAGCAATCTCCTTTTGTTTTTTATTTTGTGGACGAATCATGAAGAAGTACATGATAACAAACATACCAATCAATAAGATCCACATCATTCCGCCACCACCGGCACCTTCAGCTTGCAATAAAAAAGCGAATAATAAGTTCATAAACAGTTCGTTTTAAATAGTTTGATTTATAAATATTCTTTATTTCTTTAATAATTTACTTTCTTTACGCAATTGATTAACAATACCATCAAGTGTACCATTTATAAAGCTGCCACTCTTTGCCGTACTATAAAGTTTTGCGATTTCTACATATTCATTCAGCGAAACACTTACAGGAATATTAGCAAAAGATAATATCTCGGCTAATGCGGTTTGCATAATTATTACATCCATAAAAGCCACACGATCCAGATCCCAATTCTTAGTATTTTCACTAATCAAGTGTCTGTAGTAATCCGCATTCAAGATGGTGCGACGGAAAAGACGTCGTGCATACTCCTGATCTTCTTCATCCTTGAATTCTGGAAGGAGAGCTTGGTCAGCTCCAGCAGATTCTTCGAAGCGTTTGATGGTTTTCATCACGAAAGTATCAACAATCTCTTTATCATCATTCCAATATAAACTTTGATCTTCCAATACCTGATCCAAAGAGTCATTATTCATAATGAATTGTTTATAAATCTTACGCCAGAAATCTTTATCAGATGTATATGAATTATCATCAGAAGCCATATAATCTTTATATAAATCCGAAGCGATAATCAGCTCATAAAGTTCTTTTACGAAATCCTGATCATTATCCCATGTACGTTTCTGATTGGAAATAAACGAAAGGAGTTGTTTATTGACAGCTAACTGAAGGATGAATTTGTTGTTGACAAACTTCATATTAGGGTTGGCCTCTTCTTCAGTGGGCTTGTGTTTTGCCTTCGCAAGATCAATGCGCTTTTGGGCATATTCTGTCACTGCTACCATTAGCATAATCAAGTAGTTGTATAGATCATAAGCCTTTGATAGGCTAAAGAACAACTCTTTCTCTGCTGAGTCAAGGTTTTTGCTTCCGTTCTGATAGTATGCATACACTATCTGAATTATTTTAAGACGGATAAGAACTCTGTTAATCATAAATCAAATGAAATATTATTATTTACGAATTGCAAAAATAGCGATTTTATATAAGTATCAACAAATAAATCATCTTTTTTTATGTAACATTTCAAACTAAGTAGATTTTCTTTTGATGGTAAGAAAAAAAGTTTCAATTTTGACCTCGATTTTGACACTCATGTATCATTAACGCATTAACAAGATAAATTTCTATATATAAAATGGAAGAAATAAAAAAGAAAATGGGGGGAGAATTGAATGATAAAGAAATAGTTTTCTCAAAAGCTATCAAAGCCGGAAAACGCATCTACTATCTTGATGTGAAGAAAAACCGCAAAGAAGAAATGTTCTTGGCAATCACTGAAAGTAAAAAAATAGTAATGGGTGAAGGAGAAGATTCACAAGTAAGTTTTGAGAAACATAAGATCTTCCTATATAAAGAAGATTTTGAAAAGTTCATGACGGGACTGACACAAGCGATAGACTTCATCAACGACAAACAGGGAGAAAACGTTAAAACAAGCAAAATCATCGATAGCGAACCGTTGCCAACATCTGAAGAAATCAAAATAGACATTGATTTTGAATAGCTTTATTTGGCACTTTAGATAAGAATGTCTACTTTTGCATCGCTTTTTTGCACATCGAGTGGTTATACCGCTACGTGTGATGGTAAATTGAGCAAATAGAAATCACTTAATTTAGAGTAACACAAAAAAATTAGAAAATGAAATCAATTGAAGTAAAAGGACAAAAGAGAGAAATCGCTCCACGTTCATCAGAACAAGCTAGAGCGTTGAAAGAAACTCGTAAAAACGGTGGTGTACCTTGCGTATTGTACGGTGGTGCTGAAGGTGTAGTTCACTTCACTGTTCCAACTGAAGGTCTTCGTAACTTGGTATTCACTCCAAACATTTACGTTGTAGAGCTTGATATCGATGGCAAAACATGCAAAGCGATCATGAAAGATATCCAATTCCACCCAGTTAAAGACAGCATCCTTCATGTTGACTTTTTCCAAATCACTGAAGACAAACCTATCGTGATGGAAGTTCCAGTACAGTTGGAAGGTCTTGCAGAAGGTGTGAAAGCCGGTGGTAAATTGGTATTGCAAAGCCGCAAATTGAAGGTGAAAGCTCTTTACAACATCATTCCTGAAAAATTGACTGTAAACGTAGCTCACTTGGGTCTTGGCAAAACTGTTCAAGTTCGCGAACTTAGCTTCGAAGGTCTTGAGCTATTGACTGCTAAAGAAGCGGTTGTTTGCGCTGTTAAGCTTACTCGTGCCGCAAGAGGTGCAGCTGCTGCAGCAAGAGGATAATCGAAAGATTTATTTCAAACAGAATAAGAACGCGCAGATTGCCACAGATTTTATCTGTGATAATCTGCGTTTTCTGTATTATAGCACTTTTTTATCTTATGGACAAATTTCTTATTGTAGGATTGGGTAATATCGGCCCAGAATATCGCAACACACGCCATAACATTGGCTTTATGGTAGTCGATGCACTGGCTCGCCTTCAAAATACTTCATTCGCCAGCGGACGTTACGGATCCACGGCTCGCTTTTCATTAAAAGGGCGCGAAATCATTCTACTCAAACCCTCTACCTTCATGAATCTCAGTGGTTTGGCTGTACGCTATTGGATGCAAACCGAAAAAATTGAGCTAGATCATGTACTCATCATCGTTGACGATTTAGCACTTCCATTTGGCACATTGCGTCTCAAAAGCAAAGGTAGCGATGCAGGTCACAATGGCTTAAAACACATTGCGGCCACAATGGGAACACAGGAATACCCACGCCTAAAATTCGGTATCGGGAGCGATTTTCCTAAAGGCCGTCAAATAGATTATGTATTAGGTGAGTTCGACAGTGAAGATCTTAGAACCATTGACGAACGCATTGAAATGGCAGGTGATATCATCAAGAGCTTCTGTCTCGCAGGGATTAATATCACGATGAATCAATACAATAAAAAATAAGTAGCAACACTATTCCGATAGAAAGATTATAATATGGCGGAAGCAAGAATTGACAAATGGTTATGGGCAGCACGCATTTTCAAGACGCGCACAATTGCTGCCGAAGCTTGCAAAAAAGGACGAATCAGCATCAATGGCGCTTATGTAAAAGCAGCACGCATGATTAAACCCGGCGATGTGATCCAGGTAAAAAAACCACCTATCACCTATTCATTCAAGGTTTTGCAGGCCATTGAAAAAAGAGTAGGTGCCAAGCTTGTCCCCGAAATAATGGAAAATGTCACTACACCCGACCAATATGAGTTGCTCGAAATGAGCAAAGTGGGTGGATTCATCGATCGTGCACGCGGTACAGGTCGACCCACAAAAAAAGATCGCCGTAGCATGGAAGAGTTTACTACTCCCGAATTTTTTGGTGAGTTTGATTTTGATTTAGACGACGAAGATTGAACCCCGATTTTTAAATCATAAAAAAGTGTACCTGATAAGATATAAAACTTTATCAGGTACACTTTTTTGCGTATTTACTCTATTCAGAGCTTTTTTGGGTGCAGTTACAGATTTGCTTTAACCGCATCAATCAATGCTTGATTTTCAGCATCTGTCAAATACACTTTTCCAGGGTTCATTTGAAATGTACCACCATAATCTGGTCCATCAACATATTTGGGAACCAAATGGAAATGTAGATGAGAAAGCTTATCTGAATACGCGCCATAATTGATTTTCTCAGGACTGAAAGCTTTATCCATAGCACGAGTCACACGCGCAACATCACTCATGAAGGCATTGCGATCTTCATCACTCAATTCATTCAAATCATTCACATGGTCTTTATATGCCACAAGACAACGACCACGGTAAGTTTGTTCTTTAAATAGAAGAACGCGAGACACAGAAAGTTCTGCGATTTCAATCATCAGATTGTGCAGCGTTTCATTGTTTTGACAATACAAACACTCTTTTGGATCACTTTTCATACAGTTATATATTAAATTATTTAACATCACAAACATACAAAAAATAGTTGGTATCGAACACAAGCTATAAAAATAGTTAACACTAATCTACATAAAGCAATCTTTTTAAACTACATGCATTTATATAACACTGTCCACAATGAGTAACGTATCAGAACATGCACATCAAATATCTATTCCTTCTATTATTATCTTTTTTTGCCTCACCTGCCCTATCCCAACAGTCCGACAATTATAAACCAGACAATCCCAATATTCCATTTTGTGACACTAACTTACCTATTGTATTCATTGATACTTATCGACAAACTATTGAAAAGGACGAACTCATAACCGCTCGTATGGTCATTATTGACAATGGCGAAAAGGAACTGAACCAAATGGATACATTAGCCTTTCCGCATCAACAAATCGATTATGATGGATATATTGGGTTGCGCTATCGAGGCAATTCCTCATTTTGGCAAGCTGATAAAAAACCCTACTCTATCCGCCCCATTAATAGGCCACTAGAAGATGGTGGAAAACGACAGAAGGTCTCATTATTGGGTATGAGCGAAGACAATGATTGGGCCCTTTTGTCTTTATATGCTGACAAAAGCCTCATCCGTGATGTTTTAGGGTATACTCTTGCGCAGCCATTCTTTGAATATGTTCCTTCTTCCCGATTTTGCGAGGTGATTATTGATAGTGTTTATTATGGTGTATATAGCTTATCCGAACGTGTCCGGAAAGGCAACTATCGACTCGATTTACCCGACCCAGGCACTGAAGGTGATGATTTGAGTGGTGGTTATCATATCCAAGTAGATCGTGATGATGAACCCGTTTATTATTCTAAATACCCTCCATTGTTATGCGATGGCACACCCTTAAATGATCGTCGGATAGCATTCCAATACAAGAACATAGATTATGATGAAATGTCTCCCGCCCAACTCAATTATATTCACAATCGTATTGACGCATTTGAAGATACTTTAAAAAGTGATCTATTTAAAGACCCCAACCATGGTTATCGTAAGCACATCGATGTGACATCATTTATTGACTACTTGCTTTCCACTGAATTTTGCCGTAATGTGGATGGCTATCGTCTCAGCACCAATCTTTACAAATACCGAGATAGCAAGGACCCTCGTTTCAAGACCACCTTATGGGATTTGAACCTTGGTTTTGGCAACGCCAACTATGCTAACGGTTGGAAAACCTACGACTGGGCATTTCAGTTAAATGACTTATGTCCAGATGGCGAGCAGCTAGTTCCCTTTTGGTGGCAGCGATTTTTTCAAGATGAAACCTTTGTAGAAGAAGTATGTACCCGATGGGAACTTTACCGTTCTGATGTTTATACCGATAAAAACATCGTTCAGATCATTGATTCACTATGCACCTATCTTAATAGTCATGGTGCCATCGAACGCAATTCTAAAGCTTGGCCACGCTGGGGAAAGTATGTATGGCCCAATTATTATGTATCTGTTTCCCACGAAGACGAAATCAGTTATCTCAAGGAATGGATCAAAAGACGAACAGCCTTCATGGATAAACACCTTTTAAACAATGACGAAACAGGAGTTGAATCCGATGTAAAACATCATCTTGAGCCCAACATCTATCCATTACCCGCACGTAGGGGCGAGCCACTCTTTGTTGAAGCGCCCGATGCGCTCTATATGCAGTTATGCAATATCAAAGGACAAATCCTTCTGCAACAAGACATGAAGGCATCATTCGCCATGCTCAATTTAAACACATTGACACCTGATGTTTATCTTTTAGTGATTCACTATCCCGAAAGGAGATACACCACCAAAATCTTCATCAACTAATTTTCTGGCTCAAGAGCTGGTACACATTTTCTTTTTCGCCTACCACCCACAGCACATCGCCATCTTCGAAGGGCGTATGTGCATCTAGCGTCATCAATAAGTTGTTTTCGCGCTCCACGGCTGCGATGAAACACTTATATCGATCCCTGATACCCGAACTTTTCAGCGTCTTCCCTTTCAATGGCGAATCCGCATCGATCATCAACTGTTTCAATATCATTTCCTGCTTTTCATACGCCGCTTGGTCGATACCAACCTCACTCTCCATCACTGCCGCAAAACGTGCTAATTGTTCATCCGTTCCGATCACTTGAATCTTATCAAACGGATACAAAACAGTGCGCCCTCCAGGAATATTAATACGGCGTTTTCCCCGCAAGATAGAAGTGACGTGTACTCCATACAGTGTGGCCAAGTTGAGCTCCATCAATGTCTTTCCGGCAAAAACAGACTCACCAGGAATTTCATAATCAGCCAAATGCAAGTCGTGCGATAATAGTGTGCCCGCATAGGATGGTTTCTTTGCGCCCAGGTATTCATCTCGAATGTCTCTCGAGCGCAGATTCTGAAAAAAACGACGTTCAATCATAATAGATTGCTTCTTCAGTGTACGCGAGCCGATCATCAACACCGTCAACAATATAGCCACTCCTATCATCAAGCCCACCGATGCTTTTATCAGTCCGGCAATGATGACAGTAATGAAAATGATCACGATCACGATGCGCAGTACGATTGTAGCTACCAAGGGAGCGCGATTAGAGCGATGGTCGTTCCACAAACTCGTAAATTCTATCGAATGATTCTTCTTGATCATTATAGCCCGCAAGAAGGGTGATACCAATAAAATCGTTACGACCACTGCCACCATCGATCCCCAGAAATCATTAATATGCTCACGCAAGAAAGGAGCAATCCAGCGGAAAGAGATAAATACGATTGACATACTCACTATCGAGTAAACCACTACAATACGCAGCATAGCGAAAAGCAGCTTGCGCCACAAACTTTCCCTGTTCACTGTCTGCGATCCCGACGAGTAGCGCGTCAGGAAGCTGCGCCACGATGCCGGCAGATGCTTTTCCGCCAAGCCACTAGCAGGTTCAGCCAAGCGAATCATATAAGGCGTCAAGAACGTTGTGATTACCGATACGGCCACCACTATAGGGTATAAGAAAGAGCTCGTCACATTGAGCGAAACCCCCATTGACGCGATAATAAACGCGAACTCCCCTATCTGCGTCAAGCTGAAGCCACATTGCATCGCTGTCTTTAGTGGTTTGCCTGCCAGCAACACACCGAATGTGGCAAATGTAGCCTGTCCGATGATCACCGTAAAAGTCACTGCCACGATGGGCCAGATATAAGTGCCTATCATCACAGGGTCTACCATCATCCCCACCGATACGAAGAAAATAGCACCAAAAAGGTCCTTCACTGGTTTCACGATATGTTCGATGGACTCCGCTTCAACCGTCTCGGCCAAGATAGATCCCATGATAAATGCCCCAAATGCCGCCGAAAAACCCACAGCATCTGCCACCACCACCATCCCGAAGCACAGTGCCAATGACACGATCAGTAGCGTCTCACTATTCATCAGCTTGCGGCAATATTTCAATAATTGCGGAATCACATAAATTCCCACCACAAACCATAGGATAAGGAAAAACACCAGCTTACCGATACTGAACATCA
>CAMTPC010000070.1 GCA_947074295.1 uncultured Bacteroides sp. | reverse complement strand
AGTCTTATCGGCCTAACACGATTTTATAGTATCTTTGAGGCGTATTAACGTTATAAAAAACAGATTTCAATTGAAAACAGGAAAATACATCTTATTGAACTTGATTTCGGTAATCGTTGTAGCTACCGTTTTGGTATTCGGCATCATGAAATGGTTGGATTATTATACTCGACATGGCCAAACTGTAACCGTGCCCAATATAGAGAATATGACCTTGGTGCAAGGTGCCAACGAATTACACAAGCATGGACTTGAAGCAGTAGTATCAGATTCTATCTACGTGAAAGATAAGACTCCGGGTATCATCATTGATGTGAATCCAGTTATCGGCTCCAAAGTAAAAGAAGGCCGAACTGTATATATCACGATCAACACCAATAAGGTCCCAGAGGTAATACTACCTGATGTTATAGACAACAGTTCGGCACGCCAAGCACGCGCTGTCATTTCTGCTTCAGGATTCAAATTAACTGAGAATGAATTGATACCAGGAGAGCGTGACTGGGTATATGGCGTGAAATATAATGGACGCGAACTGGAACAAAATGATAGAGTACCTATCGGCGCTACAGTGACATTGGTTGTAGGTAGCGGCGAAAGAGAAGTGGTAGTAGATTCGCTCGCGACAGACTCGATAGAATTTGTAGAGTCAATTCCACAAAAAAGTTCGGTAGATAATGATTCGTGGTTCTGATGGAAGAAAATTATATTAATCCCGAAGAGTTGCAGGATGATCTAGATCTGACTGACGATATAGAACCGGTAGGCGAGGAGGCCGAAGGTCAACTATATGAACATTATCGCGTAGTGGCTGATCGTGGTCAAAACCCTATCCGTATAGACAAGTATCTGTTTGATAGACTGACCAATGCCTCGCGCAACCGTATTCAAAAGGCAGCAGACGATGGCTTTGTGATGGTCAATGGTAAGCCAGTAAAAAGCAGCTATAAGGTAAAACCGATGGATGTGATCACCATCGAGATGGATCGCCCACGCTACGAGAATGAAGTCATTCCCGAAAACATACCTATTGATGTGGTGTATGAGGATGACTATGTGATGGTAGTGAACAAACCTGCCGGATTAGTAGTTCATCCAGGTCACGGCAACTATACAGGAACATTGGTCAATGCCTTGGCTTGGCACATGAAGGACAATCCCAATTATGATGCTAACGATCCGCATGTAGGGTTGGTACACCGTATTGACAAGGACACTTCGGGCCTATTGGTGATAGCCAAAACTCCTGATGCGAAAACCCATCTAGGCAACCAATTCTTCAACAAAACGACCAAACGCCGCTATCGTGCATTGGTATGGGGCAATATACAAGAAGATGAGGGAACGATAGTGGGTAGTATAGCCCGTAATCCGAAGGACCGCATGCAAATGGCCGTTATGCCTGACCCAGAGATGGGCAAACATGCCGTGACACACTACCGCGTGATCGAGCGATTAGGTTACGTGACATTAGTCGAGTGTATCCTGGAAACAGGGCGCACACACCAGATACGTGTACACATGAAACACATTGGCCACACTCTGTTCAACGATGCTCGATATGGTGGAAATGAAGTGTTGAAAGGAACACATTTCAGTAAATACAAACAGTTTGTAAACAATTGCTTCGATGCTTGTCCACGCCAGGCACTTCATGCCATGACACTAGGCTTCGTACATCCGGTTACTGGCGAAGAGATGAACTTCACCGCTGAGCTACCTGCCGACATGACTGCCTTAATAGGAAAGTGGAAAAGCTATATTAGTAATAGAGATTTAGAGTAATGAAACCCAATATAGCAATCATAGCTGGAGGGGACACCTCCGAAATTGTGGTGTCGGTGCGTAGTGCACAAGGCATCTATTCGTTTATTGACAAAGACCGATATAACCTCTATATTGTAGAGATAGAGGGTTTGCGATGGGAAGTGCAACTCCTTGATGGAGAAAAAGCACCCATAGATCGCAATGATTTTAGTTTTATGGTTGATGGCATGAAGACGAAATTTGATTTTGCCTATATCACCATTCACGGTACGCCCGGCGAAGATGGTCGTCTGCAAGGCTATTTCGATCTGCTACGTCTGCCCTATTCGTGCTGTGGGGTTTTGGCTGCAGCACTTACTTATGATAAGTTTGCCTGCAATCAATATCTGAAAGGGTTTGGTATGAGAGTTGCAGAATCATTGGCGTTGCGCCGTGGACAACACATCAGTGCCGAACAGGTAATCGATAAGATTGGACTACCTTGTTTTATCAAACCCAGCCTAGGAGGATCAAGCTTTGGTGTAACCAAGGTAAAAAACGTGGAACAAATTGAACCGGCTATTGTTAAAGCTTTTAGCGAGGCTGACGAAGTGATGATTGAAGCCTTCATGGAAGGCCGTGAAATCACATGTGGATGCTATAAGACGAAAGATAAGACCGTAGTATTCCCTATCACGGAAGTAGTGACAGATAATGAATTCTTCGACTTCGATGCCAAATACA
The DNA here is from genome assembly GCA_947074295.1 of uncultured Bacteroides sp. Classification (GTDB taxonomy): domain Bacteria; phylum Bacteroidota; class Bacteroidia; order Bacteroidales; family Bacteroidaceae; genus Bacteroides. Next base: position 15,598 of record CAMTPC010000070.1, on the reverse strand, counting down.
ATGGACAAGTCGATGAGATTACGCCAGCACGTATATCTGATAGATTGACAGAGCGTGTACAATCGCTGACATCAGCTATTTACGACATTCTGAACTGTTCTGGTATTATCCGCATTGATTATATTATCAGTGCTGATGATAAGATCAATCTACTCGAAGTGAATACTACTCCCGGAATGACAGCAACCAGCTTCATTCCTCAACAAGTGCGTGCCGCAGGATTGGACATCAAGGATGTGATGACCGATATCATCGAGAACTCACTGAACAAAAAATTGAATTCCTAAGATATAAAGCAAGTCGAAAAGATAAATATTGAATTGAACTATGGATACAAAAGAGTTTGACGATATACGCCCGTATACAGACGAGGAGTTGCCACAAGCAGTAGAAGAATTAATTGCCGACCCGGCTTTTAAAGCGGCTGCGGCAGTGGTTTTGCCCTACATTCCTTTTGATGAACTGGCCGAACGAATGCGCAGTTGTAAGACAACACACGAATTTCAGCGAGTTTTGTGCTATGAGGTTCTAACAAACCTTGCTCAATTGACTACCGATGGCATAACCCTAGATATGTCGTCTTTGCCCGATCCTACGCAAGCATTTACATATATGTCCAATCATCGTGACATAACACTCGATTCAGGTTTTCTATCATTAGCTTTATTGCGCATTAATCTACAAGCAGTAGAGATTGCCATTGGCGACAATTTATTAATTTATCCTTGGATAAAGAAATTTGTGCGTATCAACAAATCGTTTATCGTGCAACGTGCCTTGACTATGCGCCAAATGCTTGAGTCATCAGAGCGTATGTCTCGTTATATGCATTATGCTATCATGCACAAAAAACAATCAATCTGGATTGCCCAACGTGAAGGACGTGCCAAGGATTCAAACGACTTCACCCAAGAAAGCGTACTGAAAATGATAGCAATGGGTGGTAATGGAGGCATACTTGAGAGCCTGAAGGAGATGAATATAGTTCCCTTAGCCATTTCATATGAGTATGACCCATGCGATTATTTGAAAGCACAGGAGTTTCAACTGAAGCGCGATGATGCGGAGTATAAGAAAACGACAGCCGATGATTTAAAAAATATGGAAGTAGGCATAAGAGAATATAAAGGACGTCTACATTTTCATACAGCTCCTTGCATCAACGATTTGCTAGATCAAATGGACGAGGAAGCACCTAAAACTGAAATCTACGCTACGCTCACCAAGGAAATAGATAAACGCATCCATGCCAATTACCGCATCTATCCATGCAACTACATAGCCCATGATCTTCTAAAGAGCGAAGAACGTTTTGCCGTACACTACTCAGCAGACGAAAAAACACGTTTCGAGGAATATATTGCAGGTCAGCTGGATAAAATAACAATACCGAATAAAGATGTACCTTTCTTATACGAGAAGATATTAAACATGTATGCAAATCCACTAATCAACCATTTAATTGCATGCCAAAAAGAGTAAGTTTATTTGCCATAACTCTATTATCTCTATTAGTGGTATGCCTTACTGCTTGTAAAGATGATGACTATGAGTACCCGCCTGTTAAGCTAGAATTCATGACAGCTATAACGAGTTCAGCAGGAAAGATTGCGCATGTTGTCACAGATGATCAACGCATTTTGGCGGTTGCTACCGACCGTACCAACACAAAGGCGAAAGCCGATACTACTTATCGTATCATTTCCAATTACCAGGAGCATGATAATGGTGAAATTGAGCTTTATGCTCTGGCTCAAGTATTGGCGCCTATTCCTCTGCCCGCTACAGCCAAGGAGTTTAATGGCATCATTCATACTGATCCGTTAAGCCTGATGAGTATATCGAAAGGTAATGATTATCTGAACTTAGTATTGTCCATCAAAATGGAAGATGGCAAGCATTTATTGCACGTAGTTGAAGAAAGTGTGGAATTAATAGGTATGGATGAAACCCAAGTGCACCTTTTACTTTATCACGATGCAGGAAATGACCCAATGTCATACAGCAGACGTGCCTATATGTCGATTCCTGTGAAACATTATACAGAAAGTCAATCTCGCACTACTATATATTTCAGTTATTACAATTTGGAAGGAGAACGTGTAGACTGTACGCCTTATTACTTTTAAATAAATACAAATAACCTGTTTAAATATCGTTTGTCCGAACAATCAGACACACTCACTCCTTTTATCCAACAGTAAAAGGAGTTTTTTATATATACTTATGAATAATCTATTTATGTCAATAGCAGTCATGTTAGCCGCCTTATTCAGTTGTCAATCGAAAGGCGATTTCAAGTCACTCAATGTGGAGGAGTTTAGCACTTACATCGCACAGCCCGATGTACAGTTAGTCGATGTACGTACACCAAGCGAATATGCCGAAGGGCATTTATCCAACGCCACAAATGTGGATGTGATGAACAGTAATTTTGAGAAAGATGCTGAGAAAAGTCTATCAAAGGAGAAACCAGTTGCCGTATATTGTCGCAGCGGGAAAAGAAGTAAAAAAGCAGCTAGTATCCTAGCGGGTAAAGGCTACAAAGTAATCGAGCTCGACAAAGGTTTTATTAGTTGGCAACAAGCCGGCAAGCCAATAATACATTAACAATAGACTCCAAACGACTTCCACCACCCTAGCCATCTATTTCACGTGAGATTATTGAACGTTTTTTCGACATAAAAAGGAGATATTTACACATTCCGCAAAACGATTCACCGTAAACTTGCATCTGTTAACGGATAATTATTACAATTACTATAAAAACAGAAACAATGAAAATTAAATGGTTATCTTTTCTACTCCTATTAATGACAGCAACCTCTTCTTTTGCGGGCATTAATATCAAGGAGACCGGCGGATGGTTTGAATCGGCCTATGTTACTTGGGATCTTATCGAGGATGCCAAGTCTTATCATGTATACTACCGTGCTGAAGGTGGAGAATACCAAGAATTAGACTATCAGCTAGTGCGTGATTATGGAACATACGGTCGTGCCGATGTGGTGGGTATCACTGCAGGTAAATATCAGTTCATGGTATCTCCAGTAGATGCCGATGGTATAGAGCAGACTGGCCAAGCCACAGAATCTTCCTTAGTAGACGTCAAAGCACATGTACGTGCAGGCTATGCCCATTTCAATTATTCAGGTATTGGCGCATACAATGATGACGGTACATTGAAAGAAAATGCGAAAGTGATCTATGTCACTGCAGAGACCGCTAAAACAGTAACTTGCGCCGTAGTGACTAGTAGCAGTGGTAAAGTAGAAGAATTTACTGGCCTACAGACAATCATTGATGCTAAGCAAAAAGGGTATGATCTTACACCATGGGCCATCCGCATCATCGGTTGCATTAACTACGAAGATATGGACAAATTCTCCAGCAGCGCACAAGGATTGCAAATCAAAGGGAAAGGCGCCTTTAGCGAAATGAATATCACGCTGGAAGGTATTGGTGATGATGCCACTATCAAAGGATTTGGCATTCTGATTAGAGGCTGCAAAAGTGTGGAGATACGCAACGTGGCTATCATGCTTTGCTTGGACGATGCTATTTCACTCGATACAGAAAACAGCCACTGTTGGATTCATAACAATGATTTGTTTTATGGCAATGCTGGCAGCGATAGTGATCAAGCCAAAGGAGATGGTACACTCGATGCAAAAGCCGACTCCAAGTTATTGACATTCTCGTTCAATCGTTTTTGGGATTGTGGTAAAGTTTCACTCTGCGGCATGAAAAGCGAAAGCACAGAAAGTCTTATCACTTATCACCATAACTGGTTCGACCATAGCGATTCGCGCCATCCACGCGTTCGTACGATGACGGTACATGTCTATAACAACTATTATGACGGAGTGGCTAAATATGGAGTGGGCGCCACAATGGGTTGCAGTGTATTTGTGGAAAACAACTATTTCCGCAACACAAATCGTCCCATGCTCATTTCGATGCAAGGTACCGATATCAAGTACAACAACCCGACATTCTCGAAAGAAGATGGTGGTATGATTAAAGCGTATGGCAATGAATACGCTGAAAAGTCTAACAATTTCAGTCTCATCACGCAAGTAGAGTCGGCTACAAGCTTCGACTGTTTCCAGGCAGATAGCCGTGAAGAGAAGGTACCAGATACCTATAAAACCCTGCAAGGCGGTTTTACTTACAACAATTTCGATACCAATCCTGACTTGATGTATAGCTATACTCCAGATGCCGCAGCTGATGTTCCAGCAATCATCCAAGGCACTTATGGAGCAGGACGTTTGCAACATGGTGATTTCAAATGGTCGTTTAATAATGCGACTGATGACAGTTCATCGGATGTGAATCAAGCTTTGAAAGATGCTTTGATCAATTATAAGTCTTCACTCGTAGGCATATTTGGATACGAAAACGAAGGTGGTGGCGAAAGTGGCGGTGGAAATGAGGGAGGTGGTGATCCTGATCCAGTAGAAGGCTATGTTTGTACATTTACCGATGGTATTGCATCCAATCCTTTCTATAGTTTCAATAATGCCAATTATTCTAAAACCAAAGGTACAGCTACCATTGATGGTGTCACCTATATCTGGAGTCTGAAGATGGAATCACGTACCGAGGTACAGTTTGTAACTACCGAAACAATGACACTGAAACTGATCTTTGCAGAAGGCACAGTCCCCAATATCAAGATCAACAATGTGAAAGTAAGTAGTACATCGGGCAATATCATCACTTACGAATTGCCTGCTGGCAGTCATATACTAACTAAAGCCGATACGTTCGACTTATTCTATATCGACTTGATAGGCACTTCTACAGGCATCGAAGATTCATTGATCCTCGATGAAGAAGAAGGAGATGGTATTTATTATGATATCCAAGGGCGTCCAGTCAGCCAACCAGCGCGTGGTATATATATTCGCAATGGCAAGAAAGTATGGGTTGATTAAACCATAGTTATAAAACCACAGTAATATACAAAAAAGAGACTATCAAAAGGGTGTCATTCAAAGTGTCCCCTATTGATAGTCTCTTTTTATTTGTTATTATGCAGACGATCAACGCAAATACCAATCAGTATACTCTTTTCCAAAACTATTCACCCAATCCATGAAATGGGGATATTTATCGCGTATATCTTGTTCTTCATCTGGAAAGTCAAAGTAGCTCTTCGCAATGTAGAGGGCGAACGGCATATTATCACGTGAAATGAAGTACATAGGTTCTCCCTTATCATCTTGTTTTATATCTTCGCCTGTGCCACGCAGTGATTCATCCATTTTACTGGTAGGCTGATAACCCGCTAGGTGAATCTCATGCCCACGCGAGCGCGAGAATACGAAAGGATTATATGGAGGGGTAGCCATTGCTGCAGTCACGCCTCCGCGAGTTGTATAATATTCCAGAACAACTGTAATTGGGCGATTCAAATAGCCTCGAATATCATCAAAAAGAGTGACAACAGGCTTATCGGTACCATCTTCAAATGATTCGTTAATAATCATTCCATTCGAACTAACCGTAAGCGACTTCACCTGATTCTTAGCCACATGATCCAATTGGAAGCCAAAACCATTTGTAAAAATAGCCCCATTATTGACAGGTGTATATGTAGTGGTAGTACGTGTCAACAAGCCACTTGTTCCATCTTTCACTATAGTAGACTGAAAGTTGATAACAACATCATTCATATCATAATCACCCTTGAATGGCCAGTTATCCTCAAATACCAGTGTTCCCATCGCCATATAAGCTACCTCTCCTTTATCCACTTGGTCAGGTATTACAGGAGTAGGCTCGATAGATTTGGGCTGAGATGACATTATGGCAAACTGCGCATCATTGAAACGGGCATCCAAATTATCTTCCATAGCCATAAAGAAACAATTATCCAATTCTGGATCACTCAGTAGAACAGACCGTTGCTTGCCATCAGCATTGAACGAAGGGTTAGAATATCGCACGGTAGCACTAGTTTTATTCCAACCCATTCCTAAAAGGAGCCATCCAATACGTGTACCTCTGGGAAATGTATTCTCATAACTTTCAGTTTCTTTATTCCAATATTTCAAACGCACCTGATTTCCTAAAAGCTCCGCTGGAGCCTTATTACTATATCGTGGAAAAAGAATTGTTTTCTTGATAGAGTTTATATCTGCCAAAGTGAGTTCTTCGCCATCTTGATAGGTGTAATAGGCAACCATGTTCTCCCAACTAGAAGAAGATTTAAAATAGGTTGCTACCAGTTCTGTAGCGCTAACAATGACCATATCATTGGTACCCGTTGCTGTTAATTCTGGAAATTTGTCCAGAAGTGGGTTCTTGGTATCAAAAGTGATACTCGAAGCCAATGTATTGCAGCGTCTCAAGAAGGCATCGGGCATATCTTCTTTCTCAGCTAACAAATAATCGGGTACACCATCAGCATTCCAACTACCTAGAACATCATATCCATCTGGATATTGTATTTCACCCATCATGGCACGCGTACTTAAGGAAGCCTCAGAATGCTTTATATAATTGATAGAACCACCTTGCACAGCAATTTCAATTGGCGTTTTAACTAACACATGATCCGTCAAGAGCCAAACCGTTTTCAATAATGCAGGTAGAGAAATTTCTTCTTCAGCTCTGCCTTCAATGTCGGTCACCCCTGCATAGATAGGTTCAATATCTTGGTTCAACTCCCAAGAACCATCGACCAACACCATAGGGTCAGCATTGTACAAATAATAGATGATATTATCAGCTATACCATAATCTAGCTTCAGGTTGAGAGCATCTACAGTCGCAAAGTCAAAGAAGTTTTCTTTTACTATATTCTGATTAGCGTAAGGATCTTCATAAAGATTAATGTCCTTCACACAGGAGTTTAATCCTATTGAGGATACAATTGCCAGGAAGCCGATAATCGTTTTACTGACAGTTTCATAGATATATTTCATAGAGTAGTATTATTTTAGTATGCTTATTTCAAACCTTCCAGCAGGCGTTTGATAACCACAGTGGCAGAGATCTCACGATTAGCTGCTTCAGGGATAACGATAGATTGTGGACTTTCAATCACCTCATCTGTCACGATCATGTTGCGGCGCACTGGCAGGCAGTGCATGAAGTAAGCATCATCGGTGATACCCATTTGACGCTCGCCCACGGTCCAGCTACGATCTGTGCTAAGTATCTTTCCGTAATTGTCACCACTATAAGCAGCCCAGTTCTTGGCATAGATAAAATCGGCACCTTCGAAAGCTTTCATTTGGTCGTATTCTACTGTAGCGTTGCCCACAAATTCAGGAGCCAATTCATAACCATGAGGATGCGTGATCACGAAATCATAATCAGCAGCGTTCATCCATTCGGCAAACGAGTTGGGTACAGCTTGAGGCAGTGCGCGTGGATGTGGCGCCCATGTCAACACCACTTTAGGGCGTGGTTTACGCTTGTACTCTTCAATAGTGATAAAGTCGGCAAAGCTCTGTAAAGGATGGCGTGTAGCAGCTTCCATCGAAAAAACAGGACGGCCCGAATATTGGATAAATTGATTGATAATGGTCTCGCTATAGTCAAACTCACGATTTTCGAATTGAGCGAACGAACGAACACCGATAAGGTCACAATAGCAACCCATCACGGGGATAGCCTCCAACAAGTGTTCTGGACGATCACCATCCATGATGACGCCACGTTCGGTTTCCAGTTTCCATGCACCTTGATTGATATCCAGCACCATCACATTCATACCCAGGTTCATTGCTGCCTTTTGTGTGCTCAGACGCGTACGCAGACTAGAGTTGAAGAAAATCATCATCAACGTCTTGTTGCGTCCTAGTTCCACATATTTAAAACGGTCATTCTTGATCTCTAGTGCTTCGGCCAATGCTACCTTCAGGTCGCCAATGTCTTGAACACATGTAAACTTCTTCATAGCTATTTTATTTTAATTGTTTTTATTGATTCATTGAAAGCAAGTCGGTTTGCTTGTTAGACAGATAAGTACTTTGTGCCAAATACTCTTGATTATTGGCATATATAAACAGTACACTACCCTCTTTTATTGTATTGATAACTGGTTTTGTTATAGCAAGCGGTATAGCCGGGCAGCCCAGGCTACGTCCTAGCCGTCCATTGGATGAAATCAGATCGGGGTTAGCGTAAGGGGCACCATGCATCACGATAGCTCTTTCGCGGGCACGATCGTTGATACCCTTTTCCAGTCCGTCGAGCAAAAGCGAATAACCATTTTTACCTTGATAAGTCTTATCGGTCAGGTAGAAGCCCAATGAGCTTTGATAAGATCCCACTTTATTTGAGAAAGAAGTAGCATAATTTTCACCGCTATTACGGCCATGAGAAACCACTGATTTGAAAAGCATTTTCTTGTTTTTCATATCGAGCACATAGAGGCGTTCTTCTGTAGACGGTTTGGTAAAGTCAACTAAAGTCAATATCTCTTTAGTCTTTCCATCAATCTTTTCATAGCCTTCCAATGCTTGTCGAAAAGCCATATAGCTCACCACCCCTTCGAGTTGCATCTCTTCGTAGAGCACATCGCAAGCGGCGATTTCAGAAATATCTTGCACCTTTGGTGCAGGTTCAATAGTCGTAGGTACCGAGGATATCAAAAAAGGAATAATAGATAAAAGAAAAATTAAAAGGGTTTTCTGCATAATTAAAGTGCTGGTTACAATTATGCAAAAGTACAATTTTATTTACTCTAATACAAAAATAATAGCCTCATTTTCAGGAGCCCAGTCATAAATAAACTTAGCATGGGAAGTCGCATTTCGTACACACATATGTGAACGTGGTATGGTACCTAGTGTTGGGCTGTATTCTATGACACTAGTTTGTGGCACATTGGTAGGCACGCCATGAATGTATCCTCCATTGCAAAAGCGGCTGGCCCAAGGTGCAAATCCACCCGTCTCTTGGGAGCCATCTTTTAGGAAAATCATCTTGGCTTTCTTCTCTTGCACAACAAACATACCCAGCGGCGTGCGTTGCGCATAAGGAGGCGCATAACGTCCAGTCGTTGCTGGGTTCATGCTCAGAATGGTCCATTCGCCAGGTGAAGACTGTTCTAATGTAGAAATATTTTGGTTATGACGATCCACCATTACAGCCTTCTTAAAACCCTTGATAGAATCAGGAAGTTGTTTGACATAGCGAAGTGGCACATACCATTCACCCCCGGAGTAAGCAGGAGCAATCTTCACGAAACTTCCCACCTGACCTAAGTAGCGCACGGGTTCACCATCCTTCCCATAGATCTCGGGTGTCAACGTATCGGTAAGAAGATAGAGCGGCACCGACTGATAGCGTTGTGTGCCCAGCGTATCTGTCACACGTTTATAAGCATTACGTTCGAAGCGCTTCACCAAAGCCGCTTCGCCATTCCGGTTCTTATAATTCTGAAGGACCGCCCATTGCGTGCCTTTCTCGCGGTTGATATTTTCAATAATTGCCAGGCGATCTTTCACCTTATCCCACTGAAAACTTCTTGTCGTATCCTTATAGGGATAGACATCCTCAAGGGTATGTTTATCGTAAGCCAAATCTTTTTTAAGTTGAATATCCGATGCCACACGCGGCCGTGTCCTTTCTATTTCCTCCGTCACTATCCGAATACTTTCACCCGCTCCAGAGTAGGTTGGAGGGGGAAGCTTCTCTACAGACTGGCAAGAGCAGCAAAAAGCAAGAAGCAATGCAAGCAGGTATATTCTATTCTTCATCATTTCGGTCTAGTCTGCCCGTCGCCTTCGACAATCCACTTGTACGAAGTGAGTTCTTCGAGACCCATTGGTCCGCGGGCATGGAGCTTCTGGGTACTGATTCCGATCTCGGCACCCAGACCGAATTGTGCACCATCGGTAAAGGCGGTAGAGACGTTGTGGTAGACGCATGCAGCATCTACTACTTTAGTAAACAACATCGACCGATCTTTGTTTTCCGTTATGATACACTCACTGTGCTTAGAGCTGTATTGTTCAATATGTTTTAACGCTTCTTCAATAGTTTCTACAGTTTTCACAGACATTTTGTAGTCCAGAAACTCTGTTCCAAAGCTTTCAGCGGTAGCTTCTTGAAGGAGGTCTGCTGGATATTTATCTTTCAACACGTCGTACGCTTTGGGATCTGCGTAAATCGTAACATCATTTTCGCTGAGCTTTTCGCAAAGGGATGGTAAGTCAGACAGCCTTTTTTCGTTCACTATCAGACAGTCCAGCGCATTGCACACACTCACTCGACGAGTCTTGGCATTGTTCACCACAACAGCGCCTTTTGCCACATCACCGTATTCATCAAAATAGGTATGACAGATACCTGCTCCTGTTTCAATCACAGGGATAGTAGCATTCTCGCGCACATAGTTGATGAGACCGCTGCTGCCTCGTGGTATAATCAAATCCACATAACCCACTGCATGGAGCATCTCGTGTGTAGCCTCACGGTCGGGTGGCAAAAGTTCGACGATATGCGTATCCAGACCAAATCGTTCTATCACCTGCTTGATGATGCCCACGATAGCACGGTTAGATGCGTCTGCATCACTACCTCCTTTAAGCAGGCAGGCATTCCCGCTTTTCAGGCAGAGCGAGAATACATCAAAGCTCACATTGGGTCGGGCCTCATAGATGATACCGATCACACCGAATGGCACACTCACCTTGGTCAGTTTCATGCCATTAGGACGCATCGTCTGGCTCAACACTTTTCCCAGCGGCGATGGCAGTTGGACCACGCTACGCATATCGGCAGCTATCCCTTCTATACGGTCAGCTGTCAGCTTCAGACGGTCATATTTCGGATTAGTTGGCTCCATGCGCGCCAAGTCTTTGGCATTCTCTGCCAGTATATAGTCTTGCTGTTTCACTGCCTCATCGGCTACAGCATTCAATAATAGATTAATTTGCTCGTCAGACACCAGGGTCAGTGTACGTCCTGCGCGGCGCACTGCCTCGAAAGTTTCTTTGTATTTCATTATTCCTAGAGATTATAGCGTTATTCTGATTCAGTATTTATTCCATGTAGAGATAATCGTAGTGCACCATCACTTTTTTGCCATGCTGCCCCATATTGGTCCGCGCCTGTGCCGAGTCACAGTTGATCTTACCGATACCAATCGCATTGCCTTCGTGGTCGATGATACGCACTATGTCATCTTTCTCAAAATCGCCTACGATACCTACTACACCCACTGGCAATATACTTGCCGCCTTGTCCGAATTGAGCACCTTGGTGACACATTCATTTAAATGTAGTTCGCCTTTCGCAAAGCCATCACTATGGGCAATCCACTTTTTGATACTCGACACTGGTGTAGCCGATGGAATGAAGCGTGTGCAAAGCGTATCATCGGGGCGAAACACCAAGTCGGTCAATATATTCTCTTTTTTTCCATTGGCGATGATTACGGTGATGCCTTCATCTGCCACCTTACGAGCGATATTTGTTTTGGTCAACATCCCTCCCCTACCAAAACTGGAGCGGGTAGTTTGTATATAGTCCGACAAGTCTTTGCCTTGCTCTATCTCCCGGATCACTCGAGATGTGGGTTCGGCAGGAGGTCCATCAAATATACCGTCGATATTGCTGAGGATGATGAGTGCCTGCGCATCCATCATCGAAGCGATAAGACCAGAAAGCTCGTCATTGTCGGTGAACATCAGTTCGGTCACAGAGATCGTGTCGTTTTCGTTGACTATGGGAATGACACCGCTTTCGAGCATCACAGTCATACAATTCTTCTGATTGAGGTAATGGCGACGCGTCGAGAAACTCTCTTTAGTGGTGAGTACCTGCCCCACGTGTATATTGTAATCGCGGAACAACTCGTAATAGCGGTTGATGAGCTTCACTTGGCCGATAGCCGAGAACAATTGGCGCTGATCCACGCTATCAAGTTTGCGCTGGGCGTTCATCTCACTTCGCCCGGAAGCCACGGCACCCGACGAAATCAATATCACCTCTACTCCATTTTGATGCAAAGTAGCAATCTGATCGACCAATGCCGACATACGAGTGACATCAAGTGTTCCATCGGGACGAGTCAGCACATTGCTGCCTACCTTTATAGCGATACGTGTAAGTTGTTGTTTCATTCTGCTAACGATTTGACAGCGCAAAGATACTAGTTTTGCGTAAAATGAAACTAAAAATAGCCGTTTTTATAATGAAACGGCTATTCAACAGTATTTATTCTAATACATTCGGAAGGACCCGACAGCTTTACAACTGTGTCTCTCCCTCAATATAATTCTCCATAAAGAGATTCTCCCCGTCAAACACGGCATAGGAGAAGAAGTTAATCCAGTCGCCAAGGATGATGATGCGCGATGTGGCGCTGAGCATCAGATCCAGTTCGATGTGGCGATGACCATAGATGAAGTAATTGATATTGGGATGCACTTTCAGGTACTCTTTCGTGTAAAGCACCAAGTGTTCACGATTCTCACCCATATAGTCGGGCTCCTTACCATCCACACGTTTCATGCGGCTATGTTTGGCCCACGACAATCCCAGTTCTACACTCCAACGCGGATGAATAGCCGAGAAAAGCGTTTGGAGTGTTTTGCTATGGAACATACGCCGCAACATCTTGAACTTTTTATCGGGATCGCCCATACCATCACCATGCGCCAGATAGAACTCCTTTCCATATATCTCAGTGGTGAGCGGCTCGCGATGCATGATCACCCCACACTCGGTAGTCAGATAGTCGCCACACCAGATATCGTGGTTGCCCGTGAAGAAATGCACCTCCACACCCAGATCGGTCAACTCCGACAGCTTGCCTAGAAAGCGAGTATATCCTTTGGGTACTACCAGCTTGAACTCATACCAATAGTCGAACATGTCGCCTAGTAGATAGACAGCCGCCGCTTTATGTTTGATGCTGTCCAAGAAATTGACCAGACGGCGTTCTTGCGTTCGTCCATGCTTAATGGCTCTCGATCCCAGATGGGCATCCGAAAGGAAATATACATTCTTCATTTTCATAGGCTGTCGTATATAGTAATGTAGTATTGTAAATCAAAAAGGCCAGATGAACAAATAAGTTCAACCGACTATAAGAAACCTAGCTCCAACTTGGCTTCTTCGCTCATCATATCCTTGTCCCACTCGGGTTCGAATACCAGATTGATTGTGGCCGATTTTACACCTTCCACACTTTCCACTTTCTGGCGCACATCTTCCATAATGAAATCGGCTGCAGGGCAGTTGGGTGCAGTAAGGGTCATGTCAATAGTCAGATCTCCTTCTTCATTCAGATCAATCTTATAGATCAGACCGAGGTCGTATACATTTACCGGTATTTCAGGGTCGAATACCGTCTTTATCATATTTACAATCTTTTCTTCTGTTTCAAACTTTGTCATAACGCTATATCTTTAGTTTCGGCAAATATAATCAATTATCTTCAAATCAGCCCCTCGTCAGCAAAACTGTAATAGCCGCCTTCACTAACTATAACATGGTCTATCAACCGTATGTTCATGGTTTCGCTGGCTTTGCGCAAGCGTTCGGTCACGTTACGATCCTCGTTACTAGGATGGCGTGTGCCCGATGGATGATTGTGCACGGCAGCTATCTGTGTGGCATGGCGCAACAATGCCTCGCGTAGCACCATGCGCACATCGACTAACGACCCAGCGATGCCACCAGTACTGATGCGTACTTTGTCTACAGCCTTTCCTGCCTGATTGAGATACAGCACCCAGAACTCCTCCAAAGGTAGGTCGCGCATCAAGGGGTGGAATATCTCAAATATATCGCGGGATGAGCGTATGGCCACCCGCTCTTCGGCGGCTTGCAGGTTGCGTCGGCGTCCTAGTTCCAGTGCTGCCATGATAGTGATGCTCTTGGCGGGTCCCATTCCCTTATAACGCGAAAATTCGCTGACTCCCCATCTAGCCAAGTTATTCAGATTGTTTCCACAGTCTATCATCAGCCGCCTCATCAACTCCACTGCTGTTTCCTCTGTATTACCCGAACCTACCAAAATGGCCAGAAGTTCGGCATCGCTCAGCGCCGATGCTCCCTTTGCCATCATTTTCTCGCGTGGGCGATCATCCTCGGCCCATTGATTGATGGTCAGCTTCTTAACACTTTCCAAATCATCTTTCTGTTTTGTTTTATTGTCTTTCATTGTATGTATCTGTATTCAATATGTTGAGCACGGTTGATCAATCAACTGTCTAAGGTTATCCATCACGCTGAGCAGCCCTACTCCATTAGTCTAAAAATATTAAGATAAAAGCCACTGATAACCAACACCTTTCATCATTTCATCCGTGATTTAGAATTATAAGATTCTCATTTATAAAAATTGTTTTTGAATGCCTCGAATTCACCTCGTCCTAAAATACATCTACGCCACCACGCCGATAGGAAGCCTGTTCCATAGCCGACGAGTTGTATAAAAGAGGCGGCAATGGCATATACGCCAATAAGTAGACTGCGATTCTGAATAGCCGCATCTATACATACCAGCAACGCATAGGCGGCAATGGGCAACCAACACCAAGGCCAGAAGAAGCCTAATACCAAAAGCCCCAATACACCCAATGTAAAACAGGCAGGCAGCAAATGAACCAGTTTTAAGGTCCCCGGGTGGCGTTTGGTGAGATTGATGCGTGCGATGCCTGAGTTGTAGACTTGTTTAAAAAACTTACGTAGGTCAGTGCGACGCTTGTGATAAACCCATGCACCTGGAAACAAGCGACAGCTGTATCCACCATTAAATATACGAATGCTAAAATCGATATCCTCGCCAAATCGCATGGCCGAGAAACCATTGAGAGAGCGATAAACACCAGCCTTAATACCCATATTAAAGCTGCGCGGATAGAACTTATCGAGTTTCTTCTTGCCTCCCCGAATACCTCCTGTCGTAAAAAACGAAGTCATGGAATAGTTGATGGCCTTTTGCATGGGTGTGAATGATTCATGTGCACGATCGGGACCACCAAAAGCGTCGGCTGGTTGACGTACCAGTTCATCTTGAACCGCTTGCAGATAGTCGGGAGGCAAGATGCAATCCGAATCCAGCACGATGAGGTATTCGCCTTGGCTACGCTCGGCACCATAGTTGCGCGATTGCCCTGGGCCTGAGTTGGGTTTATCGTAATAATGAATGTCTAGTTGTTGACAGTATCGATTGGCTATGTCGCGACAAGGCACCGAAGAGCCATCTTCCACTATCACCACTTCAAAATCCTTTAGTGTCTGATGTGTCAAGCTTTCCAGCAGTTCGTCTACTTCATCGGGCCTATTGTAAACGGGAATAATCAATGAGTATTTCATAAATCAGAATTGTCGTAGAAATGAATGTTTACAAATATACAAGCAATCTAGCTTCTAGAAAGCATATAATTCATTTTTTAGATGAATTTTACGTCGAAAGAAATAAAAAATGGCTGGTGAAGAATAAAAAATAAGAGAATATATCAATTTACAATATTTAATATTATATTTGCAATTACTGTATTTTATACTCTATTTTTAACTAAGCTGTTATTATAAGCATTGCATACCAATTTTTTTGAAGTGGAACCCCTCTATGCAATTGTTACATATTTATGCGTAGTGGTATGGCAGAAGT
>CAMTPC010000069.1 GCA_947074295.1 uncultured Bacteroides sp. | reverse complement strand
AGATTGGAGCCGATAGCCGAACCAGTCAAAACGATAGGTGCCTCTGCCCCAACCGATCCACCAAAACCGATGGTGATGGCACTGGCGATGGTAGACGACCATATATTGTGGCGCTTAATGCGTCCTTGTCTGCGCGATATGGCAAAGAGGATCTTTGTCACCCCATGACTGATATCGTCTTTCACGATATAGCGCACAAACATACTGGTAAGGAATATACCTATCACGGGATAAACCAGATAGAGGTAGTTGGCGCCGTCAATATTAAAGTTGTGCGTCAAGAAGTCTTTGACGGAATGGATGAAAAATTTCAGAATCAATGCAGCGAAAGCCGTAAATATACCCACCAGCAAACTGAGGATAAGGATGAACTGCTTTTCTTTAATATTGTTTTCGCGCCAAAGTATAAGGCGTTTTAGTGGTGATAGTTTATCTTTCTTGGCCATATTTTATCTGTGCTATTCTTTTTATATTTAATGAATGTGCCTGATGGGGCTCATTCACGGATGATCTTGATGACACCACCCTTACTCAGTTTGATGATGCTCGATGGACGTGGACGGCTCAAGTCATCCTGACGATATTTCACAATATAATCCACCTTCGATTTGATTTCATCGCTGATTTCATCGAAGTTGGCCGCTCCTGGTTCACCGCTTACATTGGCTGATGTAGAAACCACAGCCTTGCGAAATTGCTGGCACAAACGATGCGAGAAAACCTCTTTTGTAACGCGTATCCCCACACTGCCATCTTCCGAAAGCAAGTTGGGCGCTAAATTGCGTGCGCCATCATATATAATAGTAAGTGGCTTTTCGGCCAGTTCTATCAAATCCCAAGCTACTTCGGGCACATCCTGCACATAGAAGTCGACTTTCACAGCCGAGTCTACCAGCACCAACATCGCCTTGGAGTCTTCGCGCTGTTTTATTTCATACACCCGCTTCACGGCATCTGCATTTGTGGCATCACAGCCTATGCCCCACACCGTATCTGTAGGATAAAGAATGACACCACCCGCCTGCATCACTTTGCAAGCATTCTTCACGTCTTCGATGATTTCCTGATTCATATTAAAATAGCATTTATATGCAAAATTACGATATAATTTGGATAGCACTGATAAAAGTGAAACAGTTTTTCTAGTTTTGTTCTTTTAAAATTGGATCGCGTATTTACAAATACTTATCTTTTGTAACATTTTACCTTACCCCTCCCTTTACACGAACAACAATAAAATACACTTATTTCGACGTGACACTGTCATTGGTGACAAAACTTTGACCGCAAGCAACGGCAACCTCAACGGTAAGTTCGTGTTGCTGGTGCCTATTGTGGATAGGTCCCAAAAAGCATGAAAGCAGATGTTTTATCTGAAATATATGACAATCGGAACGAAGTCAAAAAATCTGTTCAATGAATCTAAGGAACAGACATCCCGACCAAACTGCACAAATATTTTCGCTTCGCATGATTCCAGTATAAATATCCCAATAACAAAGACTTAGACTAAACACATTAGACACGATGTGAATACGACATAGATTAACCCTGTTTATCATGGTGAATAGCCTTGCTCAATCCCCCTAAAAGCCATCTATAACAAATCCTTCAACCCGCATCGTCTGATCAAAAAACAATATCAGCCATATAGAACAATATCCACATCTAAACACACGCCCTAGAAACAAAAATATATGGTTGACAATATATCATTATAAATAGATAAAAACTATCTTTGCGATATCTATTCAGAGAATAAGAGAGCAATATAAAAGATACACAAAAGTAAACAACCCGCATTTGTTAGTTGTTATTTTACAGTATCAATGTCGAACAAATAAAGATAATTTGAGGAATCAAATGGAAAATATAAAATTTCACCATAGCCTGCCTATTCAGATCAGATTCAACGACGTAGACAAGTTTGGCCACGTCAACAATACGGTTTATTTTTCGTTCTATGATCTAGGCAAAACTGAGTATTTCGCTTCTGTATGTCCAGGCGTCAATTGGGAAAAAGACGGAATAGTCGTGGTACATATCGAAGCCAATTTTCTTTCCCAGATCTTCGGTTCGGATCAAGTGGATGTACAAACCGCCGTTACAGAAATCGGAACAAAGAGTTTTCATCTGGTACAACGCGTGATCGACGTGAAGACCGGCGAAGTGAAGTGTACCTGCACCTCGGTAATGGTGCTCTACGACCTAGAGAAACACGAATCGAAAGCACTCAATGCGGAGTGGATCGAAGCTATCTGCGCATACGAAAGACGCGATCTGAGAAAAAAGAAATAAAATCGACACATAAGCACAACAAGCTAACCATTTTTTCGTACTTTTACAGCTTGTAGGTCGAGTCTGCAAAGACAAGGCTACCTAGCGTAGAAAAAAGAAAAAATAATATATAAAATGAATCACAAATGGAATTATCGACCCATTACACCCGAACAGGCAGAGACAAGCCGGCAATTGGCCCACGAGCTGGGAATTAGCCCCATACTTGGCACTCTATTGGTACGTCGTGGCATAAACAAAGCCACAGAGGCGAAGAAGTTCTTCAGACCTCAGTTACCCGATTTGCACAATCCGTTTCTGATGAAAGATATGGATCTTGCGATAGAGCGTCTCAACCGGGCAATGGGAAAGAAAGAAAAGATTTTAGTTTATGGAGACTATGATGTAGACGGGACAACCGCGGTTGCACTGGTTTACAAATTCATTCAACAATTCTACTCCAATATCGACTACTACATCCCCGATCGCTACGAAGAGGGCTATGGTGTATCGATAAAAGGTATCGACACGGCTGCGGAAAATGGCGTGACACTGATTATCGTGCTCGACTGTGGCATCAAAGCTATTGATGAGATAGCCTATGCCAAACAGAAAGGCATAGACTTTATCATTTGCGACCATCATGTGCCCGATGACACACTGCCAGATGCTGTGGCTATACTCAATGCCAAACGCGAAGACAATACCTATCCCTATACCCACCTTTCGGGTTGTGGCGTAGGCTTTAAGTTCATGCAGGCGTTTGCTATCAGCAATGGTATCGAGTTTCATCACCTCATCCCCCTACTCGACTTGGTAGTGGTGAGCATCGCATCAGACATCGTACCCATCATGGGCGAAAACCGCATATTGGCCTACCACGGGCTGAAACAGATCAACAGCAATCCCAGCGTGGGGCTGAAGGCGATTATTGATATCTGTGGATTGGCTGAAAAAGAGATTACGATCAGCGACATCGTGTTCAAGATAGGACCGCGCATCAACGCTTCGGGCCGTATCCAAAACGGGAAAGAGGCAGTGGATCTGCTGACAGAAAAGGACTTCTCTATAGCACTGGAAAAGGCCGCACAAATCAACCTGTACAACGAAACGCGCAAGGACCTGGACAAAAGCATGACCGAGGAGGCAAACAACATAGTGAGCCAACTGGAAGGGCTGGAAGATCAGCGCTCCATCGTGCTCTACAACGAAGAGTGGCACAAGGGAGTGATAGGCATTGTGGCATCGCGACTGACAGAGGTGTATTATCGCCCGGCTGTGGTGCTGACTCGTACCGATGATATGGCTACCGGATCGGCTCGCTCAGTGTCAGGATTTGACGTGTACAAGGCTATTGAGCATTGCCGCGATCTACTGGAGAACTTCGGTGGACATACCTATGCCGCCGGTCTGTCGATGAAGGTAGAAAAGGTACCCGAATTTACCGAACGTTTCGAGGCTTTCGTGTCCGAACATATCCTGCCCGAACAAACCACTTCCGTAATCGATATCGATGCGGAGATCGACTTCAGAGACATCAGTCACAAGTTTTTCAATGACCTGAAACGCTTCAACCCATTTGGGCCTGATAATATTAAACCCATTTTCTGCACACACCATGTCTATGACTATGGCACCAGCAAGGTGGTGGGACGCGACCAGGAACATATCAAACTGGAACTAGTGGACAACAAGTCGAACAATGTGATGAACGGGATCGCTTTCGGACAGAGTTCGCATGTGCGCTATATCAAGACTAAACGTTCGTTTGACATCTGCTACACCATCGAAGAAAACACCCACAAACGGGGCGAGGTGCAGCTGCATATAGAGGATATAAAACCGATTGAATGAGTTATCTTTCAATTCTTAAACAATATTGGGGATATGATGCCTTCCGTGGAATACAGGCATCAATTATTGAAAGTATCGGAGCAGGAAAAGATACACTGGGCCTGATGCCAACTGGCGGAGGTAAATCGATAACCTTTCAAGTTCCCGCACTCGCACAAGAGGGGTTATGCATTGTCATTACCCCTCTTATTGCTTTGATGAAAGACCAAGTGCAGAACTTGCGTCAACGAGGTATCAAGGCAACTGCCGTATATTCGGGCATGAGCCGTCAAGAAATTCTCATCGCCTTGGAGAATTGCATCTTTGGCGACTATAAGTTTCTGTATGTATCGCCCGAACGCATCAGTACCGATATCTTTTTGAACAAACTGCGCTCGATGAAGGTGAGCATGATTACCGTTGACGAGAGTCACTGCATCTCACAGTGGGGATATGATTTCCGACCTGCCTATCTTACGATTGCCGATATACGCCAGCACCTGCCAGGCGTACCTGTATTGGCGCTTACGGCTACTGCCACACCCGAAGTGGTAGACGACATCCAACAACAGCTGCAATTCGCCGAAAAGAATGTCTTTCGCATGAGTTTTGAGCGAAAGAATCTGGCCTATATCGTGCGCCCCACAGAGAACAAGCTGGACGAGATGCTGCACATACTGAAACGGATGTCTGGGAGCGCCATCGTGTATGTGCGCAGCCGACAACGCACCAAGGAAATCACCGATTTGCTGAACAAAGAGGGTATATCAGCAGATTTTTATCATGCTGGGTTGGATAATAGCGTGAAGGACGCACGTCAGCAGAAATGGCAAACTGACCAATGCCGCGTGATGGTATCGACCAACGCATTCGGTATGGGGATTGACAAACCTGACGTACGGCTGGTGATTCATATTGATATGCCCGACTCGCCCGAAGCCTATTTCCAAGAAGCGGGACGTGCCGGACGCGATGGAGAAAAGGCCTATGCGGTGATGCTCTACGCCAAGACGGACAAGACAACTCTACGCAAGCGAATACCTGATACGTTCCCAGAAAAAGAATATATCAAAAAGGTGTACGAGCATTTGCAATATTACTACCAGATGGCTATGGGCGATGGACAAGGCTGCGTCAAGGAATTCAATCTGGAGGAATTTTGCCGAACATTCAAACACTTTCCGGTGCAAGCGCATAGTGCATTAAAACTGCTGACCCAAGCAGGATATATAGAGTATACTGATGAGCAAGATAATGCGTCGCGTATCTTATTCTTGGTACATCGGGACGATTTATACAAGCTGCATGGCATGAGTCAAGAGATCGACTCCGTGATGCAGATATTACTGCGCACCTATACGGGTTTGTTTACGGAATATATCTACATCAGTGAGGAGCTGATCATGCAACGCACAGGCTATGATCGCCGTCAGGTGTACCACATTTTAATCACACTCTCTAAACGCCGCATCATCGACTATATACCGCGCAAGAAGACGCCTTATGTGATCTATACCCGCGAACGCTTGGATATAGACCGCATCGTCATTACCAAAGCAGTGTATGAAGAGCGAAAAGAGCGCTACGAGAATCGTATCAATGCGATGATAGAATACGCGGATACAGACTATGCTTGCCGCAGCCGAATGCTTCTGCGCTATTTTGGCGAAAAGAATGAATGCGAATGCGGACAATGTGATGTGTGCATTAAAAAAAAGAAGCAAGGAGGCGCTAGTAATCAGAGCGTGGAAGATATCCGATCGAAACTGATGAACCTATTAAAACAAAGCGACCAAACGCCCACAGAGCTGGCACGTTTGATGAACTATGAAAAGGATTTGCTAGCCGAAGTCATCGAATATTTGCTCAACGAAGAGCTTATCTACATGAAGGATGGAAAATGTAGTCTTCAAAAAAGCTGAATACAAGTGTTTTTTGATTAAGTTTGCAGTCATGTCTAAACAAGAAAACCCCAACATAAAACTATGGTAAGTTTTTTAAAATCACTCTTTGGAGGTAGCTCCGAAGATAAACAAGCGAATGCTGATAAGAAGAATTTTGATATTTTGAAGTATGATGGCCTGCGCGCTTTGCGTATGGGTAAAGTGGACTATGCCGTGAAGTGTTTCTGCGAGGCGCTGAAGCTAGCAGATGATGTAGAGACAATGAACTACCTGAATCAGATCTACATACAAACGGACGAACTTGAGAAATCTACTGAGTTGCTGAAACGAATGACAGGTCTCTACCCAGAGGCAGTGGAGAACTTTTTGGTGCTGGCACAAGTCTACTACATGCAAAGTAGATATGCCGAAATGGAGCAGACAGCCAGTGAAGCTACTAAAGTGGATAGTGAGAGTGCACCTGCCTACTATCTGTGGGGGAAAGCTATGCATGCTCAAAACAATGATTTGATGGCGATAGCGCATCTCACTAAAGCTATCGTGCTACGTGCTACGTACACCGAGGCCTTGCTGCTGCGTGCCGAGATCTTATTAAAGATGAGACAACTGAAAGAGGCTGGCGATGACCTTGAAACACTTCTGACCACTACTCCGGATGAGGAAACTGCGCTTTTGCTGAAAGGCAAAGTAAAGGAAGCCGAAGGAAAT
This sequence comes from uncultured Bacteroides sp., assembly GCA_947074295.1. Lineage (GTDB taxonomy): Bacteria > Bacteroidota > Bacteroidia > Bacteroidales > Bacteroidaceae > Bacteroides. The sequence continues at coordinate 11,681 of CAMTPC010000069.1, read as the reverse complement.
GATGAAGAGGCGGAAGTGCTCTACCATAAAGTGATCGAGCAGAATCCGTTTCACGAGCAGGCCTTTGTACAACTGGGGCAACTCTTTATCCGCCAAAATAAACTGACGGAGGCAATCGAACTCTTTGACGATGCCATCGAACTGAATCCCAATTGTGCAGAAGCCTATAAGGAACGTGGACGAGCCAAATTGATGATGGGAGATAAGGAAGGTTCGGCTGCCGATATGCAAACTGTTCTAGAGATACACCCCGAAGACACCGAAGGACTGAACGGCACCTTTAGCAACAAGGATCAAGGCCCGAAGGATATCTGGCAGATATAAGGGTAAAAAGCACAATAAATACAAAGGTCGGCATGAAGAGTTGTTCTTTCATGCCGACCTTTCTATTTAAGTTTGTATTAGGAGTCTACTCAATGAAGATTTTCACTGTTTCTATCCCCTCTATATTAATCAGATAATACCCATGTGGCAAATGTTGCTTGATGGATAGTTGGGTTGTGGAAGGTACCATGAGTTGGCCTGCAACACTGTAAACAGATACTAGCTTAGCAAGGGGGTTTTCAATGCATAACTCTCCATCCTTGACATCGATAGTGACTAGATCGGCGTCCTGCGCAATATTCATGACTCCGGTAGCCTGAATAAAATCGAAAACCACAATACCTGCAGCCCCTATTTTGATATTGGTGATGGGCTTACCCACCTTTTGACCATTGTGCCACACCATGGGTGGCTCTGTGGTATCAGTGAAGCTCATGTATTTTCCGTTACAAGGAAAGATGTCTTCGTCCTCATCATAATACGTCTTACTGTTATCGGCAGTGATTAGTTCCACATGTTCGTAGCCGGCAGTTATAGAGTTGACGCGGTTGGTGGCCCAGAGAGAGGGCACATAATGGATATGAGAAATTAATAGTCCACTGTTGGGAAGATAGGTATCCCATTTAACGGGTTGTCTATTCTCAAAAGTGTAATATTCATGAGGATCGTGGTCGGAGACTAAAAAATAGGCAGTATTTGAGAGCTCAATACTCTCGAGCGCTTTACCACCTGGTTGATATAGAATATAGGGATTCAGCCACCCCAAAGAATAGCGCTCCATAGCCGAATAGGCTGGAGGTGTGCGTGAGCTGTTATTATAAGCACCTACATCCATCACATCCCAATGACCCATTCCAAATAAACCCGTGGAAGTGGTATCATATATATCGGGAAGACCCAGTATATGGCCATATTCATGACAAAATGTTCCAATACCGTCTAACACTGTGCCAACTCCACCGCTGAGTTCGCACGAGCAAGCATAACGTCCTAGAAGCTTACCATCCAAACGTTGGTTATAGGCATTCTCCAAAGTCCAAGACTGCGGCCACACACTTTCGGGCGGTCCGCCTTGTGCTTCGCCATGTCCCGCATAAATGACATAGACAAAATCGACATATCCGTCATTATCCATATCGTATTTAGAGAAATCTACTCCGTATTGGTTATCGGCTAATTGACATGCATCTATTATCATCTGCGACACATTGTCACCATTTTCAGTAGAGCTGCCATAGTATGCCCTGTTGTGGGGTAGTGTGAGGGGACCTACTACATCAAATTCAGGAATAAAAACTCCCGAAGACTGATCATAGAAATAGTCGCGTACACTACCAGTAGAATATAAGCCAGTATAATTTTCGCCCGTGATTAAATCCAGATAAACTTGATGCGTATCATATAGCTCACAAAACTTTACATCCTGATAATCGGCCAAGATAACAATGCCACGCACATTGCCCGAAGTCGGAAAAGTAGTGGAAATATAACCTGGAGATTGGGCACGCGTCAACATCATCTGTCCTATCTGATGTTGCAGAGCGAGTCTTAAAGATGACTGAGAAAGTGTATTGATATGATTTGAGGCAGTTTCGTCTCTGTATGCAGGGTCAGTAGCTAGATGCGGACCTGGAATGATATTTCCCGCATCATCTAGTGTGGCATAGTGCAATGCATGATGCAAAGTGGGTTTTAAAAGAAGGCCATCTATCGACTCGTAATAATGATAAAACTCGTCTCCATAAACTCTAACAGTTATGACAGTACCATCAGGTTGCACATAGGGACGAGCGCCAGGTTTTGCTGGAACGGCAAGAAGAACAGCAGAAATTGTCGCGAGTAAGAAGGTGATTAACAACCTCAGGCGTTTATCCATACGAGTTTCAATTTTATATTCAAATTAACATAAAGGCCTTTTGTGCAAATATAGCACAATAACTCTATTTTTAATAAGTTTATAAATGAATTGTTAGCACAACAACATTATTTTGTGGACAATTCCTATTCGCGAGCATAAATACGTCGCATTCGGCTCAGCGTTTGGGGAGCTATGCCTAAATATGAAGCAATATGCTTAAGCGGTATTTGCTGGATATCTTCTTGCGGACGCATCTGCATGAATGCCTTATAGCGTGAATAGGCATCGCCAGTACCTACGAATGAGTAGCGACGTTCCAACGTAAACAGCTCTCCATAAGCAATTAATCGTCCCCAATTGGCTAGTTCGATAGATGATTCAAACAACCTCTCCAAATCCGCTTTCGTTATCATATATAGTTCGACTTCTGACAGGGATTCAATGTTGCAAATAGAGGGCATGCCATGCAGATAAGAATGGAGCGAAGCAACGACATCTCCTCTACCTGCAAAACAAATCGTATAATCTTTACCCATATCAACATGAAAGAATCGTAACATGCCTTTTCGCACGATATAAAAGTTGTCGTTTACGACTCCTTCTGAGAAAAGAAGTTTGCCGCGCGACAGATGTTGAAGCGTGATATGAGGCAGCACACTCTCGATTGCCTCAACTGATAGCGAATGAACCTTGCGAATGATAGTAGAAAAATCACTCATAGATAAAGACATTAGGGTTTTGCAGTAAATATTGGATACAAAACTACATTTAATTATCGAAACTAAGATGCAGAGATTACAAAAAAACGCTGCATCTCTTTTTGAATCATACGATTAAAAGATAGATGCAGCGCAAAGCTAGCGAGCACTCTGACGCTCCGAAAAAACAGAGTGTTTGATTTGTTTGTGTGAGTTGAAAAAATATTATGTTTTAAAAGAAATTCATACCCAGATCATCATCTTCATTTGATTCGGCAACACGTGCGCACCACCTGCTGCGGCTTTCTTTATATTTTTTGAACATTTGCGTGGTGCCTTGTACAGACGATTCAAAGAGCAAATGATTTTCAATACCCATCGACTTGGACATGGATTCAACATCCTGATTGGCACCGATGTAGGTAAACACCCAACCTTTCTCCTTAAAAGCCTCTACCATCTTTCGTATCATTTCACCTGAATACTCCTTGGAACTGTTTTCCATACCATCTGTGATAATGGTTACCAACACTTTATTATCTGCCCCCTCTTCCATTTTGAATTCAAAACCTGCCAATGTCTGCCCCACAGCGTCATACAAAGGTGTTGCACAGTCGGGCCGATAGGTTTTATTGTTTAGTTCGGCTACATTGCTACAGGAAGCTCTATCGCACACTACGCGGATCTCGGCACTATTAAAAACAACGAGTGTGATGAGATGATTTTGTTCTTTGTACAGTTTTTGGGTCGCTTTTACACTTTGAATAGTTTCATTAAAACCACAAATAGCTTGTTTTTTGATATAGTCCATCGAACCACTTTGGTCCAAGATGATGATGTTATAAACATTTGTTTTCATACTAATAATATTTATCTGTGTGAATAATTTATATGTTTAGAGCCTACACCCTAACCTAAATCTATCACTTCAGAATAAAAATATTAATAGAAAATGTTATCATCATCATTATCAGGCTTTTTGGGAAGATCATCATCCCTATCTGGACATTCTTCACTATCACATTGATTCATGAAATCCATCGATTTTGTTTTAGGACATTCTTCCATAAAGGTGAAGTGAAGGGCATCACCATCCATGTTTATGCTTTTTTGCGAGACATCATACTCATTAAATACCCTACAACAACACGAATCAAAAGTTGTAGCCTGACTTTCGTTATTAAAAATACTGATTGGACGAAACGGGGGCAATGGCATCTGCTCGCAATACTCAATAGCATCACGTGCTATAGCCAGACACTCACTGAAACGTTCATCGCTTTCGGCAGCCTCAAAGATTTGTTCGTCTTCGTGATGGGTAGTATTACCATCGATATATGCAGCCAATAATTCATCAGATATCTCTTTGCTCCAATCATTCATAGTAATCCTCCTTTCTTTGCATGACTATAGCCAGTTGCGCTTGCGCTCTTCGGTGAATGTTGTACAAGTTATCAATTGTTATTTTCATTTCTCGAGCTACAGTTTCAGGTGCCCGATCCTTCAGATTAAGGTCGATCAATACTTTCCGATAACGGGCATTTGGCATACGATTCAAAGCGGCCATTAGATCCATTCGTCTATCTATTTTTGCACCTGGATTAAAACCTTGTTCTTTAGTTATTAGAGGAGAAATTTGATGAGTTTCTATCAGTTCATCTCGTTTTTTCAGAAAGAATCGCACAGCCACTATCGAAACCCAAGTAGTGAGTTTACTACGATAATCGAAAAGACGTAGTTTGGCCCAATCATTGGAAGATAGGTAAAGGAATAGTTCGCTGATTAACTCATCTGGATTAATATGATTATTGAAAACGCTAAATAATATATAATCGAAAATGGATCGGCATTTGCGACACATAAAGTATTCGATGACTAAACTATCACCGGCAAAAAGTCCATTGACAAGCTGCAAATCACTGTAGGAATCGAGATCATGAGATTGCCTATATTTTTGTTTCAGCATAGATATTGACATTAGGTTTAATTTTACAAATTAAGAAGAAAATTAGGAGGAAAGCAACTATTTAATAGGTTTTTATCGTTAAAAATACAACGATAAATCAAAACACTATTAATCAATATATTAGCAGCATATAAATAGAGACAAAGCACTGACTTGCAAACAAAGTGCAAACATAAAGACGAAAGGTGTATACAATTTCCGACAAATAAAATAAAATAAAACAAATCAAAGTAAATCAAAGAAATTAAAGATAATCTTCCCCCTATAATCCCCCATTTCAAAGGGGGATAGGTGAAATGGGAGGAGGAGATTCTTTTTTTTTATATCTTTGCAGGAAGTAATACCAAAACAAATACGAAGATGGCTAAATATAAACGTATCTTACTAAAGCTCAGCGGCGAGAGTCTGATGGGCGAAAAAAAGAGTGGCATTGATGAAAAGCGTCTTGCCGAGTATGCTGCGCAAATCAAAGCGATTCACCAGCAAGGTGTACAGATAGGCATAGTGATTGGCGGAGGCAACTTCTTCCGTGGTCTTTCGGGTGCCGGAAAAGGTTATGACCGAGTGAAAGGCGATCAAATGGGCATGCTGGCTACAGTGATGAACAGCCTAGCACTCAGCTCGGCACTAGTTGCTGCAGGCGAAAAAGCGCGCGTACTCACTGCCATCCGTATGGAGCCTATCGGCGAATTCTACAGCAAATGGAAAGCTATCGAATACATGGATGCAGGTGAAATCGTGATCATGTCGGCCGGAACGGGTAATCCCTTCTTCACCACCGATACTGGCTCTTCACTACGTGGTATAGAGATAGAAGCCGATGTGATGCTAAAAGGCACTCGCGTAGATGGCATTTATACAGCCGATCCAGAAAAGGACCCTACCGCTACTAAATTTGACGAGATCACCTACGATGAAGTATTAAAACGCGGCCTGAAGGTGATGGATTTGACTGCTACTTGCATGTGCAAAGAAAACAATCTCCCGATCGTGGTGTTTGATATGGATACTGTGGGTAATTTGCAAAAGGTGATTGATGGCGAGAATATTGGCACATACGTGCATAATTGATCCTCGTCAGCACAGCAAAAGTTCCAGTGACTTTAATTAAACACTGACGTTGTTGGAGATAATCAAAAAAACAATTATTTTTGTTTTTAAATCCGTAAGCTAATTATTTTAAAACAACTATAGATATGAAAGATGTAAAGACTTGTATCAACGATGCACAAGAGAAAATGGATATGGCTCTGCTCCACCTCGAAGACTCTTTGGCGCATATCCGTGCTGGAAAAGCAGACATACGTTTGCTAGATGGTATTCGCGTTGACTCGTATGGAAGCATGGCACCGCTCAACACTGTGGCAGCTGTGTCTACTCCTGATGCACGTAGCATTGCTATCAAACCTTGGGATAAAGGCATGTTCCGCATCATCGAAAAAGCCATCATCGACTCTGATCTGGGTATCATGCCCGAAAACAATGGCGAAATTATTCGTATCGGCATCCCTCCTTTAACAGAGGAACGTCGTAAAGCGCTTGCCAAGCAATGTAAAGCCGAAGCCGAAAATGCGAAAGTGAGTGTGAGAAATGCACGTCGTGATGGCAATGACGCTTTGAAGAAAGCTGTGAAAGATGGTCTTGCTGAAGACGAACAAAAGAACGGTGAAGCAAAACTACAAAAGCTGCATGATAAATACATCAAGCAGATTGAAGATCTTTTTGCTGCTAAAGAAAAAGAAATCATGACTGTATAAAGTCTTTGCATAAAGCATTAGCGGAGCGGAGGATGAATAGATCAGTATTCGTCCGACCTCCGCTTTTTTTGTTCATTACAATATTTAAAGATAGATTAGGATGAAAGGATTAGTAATCAGAAATACCGGTAGTTGGTATCTTGTAAAGACCGACGACGGACAATTGGTGGAGTGTAAAATCAAAGGGAACTTCCGTTTGAAAGACATTAAAAGCACCAATCCTGTGGCTGTGGGCGACAGAGTTAACATCATCCTGAATCGAGAAGGTACGGCGTTTATTAGCGAAATTGAGGATCGCAAGAACTACATCGTACGCAAATCGTCCAATCTATCCAAACAATCACACATTCTTGCAGCCAACCTAGATCAGAGTATGCTGGTAGTCACTATCAACTATCCAGAGACTTCTACCATTTTCATCGACCGTTTCTTGGCTTCGGCCGAGGCCTATCGGGTACCGGTGAAAATCATTTTCAATAAGATCGACGCGTATGACGAGGATGAAATGCGCTATCTGGATGCTTTGATTCATCTGTATACTACCATTGGTTATCCTTGCTTCAAGGTTTCAGCCAAAGACAATATTGGTATAGATGAAGTGCGGGAAGAGTTGGTAGGGAAAATCTCGCTATTTTCAGGTCATTCCGGAGTGGGCAAATCGACATTGATCAATGCCCTGCTGCCAGGTATCACACTGAAAACTGCCGAAATATCGACTTATCACAACAAAGGGATGCACACTACTACATTTTCTGAAATGTTTCCTGTCCCTGGAGGGGGTTATCTGATAGATACCCCAGGCATAAAGGGTTTTGGCACTTTCGATATGGAGGTAGAAGAAATCGGGCATTATTTCAAAGAGATATTTGATGCGTCGTCGAGCTGCAAATATGGTAACTGCACGCACCGCAGCGAACCCGGATGTGCCGTTCGCGAAGCGGTATCCAATCACACCATCAGCGAATCGCGCTATACCTCGTACCTTAACATGCTCGAGGACAAAGAGGAAGGCAAATATAGAGCGGCTTTTTAGGCCTCTTCAACAGTATCGTTAAGCGGCACATTAAGACTGTCATCGGGTGGATAGCAAGGGAACCACGCCCAAAACACTGAACCTTCACCAAGCACCGATTCATAGCCTATCTTGCCATGCAGCAAGGTGGTGATAGCTCTGCATATAGCTAGTCCTAAACCTGTACCTTGCGCAAAATTATCGAGTTTTTTAAAGTGCTGAAACACCATGTCTCGATTTTCCTCGGCAATACCAATGCCCGTGTCACGTATAGACAGACAGAATCCATTCTCTTCTTTGTTGATACTCATCACGATCTTTCCCTTTTCAGTATACTTGATGGCATTCGTGAGGAAATTATTGAAAACCTGTGTTAATCTGCCTTTATCCAGCTCTACCTCGCATTGCGTGATATTGCAATCGGCAATCAGGTCTAAATTCTTTTTCAGGCAGCGAGGTTTGAAAGTAGAGTAGATGGAAAAGAATAGCTCGACCACATCAAACTTCTCAAAGTGTAGATCCACACTGCCCGACTCTATCTTGGACAAGTCAAGTATTTCGCCGATAAGATGCAGCAGTAGCTCATTGTTGGTATTTATGATTTGCATGTACTCCGAGCGTTCATCAGGATTATCAGTTTCTTGCAATAGTTCCGAGAATCCTACGATAGAGTTAAGGGGTGTGCGTATCTCATGACTCATATTGGCTAGGAAGGCCATTTTTAGACGTTCTGATTCCTCGGCTTTATGCTTAGCTACTTTCAATTCTTTAATCAGAGTGGCCATCTTGGAATTCGAATCGTTCAGTCGTTGCGTGGCTATGCGTATGCGTAAACGCAACAACAGAAGGAAGCCGATACACAAAAAGGCGATAAAACCAATGGCACCTATCACAAACCACACCCAGATAGGCATTTTTGTCTTTTCGTATATACCGAACCATTTGTAATAGAGTTGATCATACTCTCCGTCTATCTTCATCTGCTGGAGAGTAGAGTTGATGAGGTAGAGCAATTCATCGTCATTTTTCTTCACGGCGATGCAATATTCATCAATGACGCCATCAATCTTGGCTACTGCTAGGTTCTTCACCTTGAGTTGTTTCAAGTAATAAATGGCAGTAATATCAAATCCCAGAAAAGCATCAAACTTACCCTCCGTCATGCCTAGCAGCGCTTCAGCAATCGTCTCTACGGCATAGAGCGAATCTGTTAAAGAGACGTTTTTCAGCAAGTCATGATTCTTATCGCCTTGCTGGACAACAATCTTTTTGCCCTTCAACTCTTCCAGCTTATAGTATCGATTGTCCTTACGACTGACAATACTATTGTATATGATGCTGTGAGGTAGACCAAAGCTGAACTTTTGCGAACGTTCATTGGTGTAGATCAGTCCCATCAATAAATCGTAATCGCCTTTCTCGAAATCGTACAGCACCTTGTTCCATTCGCCCAACTCGATGGTATAAGGTATGCCAAGTCGAGCCATAATCTTTTTAAATAGTTCGACATTAAAACCATCAGGATAGCCTTTGGCATTAATATATTCGAATGGTCTAAATGCATTATCTCCACCTACGCGTATCACCCGATTCTTTATACTATCAGGAACTATCGTAATCTGTTGTGCCATCGTCACAGAGGTCACAACTAGAACACAGAATAGAAAAGTCAGACGTTTTAACATCCTCTAATCAGCTTAATTTCATTTAAAGTTCAAGAATGAATGATTGTAATAAAATCTTCGCGATTGAGAGGCTTTGCAATCAGTCGATCACAACCGGCTTCAAATATGGCATCACGTTCGGAATCAAACACATTTGCAGTCAATGCATAAATCGGTGTTTTCCTGTCAAACTGCCTGATCGTTCGGGTTGCCTCCAACCCATTGACCTTTGGCATTTTCATATCCATTAAAATAAGGTCAAAGTCACAATTCCGCGAAAGCTCTATAGCCTGTTCACCGTCATGGGCATGGGCCAACTCGCAGTCGGCCAACAAAGCTTTTAGTAGCATAAAGTTACTTTCATTATCTTCTGCTACTAATATACGCTTTATAATAGTAGATTGTTGCTTTAATTCATCCTTTTTATGAGTTTGTGATTCAATAGCATCCTGTTTTTCTTCTTTCGCCATGGCAACAGAAGATAATTCACAGGGAAACCATGCCCAAAACATAGATCCTTTCCCTTTGGCAGATTCGAATCCGATCTTACCGCCCAACATTTCGACCAAAGCTTTACAGATAGCTAAACCCAGCCCGGTGCCTTGCGCAAAGTTATCGAATTTATGAAAACGCTGGAACACATATTTATGATCTTTCTCAGCGATGCCTATACCGGTATCTGTTACCCATATCTTTACTCCATTGTCCGTATAGTCCATCCCCGAAGTAATAGTTCCTTCTTTGGTGTATTTCAAAGCATTGCTCATAAAGTTGTTAAATACCTGCACCAGCTTCTTATTATCCATGGTCACCATGCACTGGCTCATACGATTGGCATCAATCAGCTTCACCGTGCCATCGTTCAGTCTAGCCGAGAAGGAAGCAACGATCTGATTATATGTTGCAACAAGATCAAAGGAAGTCAGATCTATATCGTTCTGCCCTGATTCGATTTTAGAGAGATCCAGAATATCATTGATGAGTCGCAGCAACAACTCATTATTGGTATTAATAATATTCATGTATTCGCTTCGCTCTTCCGGGTCATCAGTATGTTGAAGCAAATCCGAGAAGCCGATTATCGAATTGAGCGGTGTGCGAATCTCATGACTCATATTGGCCAAGAATGCCATCTTCAGACGTTCTGATTCTTCTGCTTTTTGTTTGGCTATCGTTAATGCCTGCCTGTTGAGCACCTCCTCGGTCACATCCTTACGGGTACCATTGATAAAAGCCACCTCTCCTCCATCGTATTCAGGAGCCAGTGAAAATCTATACCATCGCATGCCATGGCCTAAGTCGATGCGCACTTCACATCTAGCCTTCGCTAGTTCGCCCTTCTTAAGACGTTCCATCACATCAAGTAGTATGTTCACATCATCTGGATGCGTTCGTTCTATGCTTTCGGTAAGTGTTTTCAGTTCGGCATCGGCATTTTGAGCATGTATGGTCGCAAAGCGCTCGGTGGTATAGTCATAGCGCCATGCCGTCATGTCTTCTGCATCCAGAGATAACTTTAATTTATTCTGCAGATATTTGATTTCACGTTTGTCTTTCTCTTGTTCGGTGATGTCATTGTAGATCGTGATAAAACCTTCTATCTCACCGCTGTCACCGATGATAGGAGTGCAGCGCACGTCAAACAGCTCTCCGTGTGGTTTGCAGTCATCTATTACGTGGCCAAATTGTTTATGGATATCTTTATAGTTCACCTCTCCCTGCAGGACGCCGCGCTGCTCTATACAATCATTAGCAATAGAGCGCATGAATTCCATCTCGAAAAGATTCACATTTCCTTGAAGTATTCGGTTTCTGTAGATGCCGGTGAAGCTATTCTGCGTCTTGTTCATATCTATCAAAACACCACTCTTGTCAAAGATAAACATACCCACTGGCATATTGTCTTTTATAGTCTCAAGCAGTTTGATTTTCTCTTTCAGCTGTTGCTGGAAGGTATGCACTTCGGATATATCGCGAGCGATACCAAATAGACTCACGGGATTTCCTTCTTTATCACGGCTGATATTACAGCACACCTCATAGGGTTTATAATCTTCATCGCAAGCATATTTCTGCCAGCTGATGATGCTCACAGGGTCATATGTATCCATCAAATGCTCAAATACGTATGACAAATCCTTGCGGTAATCCCTATGAGTCAGCAACTTGGCCATGTCCGATTTTAAAGCATATTCATCGAGGTTGACATCGGTATATTTCAGGATATCCGAAGCGAAATCATACTGCCAGCGCACTAACTTGGCCGAGCTCATCGCCATGTTCAGGGTTTTTATCACCTTATCTTGTTCATCGATCAATTCTTGTTGCTGCGTTTCATTATGAAGCGAATAGATATACTTTATGACTCTGCCATTAACGTCATATTCCACTGGGCTTATGAC
>CAMTPC010000068.1 GCA_947074295.1 uncultured Bacteroides sp. | reverse complement strand
CGATATATTCGTCAAGGGTTTTAGGTCTAAGCCTTTCTGCTAGGGGTTGCATGATATTTATTTTATATTAGAATACCATCAATACCATAAATCGGAATCCCCATTTATTGATATTGGGATTATTTAAATAACTAAGTCTATGTACATATTCAACGTGTAAAAGCTTGAAAATATTGTAGATGCCTACGCTAGCTTCCATATAAGGAATACGAGGATTCATTACGAAGCTAGTATATTGGCCATCTCTCATGGGAAAAAGAAAAAGATCAGGATTGTCACTTATAAACGGATTATTCTTATCTGTTAAAGTTCCCCAAAGAGCTCTGAAGCGAAACATCTCACGCCATTTCAAATGTTTGATCAGTGGAATACGATTAAAGAGCTTTCCATTCATATCGTATGAAATCGATACAGATGCGAAGCGGTCATTAAGAAACTCCATATTATTAATTAGGCAGAATGTTTCTCGCTGCGTAATATAGCTTAAATTAGCCTCTGGTAATAAAAGCAAAGGGAAAGGCACGGTGTTCCATTCTATACCACCTTTTACGCTGAGATCCACTTTTCCCCAAGATGCTGGTAGCCAAAAACGCTTCCATACACTCGCTTCTGTACGGTTGAAGTTATAGTCCCCACCTAGAAACCCTTTAAATCCGATAGTGTGATTCAGAGTGAAGATAGGTGCATCCAATGATACTGGAATACGACGCTGTTTAGAGTTGACAAATGATTCACCCGGTGCATAGCGTAGTGTAATGCCAGTCTCAAAGGTTCTTACATGCTTGCGTGGTGTTTCGCCAGGCAGTGGCATCTTATCTTCCGAACTGTTGTTTTCCCAATATTTAAGATTTCCTGTAGGCTCATCTGTACGATGACGTGCCATTGCTTTGATACTGAAACCGCTATGGCTTTCTCTTTCATAGTTTACCATGATATCTCGCATGTATGACATCTGGTCTACTGTAGTAGTTTTCCACGCCAAGAAAACGTTGTCCTTGTCTGTATAAAGGAATTTATCCATTGGCGACATTACATCAAAGCTATAGGTAGCCGATATATAATGTTTGGGGTATTCCCAAATCACATATTCACGTTTATTGAACGAGTAGGTTAGAGTGCCATTGTATTTCCATCGGTGATCTTTGAAACCATAGGCTCCATATCCACTCACAAACCAATGAGGATTGAGGTGAGCAGTAGTCATTCCGCTGACGCGTATGCGCCATCCATCTACATAGTTTTTGGTAATAGTAGTATTGATTGGTCCGAAATCAAATTTACTGTTCTTTTTTGGTCCCGCAGTTTCGACAAAGTTTTCGATCAGTGCTTTTCCCGCAAAGATGATATATTTGAAGCCCGGTATTTGCTCTATTCTATTCATGAATACATCCATTGTACTCTCAGTTCGCGTTAATGGTACTTGTCGAGTCTCGGCCCAGAATTCATCACTTTTGTTTAAGATATCTGTTTCCTTTATTATCGATCCCTTCATTCGGAAATAGCGTTGGTCGATAGGATCAAATTTGTAATTGCTGTATTTTGTGATACGTTGAACTTGTGCGGCACCGATATTTTTCAAGAGTGAAAGATCAACGATCATATCATCATCTTTTAATACCCAATTCCCATTAGGAAGCTGTTCGTAATTCTGTACGATGTCAAGTCTGTTGACAAAGTTCACACCTGAGTTGCGAGGAAGATTCATCGTGCATTTTTTCACTGCATACGTTGAATCTTTGATAACATATAAATGACCTGTAAATCCAAAATCCTGCGAATTTTGGGGTACAAATGTAAGATGGATGCAACTGTCCTGTTCTACTTTTATAGTATCCATGATATAATACTTGTAGAATGATATACCCGCTCTAGAGATGGGGCTGGTAAAACGCCTTTTCAATAATCTGATTTCATCATCATAGATGTTGATATTCGTGAATATTTCTTGAAGAACAGTATTCATCATATCACCAGTCGAGATAAAATCATTGATTCCTGTTGCATTAATGCCTTTTATAATGGTCTTTGTGCTCTCAGGATCTTTGCGAAAAATAGTCTGTGACGCTGTTTCTTGGATAGATATAGGTAATATAAGTGTATTGCTTGCCTCAGATACCTCAATTTGATCTCTCAGAAAAGAATACTTCTTATATATACCTTTTTCTAATTTTTCAGGAGTGATTTCGCTCAAAGACATTTTCATCTTTTCATACTGATCATATTGATAATAGTCATTGACTTCAAGGTCTTGTTTCTTTTTATGTTCAATGACTTTGCGCATTAAATCCACTGCGGGATTATTCTTTCTAGAATATTTTTCTTTCTGCGGTTTAATCACAACTTCGCTCAATTGTACATCGTCGGATGCCAATTCAACGTTGAGAACCTTTTGATTTGGCGTTATTTTAATGACCTTAGTTTTATAGCCGATAGCCGAAAAAGTCACTTCATTCCAACCTTGTCTAGTTTCGATATTATATTCACCCTTTTCATTGGAAATGCTACCTACTCCTTTACCTTCGTAATAGACGGAAATATACATTAATGGTTCATTAGTAAGTGAGTCGGTAATTACTCCTTTAAGTTGTGCAAACGACTCTGTTACAGAGAGTAGAAAAAACAGTAATAACGATAACTTTATATAGGGTTGTTTCATGCAGTTTATCATAAATAGAATTGCAAAGTTAACAAAAATCGAATTATTGCTTTGAGCTTATTCTCTTTTTTTGTGTTACATTTGTCTTCACAAAACTCTTATATAATATGTTTTCTGTTCTAATACCTGCCTATAATGCCGATTGTCTTCCACTGATTGCATGTATTCATAAGCAAGCACAAGTGTTAAAAATGCCTTTTGAAATCATTCTCGCTGATGATGCTTCTGATATTGACTACCGAAAACATAATTCTGTCATCGAAGAATGGGAGCATTGTAGATACTTTCAAATGGAGAGCAACGTAGGTCCTGCAGTATTGCGAAATTTCTTGGCTTCAAAAGCCAGTTACGATTATTTGTTATTTTTGGATACCGATACGATGCCTGTTCGTGATTCTTTTCTTTCTGAGTATTTAAAAGTAGCGACTCGTAAGACTGCCGTTTGTGGTGGCTTTACTTACCAAGGCTTATCTGTACCACCGAATGCTGTTTTGCGCTATAAATATGGTTCCGCAGTCGAGGAGCAATCTGCTATATGTCGTAAGCAGAACCCATATCAATCCTTTATCAGTATGAATTTCTTGATAGACAAGTCTAGCTTTGCATGTGTACGTTTCGATGAGAAGTTTCATTTGGGATATGAAGATACGCAATTTGGAATGCGCCTTAAATTAAATGACATCGCGATCATGCATATTGATAATCCCGTATATCATAAAGTGAACGAAACTTGCGATCAATATTTGAAGAAAATAGAGCGTGCTGTGGCCAATCTAATAGGACATGAAGAAGAGCTTAAAGACTATGTAAAGCTACTTAGATGGTGGAGTAAAGTACGAGATTTGAGGCTACAGACCCTTATTGCCACTTTTTTTGAATATAGTCAACCCATCATTCGTCGACAGCTTAAAGGCAAAAAACCATCCTTAAAACTTTTTGCTTTTTATAAATTGGGCTACTTATGCCTGCTTAAATCCAAACAATAAATCTCCCTATACATAAAATAAATAGGAGAGAACTACCTCACGGCACCTCCCTCCTGCAAACTTAAAACAACCAACAAAAGAAATAGATAATTTATTTAAATTATCATCTTATGAATAGCAATTCACGATATTTTGGAAGCGTCCACATCTGGTTGTCTACGATTAGTTCCAACTTATCAATGTGGTAGCGGATCTCATCCAATGCTGGTGCAATGGTATCATGATATGCGATAGCTTTTTCGCGCTCATCTTCAATCTTATTTGCTACTTTACGAGCCTCAATCATAGAATCTACATGTTCTTTGATGAAGTTAGTATGTGCAGCGATTTCTTCGATCAGCTTGATATTTTGTGCAGACATCTCTGTAGCTTTTTCTTTGCCAAAGATCTCTAGCATCTTGTATACATTGTTTACAAGGTCAGTTTGGTATTCAGTGGCTACTGGCACGATATGATTCATAGCCAAATCACCCAACACGCGAGCCTCAATCTGAATTTTCTTGGTATATGTTTCCCACTTCACCTCGTTGCGAGCTTCTAGTTCTACCTTAGTCATGACTCCAGCGTTCTCGAACATAGCGATAGATTCTGGTTTCAAGTAGTTGTCGAAGATCAAAGGTACACTTGTTTCACAATCAAGACCACGTTTTGCTGCTTCTTCTTTCCATTCATCGCTATAGCCATTACCATCAAAATGGATAGGTTTGCAGATTTTGATATAACGACGGATCACGTCAAGGATAGCCGAAATCTTTGGCTCGCCTTTCTCGATCAAGGCATCTACATCTTTCTTGAATTGAATCAATTGGTCAGCAACCGCAGCATTAAGAGCGATCATAGCGCTTGCGCAGTTGGCAGAAGAGCCTACAGCACGGAACTCGAAACGATTACCTGTAAATGCGAATGGAGAAGTACGGTTACGGTCAGTATTATCTATTAACAACTCAGGAATCTGAGGGATATCCAGTTTCATACCTTGTTTGCCGCTCAATGATACTAAGTCATCAGTAGTGCTATCTTCGATATGATCAAGAACTTGTGACAATTGTTTGCCCAAGAAGCAAGAGATAATTGCAGGAGGAGCCTCATTAGCACCCAAGCGGTGTGCATTTGTTGCGCTAGAGATAGAAGCTTTCAACAAACCATTGAATTTGTATACAGCCATCAATGTGTTGACCACGAATGTTACGAAACGCAAGTTATCCTCTGGAGTCTTGCCTGGAGCCATCAACAATACACCTGTATCAGTGCCAAGTGACCAGTTGTTGTGCTTGCCGCTACCGTTCACACCCTTGAATGGTTTTTCGTGAAGCAAGATACGGAAACCATGACGACGGCTCACTTTACGCATGATTGACATGATCAGCAAGTTATGGTCATTAGCAAGATTACATTCTTCATAGATAGGAGCTAGCTCGAACTGATTAGGAGCAACTTCGTTGTGACGAGTCTTAACAGGGATACCCAACTTTAAAGCTTCAATTTCCAAGTCACGCATGAAAGCAGCTACACGAGTAGGGATTGCACCGAAATAGTGGTCTTCCAGCTGTTGGTTTTTAGCGCTGTCATGTCCCATCAATGTGCGGCCAGTAAGCAAAAGGTCTGGGCGAGCAGCATACAATCCTTCGTCGATCAAGAAATACTCTTGTTCCCAACCTAGGTATGAAACTACTTTCTTTACCTCAGGATTGAAAAGACGGCAAACTTCAGTTGCAGCTTTATCAACGGCGCGGAGAGCCTTCAAAAGAGGAGCTTTGTAGTCCAGTGACTCACCAGTATATGAGATGAAGATAGTAGGAATACACAAAGTGTCATCAACTATAAATGCAGGTGAAGATGGATCCCATGCAGAGTAACCACGAGCTTCGAATGTATTGCGGATACCACCATTAGGGAAAGAAGAAGCATCTGGCTCTTGTTGAACGAGAAGTTTACCAGAGAATTCTTCCATCACACCACCTTTGCCATCATGTTCGATAAATGCATCATGCTTTTCTGCAGTGCCTTCTGTCAAAGGAGCGAACCAGTGAGTGTAGTGGGTAGCACCCATTTCAATGGCCCATTTCTTCATTCCAGCTGCAATTTCGTTTGCGATAGCACGATCTAGTGGAGCGCCATTGTCAATAGCGTCGATTAGCTGTGCATACACTTTACTAGGGAGGTATTTGAACATTTTTTCTTTGTTAAACACATACTTTGCAAAGTACTCTGATGGACGTTCCGTTGGTGGAACTACTTCAACCGCTTTCTTTTTGAAAGCCGATTCTACTACTCTGAATCTTAGTTTTGACATAATGATTAATACTTAAAATGATTTGTTGTTAATTGTTAGAGTATAAAAGATAAATTCTTTCTTAGTTCCCGGATAGACGGTCAAGTCTGTCCGGGTTTTGTGTTTATAGTATAAATGCTTAGTTGTAAGCAGATTCACCATGTTCGTAGATATCCAACCCTTCTTCTTCAA
The DNA here is from genome assembly GCA_947074295.1 of uncultured Bacteroides sp. Classification (GTDB taxonomy): domain Bacteria; phylum Bacteroidota; class Bacteroidia; order Bacteroidales; family Bacteroidaceae; genus Bacteroides. Next base: position 12,444 of record CAMTPC010000068.1, on the reverse strand, counting down.
TTCTGGCAGGAACACGAAGTCCAAATATAGAATCGATAGTTTTGAAGATAATGAAACCCATACCAGCTGCCCAGCAACCTATTACTACAGCGCCCAATACTTGTGCTCCGAGGAGTCCCCAACCGCCACCATAGAATAAACCTTCTTCTGTTGCAAACAATCCAACAAGGATAGTTCCCATGAAGCCACACACACCATGTACAGAGCTTGCACCCACTGGATCATCAATTTTCAGCACCTTGTCGATAAAGTCTACTGAGAAGATCATCAATACGCCGCAAATGATACCGATGCATACAGCACCACCGCCCGATACTAAATCGCAACCAGCTGTGATTCCTACTAGTCCTGCCAATACACCATTCAAAGAGAATGACAATGATGGCTTTCCGTATCTGATCCAGCTTAAAACTAGGGCAGAGAAACCACCTGCACATGCAGCCAAGTTAGTTGTTAGGAAGCAATGAGCAATCATCCATTGGTCTTCTGCAGAAGCTGCTGCCAATTGTGAGCCAGGGTTGAAACCAAACCAACCGAACCATAAGATGAATACACCAAGAGCAGCGATAGTCAAGTTGTGACCAGGAATAGCGCGAGATTTTCCATCTTTTCCGTATTTGCCGATACGTGGGCCAAGGATAGCAGCACCTACCAAAGCGATCCATCCACCTACAGAGTGTACGATTGTAGAACCTGCAAAATCGTGGAATGTTGTACCGAATGCTTCGGTGATCCAAGAACCTTCAGCGTCGTTCATCAACCAGCCGCCGCCCCATGTCCAGTGACCCGAAACAGGGTAAATGATAGCTGTGATGAAAAGAGTATATACTAGATACATTGAAAACTTAGTACGTTCGGCCATGGCACCCGATACGATAGTAGCGGCAGTTGCGCAGAACACTGTTTGGAATACCAAAAAACCTTCGGCAGGCAAGCCGTCACCATCAAAGAAATCGAGTTCAAAGAAATGGGGAGCACCGATAAAGTTGCCTACACCAAACATGAAACCGAAACCGATAAACCAATAAAACAAAGAGCCAAACATAAAGTCAACCAAATTCTTCATCATGATATTGGCTGTACTTTTCACGCGAGTGAAACCCGCTTCTACCAATGCAAAACCAGGTTGCATAAAGAATACTAGCATTGCGGCCAATAACATCCAAACGGTGTTTAGACCATTGACCAGATCACCGATTGTTGATGGTGTATCAACTGTTTCGGCTATAACATTTTCAACTTCTCCTGTAATGGGTGATACTTCAACCACCTCAGAAGCTGCTTCTTGCGCATAGAGTGATGTTGCGGGGCATAAAGATAGTAACAAAATACCGATAAGGCATAATGTTGAGATTCTGTATTTTTTATATATATCCATAATTGTAGTCTTATAATATTAATACCTATATTGAAATTATGAGTAGAAAGTTTTTTTCTTAGTGGTGATCCACTGATATGTTATCTTTCTTGTTCAGCATTATACAATGCTATATCTCCTCGTTCGGCTGTACGGATGCGGATGGCATCTTCGATAGGGATAATAAAAATTCTACCATCGCCAATCTCACCGGTTTGTGCCGATTTGATGATTGCCTGTACAGTCTTCTCTGTATTTTTGTCACGTACTACAATTGATATCAGGATACGTTCGATGATACTAGTATCATAAACCACTCCGCGATAGATTCTTCCTTGGCGTGCTTTACCAATGCCTCTTACATCATAATATGAGAACCATTCGATGTCTGCCTCGAGCAATGCATCCTTTACATCCTCAAATTTTGTTTTTCTAATAATCGCTTCAATCTTCTTCATATACCTTATAGAATTTAATGTGTTTTAATTTTAAAAAAAGAGGAGCGGAACTATGGATGCTTATGGGGCTGAACCCGACAACAAATCGATTAAGAAACTCTAACTAACCGAAATTCCGGTCTCCTCCTTTTTTATTCTTCTAGAAACTCATGCCAAATACCAGATATACCTTGTCCATCACTGGCGACACAGTGACTTGTGCAAATACTGGTATCGAAAAATTGTCATTGATCTTAATTTCTTTCGAGCCTTTGAGGTTGACATCTGTCACACCACTTGTTTTTTTATCTCTATACATATAGGATTTTGTAGTAACACCAATAGATGGAGTAAGCACAATACCTGCTGGCAAATTGATATCATACGATGCATTGAAGTAGGCTGATGTACATTTTTTATCCGTATAAGGGTTCTTGTCACCCGCAAACATGATAGCTGCCGAAAGCGTCAAAGGTACTTTTTCGCCGAAGCAGTAGGCTAGAGCTGCCTCATAGTAGTGGCTATCCTTGTAGTAACCATAGTTGCCTTCTTCACCATTCCACCAATAGTCTGTCACAGCTACGCTGAAACCACCAATCTCATAACCCAATGTGATATCAAATTCTTTGGGTTCGAGTGCTGTAATGCTTGTACTTCCCCAAGCTGTTAACGATAGACCTTTCCATGCCAACCCTAATGTCGGCTGGATTGATGCTCCAGAACCTTGATCAAAACCGCGCCATACATACTTGTTGACAAAGTCTGCGCCGATAGTTACTTCAAATGAGTCTTGAGCTTTCAGTGAGCATGGGATAAGTGTCAATAACGCAATAGCTATCACTCCCAATCGTTTGTTAATCGTCGTTTTCATAATCTTATTACCTTTTTGTGAGTTAGAAAAATTGTGGATGTACGGTCCAGCAATGTTATTATATAGTAGCGCGCTTAACTATCGTATTTTTAAAAGAGATGACTGAGCGTTTGGGTTAGAGCAACGCTCAGTCCGTTTTTTATTTCATAGAAATCTTATAGCCAATTTTTGATGCGGCGCATCGCCTCGATGCAGTTATCCAAATTATTGAAAGCGGTGAGTCTGATATAACCTTCTCCGCTCGGTCCAAAACCTACTCCAGGAGTTCCCACTACATTTGCTTCGTAAAGCATTTGGTCGAAAAACTTCCAAGAACTCATGCCATTTGGTGTTTTGATCCACAAATACGGAGCATTTACACCGCCATATACTGTTAATCCTGCTGCTTCAAGTGTCTCTTTCATCAACTTCGCATTGGTCATGTAGTAGTCAATGGATTCTTTCACTTGTTGTTTTCCTTCTGGAGAATAGATCGCTTCGGCACCGCGTTGAGTGATATAAGATGTTCCGTTGAACTTCGTACACTGACGTCTGTTCCAAAGCTTGTTCAATGCTATACGTTCGCCAGCCAGGGTCGAAGCGGTAAGCTCTTTAGGTACAACAGTATATCCGCATCTCACACCTGTAAAACCAGCAGTTTTAGAAAAACTCTTGAATTCGATGGCACATTTCTTAGCACCTTTTATCTCATAGATCGAATGAGGAACGTCACTTTCTTGGATGAAAGCTTCATATGCTGCATCATACAAGATGAGTGTGTCATTGGCCAGTGCATAGTCTACCCATTTTTTCAGTTCCGCCTTGGTAAGTGTCGTACCAGTAGGATTGTTGGGATAGCACAAGTACACGATGTCGATTCTCTTATCAGGTATAGCCGGAATAAAGTTGTTCTCACTAGTGCAAGGCATGTAAGTGATGTTACTCCATTTGCCAGTCAACTCTTCAAGAACGCCTGCACGGCCACACATCACATTGCTATCAATATATACAGGATAAATAGGATCCGTTACACCCACGCTATTGTCATGACGAAGAATGTCACCAATGTTTCCCGTGTCGCTCTTGGCGCCATCGTTAATGAATACTTCTGAATTGCTAAGCTGTATGCCACGTGGAAGATAATCATTTTTGATAACAGCTTCGATTAAGAAGTCATAACCCTGTTCGGGGCCATATCCATGAAATCTTTCGGCTACTGCCATATCTTCTACTGCTTTGTGCATCGCTTCTACACATGCTGGTGGCAAGGGACGAGTCACATCACCAATACCCAATCGTATGATATCCTGTTTAGGATGAGTTATTTTAAACGTGTTTACCTTTTTGGCAATATCCGAAAATAGATAGCTTCCGGGTAATTTTAGGAAATGTTCGTTTACAAGTGCCATACTGTTTCTTTGTTTTAAGTTTGATAATTTATTCGCTGATTGTAATTGTACCGTCGAAAACCTTCGTAGGAGTTCCGGTCATTAATAGGTGGTTGGTTTCTTTGTTCCATTCGATGCTCAACAATCCACCATCCATTACGATAGTTGCTTTACGGTCTATCTTTCCGGCTTTTACTGCAGCTACAGTTGTGGCGCAAGCGCCAGTACCACAAGCTTGAGTGATGCCAGATCCACGTTCCCATACTCGCATTCTGATTTTGCTATCAGAAATCACTTCGGCAAATTCTGCATTGATTCGATCGGGAAAGAATGGATGGTTTTCCATTTTAGGACCTATCACTGGAAGGTCGATGTCTTCAATCCTATCGACAAATGTTACCAGATGCGGATTGCCTACGGATACGTAGAGTGAAGAAAAAGGGTATTCGCCATCAAAGTCGATTTCGCGAGTTTCAACAGGTTGTCCCATGTCCACCGTCGCTGTGGCTACTTTACCGTCTACCACATTCAGATCAATGTACTTGATGCCCGAAAGTGTTTCTAGAGCTACCGATGTCTTATCGGTGAGACCATAATCATACACATACTTGCCTACACAATAGCTAGCGTTGCCACACATCATTGCTTCAGAGCCATCAGCGTTAAAGATACGCATGCTAAAATCAGCTGTTTCCGATTTGCCGATCAAGACTAGGCCGTCGCTACCGATTCCGGTATGAAATTTACTCCACTCAATTGCTTTTGTTTCTGGATCAGATATGGGGTAAAGCATTGTATTTACATAAATGTAATCATTGCCTGCTCCATGCATCTTTGTAAATTGGACCTCTCTTGTCATTTTGATCTTCAAATAATTGGTTGTTGTTTCTAATTGTTTTAAATACATTGCAAATATATGACTATTTGTTTATATAGAGAATGTTTTGATTAACTTTTATCAATTTATTTTTTCTTATCTTTTAATCAGTACAAAATAGTACCCTATATTCGCAAAATTATAAATTATCGCCTACAAAAATCGATGATTCGTAACAATTTGTTTTCTTTAATCACTTTGAAATGCTTTTTAAAGTGTGAAAATGAGATGTAAAATGCATTATAAGATATCAAAAAGATGTAATATGAACGTATTATAAAGCAAAATGATGTGTTATGCCTCTATATACTAATCATCGTGATTGAATTGTTGGGTTTGTATGACTTGTATTCTATATGATGATAATCCTACATTCATAATTATTGGTCTGTGATTCTGTCGATTTATACCTATATATAATATATATGTTCTGTCGATATCAGTATTACTAAACTTTTCTTTTCTGGCTTTTGTTTTAGTTCTATTATTAATTCGACTTTAACTAGAGAAAAAAATGAATACGGAAAAGCAATTGGCAGATCTTGCCACAACTAATTACTTGGTTCTTATTTTCTTTTATGCCGATTGGTGTCCACATTATGATTGGTTGGGTGATGCGTTGGCTACATATGAGGCCAATAAGGTGAAATATGTACAAGTGAATATCGAACAAGAAAAAGAATTGGCTGACTCATATAATATAGGTACGGTGCCAACTTTTGTCTTAATGCACCATGGTCACGAATTGTGGCGCAAGGTAAGTTCGCTTACTATTGATGAGTTGCAGTTAGTGTTGAGCGAATTTTAGCTTATCACTTTCTATTTCCTATAATCCTTATAGTAATATAGGAAGGAGTGATTGTGTATGAATATCGTTTGTCTGAATAATAGCTTGTTTAATATGATCTTTTGTTTGATGAATCATTTCATTTTAGATCACGGCTAGTCAGCGACTGATACAACCTTGATCACTGTGGTAAGTAGCCGTGCTTGGCTTGTAGATGGAGGTTATCTGATAATGTGACTGTTTTCAGGTGTTTACCATTCTGAGGTTTTTATATTAATATAGTACAGTATGCTGCTCCCTCTGATTGCCTTAGATTGATTTAATTTAAGAAAAAAACTGCGTGATCTTTTTTTATTAATTAGTGATTTACAACACTTTCCTTTTAGAAACTGATGAAAATTTGATTTTTATGCAGTTCCTAAAAGAATTTTATTGGTATTGAAATAATTTTTAGATGTTTTTTGCGTTTTGAAAGAAAGGTGTCCTGAACATCCTTTTATTATGAATGACAACTAGCATAAAAATATGACTAATATACCAAGCCCAACTGACATGTGTATTATCGTCACTTACCGGTGTCCGATGAAATGTCAGATGTGTGACATATGGAAAAATCCTACTGATAAGCAGCAGGAAATTACAATAGAAGAAATAAGGAAATTGCCAAATGTGAAATTCATTAATATCACTGGAGGCGAACCTTTTGTTCGTGAAGATTTAGAAGATATCATTGAAGTGTGCTTTGAAAAGTCTCCACGTGTTGTGATATCTACTTCCGGCTGGTTTGAAGATCGGATCATTAAGATGGCTCAACGTTTCCCTAATATCGGTATTCGAATCAGTATAGAAGGCTTATCGCAGAAAAACGATGAACTTCGTGGGCGTGAAGGTGGTTTTGATAAGGGTTTGCGCACCTTGCTTCGATTAAAAGATATGGGTGTAAAGGATATCGGTTTTGGTATCACAGTGTCCAATCAAAATTCTTCGGATATGCTGTCGTTATACCAACTCTCCAAATCTCTGGGAATGGAGTTTGCAACAGCGGCTTTTCATAACTCTTATTATTTTCATAAAAGTAATAATTTCATCACCAATAAAGATGAGGTCTGCAATAATTTTGAGAAGCTCATCACATGGCAGTTGGCTGAAAAACATCCCAAGTCGTGGTTTAGGGCATACTTTAACCGGGGATTGATTAATTATATCAAGGGGAATCCTAGACTTTTGCCCTGCGAGGCTGGAATGGTAAACTTTTTTGTAGATCCTTATGGAGAACTTTATCCCTGCAACGGACTCGAAGATAAGTATTGGAAAGAGAGTATGGGGAATATTCGCTCATCTGTCTCATTCGACGAAATTTGGTCAAGTGATAAAGCTAATCGTGTGCGTGAACAAGTTAAGAACTGCCCAAAAAATTGTTGGATGGTAGGTACGGCTTCGCCAGTGATGAAGAAGTATATAAAACAACCTCTGCGCTGGGTGATGGCAAATAAGTGGAATGTGATGACGGGCAAGCCGGTTTCGCTAGATATAGATTGAGCTGATGAGAATAGTGGTGACGGGAACACGTGGAATACCAGGTATTCAAGGAGGGGTGGAAACGCACTGTGAGGCGTTGTTTCCTCGTATAGTTGATGCAGAACACGAGGTGATAATAGTGCGTAGGCCTCAGTTTAAATCACCTGGATATGATGCATCCTATTATAAAGGTGTGCAAGTGAAGGATGTTAAAACTCTTTCGGGTAAATATTTTGAAGCATTTGCGCATACAGTTCAAGCTGTGTGTTATGCTAGGCGTGTTCATGCCGACATAGTACATATTCACGCTATAGGGCCTGCATTAATAACGCCATTGGTGAAACTTTTAGGAATGAAAGCTGTTGTTACACATCATGGCCCCGATTATGATAGACAAAAATGGGGGAATACTTCAAAAAAAATACTGCGACTGGGCGAAAGACTAGGCGCGAGATATGCCGATAAGATGATAGTCATATCTAAGCATATCGAAAAGATGATGTTTGAAAAATATGCGTTCTTGAAAGAAGTTGAATTGATTCATAATGGTGTGGATCTTCAGTTGTCTGATGGAAATGATGTGCTTCAGAAATATGATTTGCAAGATTGCAAATATATATTGGCTGTGGGGAGATTTGTGGAGGAAAAAGGTTTTGACTTATTGATCAAAGCGCATGCACAATCTCAATATAGCAATGCGAAACTGGTGATAGCAGGCGATGCTGATCATGCTGACCAATATTCAGAAGGATTAAAAAGGATGGCACGCCAACATGATGTTGTGTTAACCGGTTTCCTGCAGAAAGAACAGTTGGTGCAGCTCTATAGTAATGCGGCCTTATTTGTGCTACCATCCTTCCATGAAGGATTGCCGATATCGTTGTTGGAAGCTATGTGGTGTAAATGTGATGTATTGGTAAGTGATATTCCTGCCAATCTTGAAGTGGATTTGTCACAGCAAGATTATTTTAAATGCGGAAATGTTGATGACCTGACATTACATTTAAATGAAAAGATGATGACAAACAATTGTAATAAACGTCTATATGATATGCGGAAATATGATTGGGATTATATTGCCGCACAGACTAAGGAGGTTTATGATTCTTTGTTGAAAAAATAAATATTAAGAATATATGGGTGCTTTATATACTCAGTTTGATAATTCGCTCGAAATAAACGAGACTCCATTGCTAGAGAAGGGCAATAAAATAGTGAAGCGTACAGTAGATGTGATGATATCACTTACGGTGATTATTGTGGTACTGCCCTTTGCATTTATTGTCGTGGCTTTGTGTCTCAAAGTATGGATGCCTGGACCTGTATTCTTCAAACAGAAGCGTACAGGTAAAGATGGGAAAATATTCGAATGCTATAAATTCAGGACAATGGATGCACGCAACCATTCCGATAAATTCGTGGATCCACAAATGAATGAATATGCTTTGGGTAATTTCTTGCGTAATACAAGTATTGATGAATTGCCCCAATTCTGGAATGTGCTGAGAGGTGATATGTCTATTATAGGACCACGTCCACATATGCTGGTGCATGATGAGGAATATTCGGCAGTAATTCCTGAATATCCACTGCGCTATGCAGTGAAACCTGGTATTACGGGCTGGGCGCAGGTAAATGGGTTGCGCGGCGAGCGTGATTTGAAACGTGTCAAAATGCGCATCAATTATGATTTATGGTATATCAATAACTGGTCTTTGGCGCTCGACTTAAAAATCATGTTTAAAACGGTAGGTGTCATGCTCCGTAAATCTTAATTTTTTTTATTGCCTCTATTATTCTTTACTAAAATGTACTTTCCTATCTTTGTACAGTAAAAAACAGCTGTATTTAAATGAATCATGGCTATCAATAATAGCTAAATAGGAATATGAATTTTATTGAGACAGAAATTAATGGACTGTGGCTTATCGAGCCTAAAGTGTTTTTAGATGATAGAGGCTACTTCATGGAGGCTTTCAAAAAAGAAGAATTCGAAAAACATATCGGAAAAGTAGACTTCATTCAAGATAATGAATCAATGTCAAGTTATGGTGTGTTGCGCGGGTTGCATTATCAAATAGGCGATGCAGCACAAGCAAAGTTGGTTCGTGTACTAAAAGGAGAAGTGCTGGATGTAGCAGTCGATTTGAGACGTTCTTCGTCTACCTTCGGTAAACACATAGCTGTCTTGCTGTCTGAAAAAAATAAGAAACAATTTTATATACCTCGTGGCTTTGCTCATGGCTTTTTGGTATTGAGCCAAGAGGCTGTGTTTACATATAAAGTTGATAATAAATATAATCCTTCGGCTGAAGCTTCTCTCCTTTATAATGATCCGGACTTGAATATCGATTGGCCGATTGATTCTTCACAATTAGTCCTTTCTGAAAAAGACCGTCAGGCATCTTGCTTGTCGATGGCTTATAAATTCGAATAATATTCAATTTAAACTGTATAGTTTATGAAAATTGCTATTGTTGGTACAGGCTATGTAGGCCTCGTCACCGGTACATGTTTCGCTGAAATAGGTGTTGATGTCACATGTGTGGATACAAACCAATCTAAAATAGATGCACTCGTACAGGGTATCATCCCTATTTATGAACCTGGACTAGAGGATATGGTTCATCGCAATGTGAAATCTGGCCGACTGAAATTTACGACTTCGCTGGAGTCATGTCTAAATGATGTTGAAGTGGTGTTTTGTGCTGTGGGTACACCTCCCGATGAGGATGGAAGCGCAGACCTTAGCTATGTGATAGAAGTGGCGCGTACTATTGGACGTAATGCCAATAAATATATATTGGTGGTAACGAAAAGCACTGTTCCTGTAGGAACTGCACAAAAGGTACGTTTGGCAATACAAGAGGAATTGGATAAAAGGGGGGGCGACATCTTATTTGATGTGGCTTCTAATCCGGAGTTCTTGAAAGAAGGGAATGCTATAGCTGATTTCATGAGTCCAGATCGTGTGGTAGTAGGAATCGACTCCGATAAGGCGCAAGCTTTAATGACTAAACTGTATAAACCTTTTTTATTGAATAATTTCAGGGTGATCTTTATGGATATCCCTTCTGCAGAAATGACTAAATATGCAGCCAACTCAATGCTAGCAACGCGTATAAGCTTTATGAATGATATAGCCAATCTTTGTGAAAAAGTGGGCGCTGATGTCAATATGGTGCGAAGTGGTATTGGATCTGATTCGCGCATAGGTCGTAAATTTCTATATCCCGGTATAGGGTATGGTGGCTCATGTTTCCCGAAAGATGTGAAGGCTTTGATAAAGACCGCCGAACAATGTGGTTATTCTATGGATGTGCTCAAAGCAGTAGAGGCTGTAAACGAAAGACAGAAACATTTATTGTTTGAAAAACTGGCACTGTTATTTGAGCATGATCTTAAAGGTAGAAATATTGCCGTATGGGGTTTGTCATTTAAACCAGAAACTGACGATATGCGTGAAGCACCAGCGTTGGTGTTGATAAACCAATTGTTGAAAGCGGGCTGTCATGTAAAGGTGTACGATCCGATTGCTATGGAAGAGGGAAGACGGATATTTGGTGATACCATATCTTATGCAAATGATATGTATAATGCGGCAGAAAATGCAAGTGCTTTGATGCTCCTTACTGAGTGGAAAGAGTTCAGAATGCCATCATGGAGCGTGTTGCGTGATAAGATGCTTCAACCTATCATCCTTGATGGACGAAACATATATGATCGGAAGGAAGTAGAGGATTTAGGCTTTATTTATCGATGTATAGGATACTAAAATAAACTTAAAAAATATTTATTATTTACAGGCGCTAACAATCATTGTTAGCGCCTGTATTGTTTTAATCCTATTCTGATAATTTTAAAATGTCGGAGAAGATGTATAATGAATATTGTATAAATGTTTGATTAGCAGAGTTGTATAAAATTAACAGTGTTAATCTATTTAATTTTATTTCGAGATAATAGTTATGAGTATATAGAAAAGAATGCAGTTTACAAAAATTAATATATGTGGGCGTGAAGTATGGATGATTAGGCGATAAAATGCTTATATTCACCACATGTAAATTAGTATATTTATTATATTTCCTATTAATATGTCATGAAAAGCATCAAATATCTTAATGCAAACGATTGTTTTTGGGATTAATATATATATTATTTGTTATTTGCTATTTTTAATTATTAATTTGTATTTTTGTTGCTCAAAAGGAGAGCACTAACATAATTTTATGGTAAAAGATTTATTAACCCCCGATTATATCTTTGAATCCAGTTGGGAAGTGTGCAATAAAGTAGGTGGTATATATACGGTTTTATCGACAAGAGCTAATACCCTACAAGATGTTTTTCACGAAAGACTGTTTTTTATAGGACCTGATATTTGGCAAGGCAAAGAAAACCCTTTATTTATCGAGAATAAAGATCTTTATAAAGAATGGAAAAGACATGCCCATATACAAGATAAATTATCTTTTCGTATAGGCCGCTGGAATATTCCAGGTAATCCGATTGTGATATTAGTAGATTTTCAACCCTTCTATGCGCAAAAAGATGAGATATATACACAAATGTGGAATCTATATCAAATAGATTCTCTACATGCTTATGGTGATTATGATGAAGCTTCGATGTTCTCATATTCTGCCGGAAAAGTAGTGGAAAGCTTCTATCGCTTCAATCTATCCCCAGAAAATAAAGTGGTGTACCAAGCTCATGAATGGATGACTGGTATGGGAGCACTTTACTTGCAATATGCTGTACCTGAGATAGCAACCATTTTCACCACTCATGCCACATCGATAGGACGCTCGATAGCTGGAAACAATAAACCTCTCTACGATTTTTTGTTTGCCTATAATGGCGATCAAATGGCGCAAGAACTGAATATGCAGTCTAAACATTCAATAGAAAAACAGACAGCACATGCAGTTGACTGTTTTACTACTGTAAGTGAAATCACAAATCGAGAATGCGAACAATTGCTACAAAAGGAAGCAGATGTTGTGTTGATGAATGGATTTGAAGATGATTTTGTACCACAGGGTACTACATTTACTGGTAAAAGAAAACGTGCTAGATCACTATTACTGGGCGTAGCTAATAAATTATTGGGCACCAAGCTCGATGATACGACTATGATAGTCGGTACGAGTGGACGTTATGAGTTTAAGAATAAGGGTATCGATGTTTTCCTTGAATCCTTAAACAGACTTCGCCATGATTCGCG
>CAMTPC010000067.1 GCA_947074295.1 uncultured Bacteroides sp. | reverse complement strand
TCTTCGCCGTAATTGCTGATCCATACTTTGGTGGTGATGAAGAGTTCTTCTCGTGATACACCACACTTTTGCATAGCTTCTCCCACGCCTTCTTCGTTGTGGTAGGCTTGGGCAGTGTCTATTAGGCGATAGCCCAGACTGATGGCATCGAGCACACAGCGTTCGCATTCTTGGGGAGTTACCTGATATACGCCATAACCCAAAATGGGCATATCAATACCATTATTTAATTTTACAGATTTCATGTTGATTCTATTGTTTATAACTCGATAATCTCATTTAATCTCGCATTCAATCTCTGAGCATGCTCCAGTGATTTGATGCGCATGTTCTCTAGTTTCTCAGGATCGTGGCGCATGGCATACGACAAACCACCTGTATAGATATAGCCACACCACTCCAATCCGCATAGATTGCACATTTGCTTGAACGAGGGCATAAAGTCGTCGATAGGATAGTTTTGTAACCCTCCATATTGGTACATCTCCTCGGGTGCACCCGAAGTGAAAGAAAGTAGCAATTTTTTTCCTCTTAATTTATCACCCGTAGAGCCATGCGAAAAGCCATGTACAAAGGTTTGTTCTATCCAACGGTTTAAAAGGGATGGAGCACTATACCAGAAAAGTGGAAACTGGAACACGATGATGTCCGCTTTCAGCAAACGCTCTTGCTCTGTGGGTACGTCAATCTGGAAATCAGGGTAAAGACTATCCAAATAAGCATAGTCAGCCTGTGGCAACAGACGAGTCATTTCCTCCAATATCGTTTTGTTGGCAAATGACTCTTTAAGGTCGGTATGCCCCGAAATGATTACTATATTTTTCATTGTTCTTTTATTTTTGAATTCATACAAATGTAGCATAATCATGATACAGCAGTGTTAAACATATTACAGAATAAAGAATACATTTTACTGTTCATCTCCATCGATTAAAAATTTCTTCCACCTCCCAATGCTTGGTAGAGAGTAATAAACGAAGCAATTTCATTGTATCTATTAACCAATAAAGCAAACTCCGCATTTAGCAGCTGGTTTTGTGCTGTCAATACTTCTAGGTAGCTCGCACGCCCACCTTCCATCAGCAGTCGGTTTGCTTCAGTTGCTCGGCTTAAAGAGGCTACTTGCGTATTCAAATAGTTCGTTCGCTCCTCATAGTTTAGCACCTGCGTGTAGGCATTGTTCACCTCCATCCCAGCGTTGAGCAATGTTTGCCCAAAATTGATTTTCGCTTCCTCTTGTTGAGATTTAGCAATTCGCAGTTGTGCCGTAAGTCGTCCTTTCGTAAATAAGGGTTGAGTCAAAGAGGCCAATCCATCAATCAGCAGTTTGCCCGGATTGGTTATGACACTTGTTACATTGGTCCATCCTAAACTTCCCGATAATCTAAGTGCAGGGTAGAAGGCTGATCGTGCTTCGTTGGTGGTGTAAAATGCAGCAGCCAAATTGAGCTCTGCCATCTGTACATCGGGTCTGTGGGACAAAAGCTGGAGAGGCACACCTATATGAATGGCTTGTGGCTGTTGCCAAGTATGCAGCGGATTGGTAGCTATATCACGTATGGATTCACCTATTATCACCGATAGCAGATTTTCCACTTCGTGTATCTGCTGGCCGATTTCCAACTGGCTTGCCAATATACCATTATAGCTAGCTTCGGCCTGCGCCACATCAGCATCATTGTATCTGCCTGCCTTCATCAATGCCCGCATCACACGAAGTGTTTCTTGCCACAGCGCAACCGTTTCATTGATCACCACTTCTTGTTCGCGCAGCATCGAAAGTGTATAATACTGCTGAGCGATGGTCGATATCAACTGTACCCGTATAGCTTGCTCGTAGGCGCGACTTCTTTCAACAAGGACTTTCGATCTTTTTTTGGCATTGCGCAAGTTTCCAAAAATATCTACTTGCCAGGACGCCGTTATAGGCAGTGCATAGGTTTCTCCCGTACTATTACCGCCGAAACTGCCGATACCCCCTTGAGGGCTCAAAGCTAACGAAGGAAGAAAAGCCAGTTTCGAGGCTGTCAACGTGGCCTCGGCTTGCTCTATGCGCAGGTGAGCTATTTTCAGGTCAGCATTGTTTTCCAAGCCTCGTTCTATCAATTCTTGTAATTTATTGTCAGTCAACAAGTCCTTCCAGTGCAACAGGCCTAGATTACTTGATTCTGCTGACAGTTCAATATCACCATAAAGCTTTGAGTCAGTTAACTCATTTGTAGGCACATAACTATTGTATATGCCACAACCAGACAGCGTAAAGATGAGTGACAGTAGTAATATATGGTTTAATAATCTTTTCATCCTTCTAGTAATTAGCCGATTTATCATCCGAGTAGTTTTTTGTTCTCACGAAACGCTCCTGAAGCGTTTGAAAGGCGATAAAGAAAGCAGGTACAACAAAGAGCAATGCCACTGTACCAATGACCATTCCTCCTATAGCTCCGACGCCAAGCGATTTATTGCCGACAGCTCCAGCACCTGATGCTACAAGCAATGGAAATAGGCCAAATATCATAGTCAGCACCGTCATCAATATAGGGCGTAGACGTGCTATAGATGCACTATAGGCTGACAATAAAATACTCATGCCCGAGCGTCTTTTCTCCAAAGCGTATTGAACAATCAAGATGGAGGTCTTCGAAAGCAAACCGATTAGCATAATCATACCTGTTTGCAAATAAATATTGTTTTCCAGCCCGAAGAAACGTGCTGATAATAAGCTTCCCATCAAGCCAAAAGGCACAGCCAAGATCACTGCAAATGGTACATAAAAACTTTCGTATAGCGAAGCCAATATGAGGTAGATCAGCACAATACTTAATAAGTAGATAATGAGCGAGCGCGAACTACCAGTTGCAGCCTCTTCCCTTGATATACCCCCATATTCATAACTATACCCCGTAGGTAGAGTTTGAGCAGCTACCTCTTCTATGGCCTGCATCACTTGCGAATTGGAATAGCCCGTCACAGGTGTCACATTGGCCGATATGGAACTGTAAAGGTTAAAGCGCGAAAGGATTTCCGAACCATTCACCTTGCGTAGAGTTACAAACTGACTCAGCGGAGCCATTTCACCGTTACCCGAACGAACGTAAATGTTTGAAAGTGATTTCTCATCCAGCCTATACTGTGGGTCTGCTTGCAACATCACCCGATAAATCTTTCCAAAAAGGTTGAAGTTGGAGGCATAATTACCACCATAGTAGCTGCCTAACACATTCATCACTTCATCTGTTGTGATGCCAGTGCGCATACATTTGGCTGCATCCACATCAATACTGTATTGTGGAAAGTCCAGTGCGAATGAGCTATAGGAAGTGGCCACTTCAGGTCTTTGTCGCAATGCCGATAGAAATTGCTGAGAGGCATTGTAGAAGTCTTCCATATTTCCGCCCGTACGATCCTGTAAGTGCATTTCAATAGCATTCCCTGTTCCGTATCCTGGAATCATACCTTCTTGAAGAACAAAGATATCTGCTTCAGCAATAGAAGCGAACGCTTGATTAAGTCGTGCTATCACGGCATCACCTGTATGTTCACTGCCCGGACGTTGGCTCCAATCTTTTAAGCGAATGAAGAATGTACCATAACACGAGCCTAAACCCGCCATCACTCCACGTCCGTCAATACGGGCTATGGTTTCTATTTCAGGTTGCTGTTTTACAATCTCCTCTATGCGGTTCATCACTTTGGCTGTAGTCTCTACAGTGCTACCTGGCGAGACTCCCACACTGATAAAGAGGTTTCCTTTATCTTCCTGTGGCACCAATCCAGTACGTGTGGTATTAAAAAGATAAACCAATAGCAGAACAGTCGCTCCCAATGCACTCCATGCCATCCATCTATGGCGAATGATAAATAAAACACTCGTTTTATATTTTCCTATTATTGCGGAAAAGGAAGTGGTATAAGCCAATCGCACCCGTGCATTGATACTTTTGGCGCTACGTGTAGTCGAAGCTGGACGCAGTATCATGACGCACAAGGCCGGGACCAGAATCAACGCACATAGACTTGAAATGACAACCGCAATGGCCATTGTCACACCAAACTGTGTGTAAAAAACACCAGAAGTCCCACCCATGAAGGTAACGGGTACAAAAACCGCCAAGAATACGAGTGAGGTTGATATAATAGCCGTTGTCACATCGCCCATGGCATCGCGTGTAGCAACAAATGCCGATTTATAGCCACTATCAAATTTGGATTGCACTGCTTCGACTACCACAATAGAGTCATCTACCACCGTACCGATGGCAAGGACCAGCGCAAACAGTGTCAGCAAGTTGATGCTGAATCCAATCACTTGCATCATCGCAAATGTACCCATTATCGAAACCACTATGGCTGTTGAGGGTATCAGTGTACTTTTAAGGTCTTGCAGAAAGAAGTAAATGACAAAGATAACCAAAATTACGGCAAGAATCAATGTTTCGACTACTCCCTGCATCGACGCAAACAAGAACTCATTGGTGTTGAGATACACCACAATCTCGATACCCTCGGGTATTGTCTTTTTTACCTCCTCGTACAACTCAATGATTTTATTGTTCACTTCTGTTGTATTTACTCCCGGCATGGGATTAATAACAAAGTTCACCCCTGGATTGCCGTTGACGAAGGTTTGTAGATTGTACGCTTGAGCACCCAGCTCAATGTCAGCTACATCTTTCAACCGTAGCACATTTCCATCACGCTCCGACCGAATCACAATGTTCTCAAACTCTTGAATCTCCTTCAGTCTGCCTTTATATTTCATCACATACTGGAACGTATTTTCCGAACTTTCGCCCAAAGCCCCTGCCGAAGCCACCAAGTTTTGTTCATTGATGATGCGCGAAATATCAGCAGGAGTTAATTGATATTGTGCCATGATGTCGGGCTTCAGCCAAACACGCATGCTATAAGTCTGACTGAACATATCAACATTGCTCACTCCCTCTATACGTTTGATTTGCGGAAAAAGGTTTATATCCAGCCAGTTGGCTATAAAGGTTTCATCATAACGGCCATTGGTACACATCACCGAGATGATTTGCATGTTGCTACTTTGTCGCTTTTCTGTGGTTACGCCCACACGCACCACTTCGGCAGGCAGCAATCCCAACGCTTTGGACACGCGGTTTTGTACATTCACAGCTGCTACATCTGGATCAGTGCCTTGCTTGAAGTAGATAGAGATGGTAGCCGCACCTGTATTGGTGGCTGTCGAGGTCATATAGATCATATTTTCCACCCCATTGATACTTTCCTCGAGTGGCACGATCACACTTTGCTGCACGGCTTCTGCGTCGGCACCTGTATAATTCGTAGAGACCATTACAGTAGGTGGTGCTATGTCAGGATACTGTTCTACGGGCAACGTGAACAAAGATACAGCTCCTATCAGCAGAATCACAAAAGCGATAGAGAGCGCCATCACGGGTCGTTTAATGAAAAGATTATTCTTGCTCATTATACACCCTCCCCAGTTATCTCCATACCTTCGCGCACTAATCCTGCACCATCAGCCACAATTACATCACCAACCTGCAATCCTTGGAGGACAATGAATTGCTGGCCATTGTTTTCGGGCGCTATGACGATAGGTGTCGACTTGGCTTTTCCATTCTCCACTTTATATACCAAGAACTTATCTTGAATAGTAATGGTTGCTGTTTGTGGGATAAGTATTACATCATCATGTTGATGAGCTATACGTACATTGCCCGTAGAGCCACTTAGCAATATGCGCTGTGCATTGGGAAATCGTGAGCGCAACAACACAGACCCAGTATTACGATCTACCACACCACTCACACTCTCCACGGCTCCTTTTTCAGTGTATGCAAGGCCATCGCTCAATATTAACTCTAAATCACCCATATTGTGAAGGGTTGAGTCCATCGAACCATATTGACGTAGATACAAAAGGATCTGACTCTCGCTCATAGAGAAATAAACATCTACCTCCGAGTTGTTGGATACCGTTGTAAGTGGTTGTGATATATTGGAGTTGACCAATGCGCCAACACGATGAGGAATCACTCCTGCTACGCCATCGGCCGGGCTTTTCACCTCTGTATACGAGAGATTGTTGCGGGCATTTAGTTCGTTAGCTTGCGCTTGCATGAGATCAGCCTCAGCCTTCATCCAATCGTTTTGGGCCGTGAGCAATTCATATTCGGCTATCACTTTCTGGTCAAACAAACGTTGTTTACTATCCACATTTAGCTTGGCAGAGGCTAATGTAGCTTCTGCTGCCTTGACACTTGCTTCAGCTTGTCGAAGAGCGGCCAAGTAGGGCACTTGGTCTATTATAAAAAGGGTTTGTCCACGACGTACTCGCTCGCCTTCGTTGATTAACACAGACTCTACAACCCCCGCTACTTGTGGACGAATTTCGATATCTTGTTTACCCTGAATGGAGGCCGAATAATCGGTGTATAGAGTGATTTCAGACTTATCGATCCTTGAGGTTTTCCATTCTCTATTATGAAAAGGTGCATCTGCTTGTTTACCTCCACATCCCGCTAAAAAAACAATCAAAAAGCTACCCAGTAACTTTTGATAGATCTTCGTTCTATTACCTAATTTTACCATAAAAAAACTATCTAAGCATATTTATATTTTACTATTGCAAAGATAGAATAGGTAGATGTATTGGGTTTTGCTGAGAGGTTCTTTGAAGTTTGCTAAAAAGTCCACTAAATATTAATGAAACAATCTTTTGTATCGCCTTCTTAATATAGCTTTATTAATGAGCTGCAAATGTGAAAATATCTTCTTGTCTGATAACAGTTTCTCCTTTGTCAAGGAGTTTAGGTGCTATTGACAGTTTATAGCCAAGTAGCGAAGTAGGGAGTGGACGATACTTGCGAAGTAACCCAACTGCATTTAATCCTTTTATCATACTAACCCCCATACACTCGATTACTCTTTTGCTTTGGGGACGATCAAGGATGCCTGGCTGGAAAATAATATATTGCTTAAAGTTGAGTTTTCTTACCTCCACTTCTAACTCTCCCTTCATACGCGAATAAAACCATTTGCTATTAGCATCTGCATTGACAGCCGAAACAATCGCACAACTAGATACATCATTGTTTTTGGCAATACGTGCAAACTCCAACGGTATTTCATAGTCGATATGCCACTGCGCCTCTTTTGATCCAGCATCCTTTAATGTAGTTCCCATACACGAGAATAATATATCGCCTGTAACCAGATTCGAGTAAGAGGAAATAGCAGTAAAATCAACGATGTACTCTCTTAATTTCGTGTGCTTTATTCCCGTGCTACGTCTGACGAACACTAGTATTTCCGTATAGTCATTGTCAAGCAGCAGCGCCTCTACCAATGGTTTACCAGTGGCTCCTGTAGCGCCAATCACGATTGCTTTCATATTCTGAAGTTTTTAATGTGACATGCTTGGTGCATGGCCATAAGTTGCTTTATATGCTCTCGAAAAATGCGACAGATTCTTGAAGCCTACGTCCATCATCGCCTCTGTCACTTTTCGACCTTCGTGAGTTATCATGTCGTAGGCCACTTCCAGTCGTTTTCGTATGATCCATTTCTGAGGAGTTAGCTCACTTACTTTCTTAAAATCACGTTTAAAGCTAGTCAGACTTCGCCCGGTGTAAGATGCCAGCTCTTCCATTGACAAGTCATACATATAATTCTCATTCATGAAGCCCATCAAATCAATCTTCCAAGGATCAGTAAAATCGAATAAGGAGGCATAAATGTTCTTGTCCGTATTGAGCAACACGTATAAACCTTCCATCATTTTCAGGTTGAGCCATTGCTCACTTGGCTGACTATCGGTGTTGAAGTAAGGTAGAATGGATTCGAAAAGACTAACAATATCTGGTCGTGTAGCGATACGTTTTACACTAGATTTTACACGTTTTGCATCAGCAGCCACACCTTCTTTATCCAACCCACGATAGAAATCTAGGAGAAACTTGCGCGTAAACTTCAATACTACGGATTGATAAATATTCGTTTTGTGCGAACTACGTTTGTGCATCTTCAGCCTATTGTCTTTGCGAACAAAAGCACATTCTCCTTCGCGAACCAATATACGTTGCTCGCCTTCAAAAAACTCGATTTCACCCGAGCATACATACACCAAGCAGTGTTCAGGGATACCTAAATCGCAAACAGAGTCCTCCGTCTTTTTCAGAGTAAGGAACACATTAGAGTAGTTGACAAGTTTAACCTCAGTGGACATAAGAAATAGAGTTATACGATAAAAATTACGAAGGACAAGAGATGGGCTTAATTCAATGAACGATATTCATTGGGAGTCACACCCGTACGTTTCTTAAACAGACGGCTGAAATATTGTGGGTATTCAAAACCAAGCTCATAAGCTATCTGACTGATAGATTTATCTTTCTCGTACATCTTCTCTTTTGCAGCCTCTATCAAGCGCAGTTGTACATGTTCTTGCGCACTTTTGCCCGTTTCTTTCTTCAACAAATCACCAAGGTAGTTGGCCGAAAGATGTAACTTGTCGGCGCAATATTTCACCGTAGGTAATCCTTCTGTTTGTGGCAATTCCGAGTTAAAATAATCGTTGAGCAATCGTTCGAAGCGACTCAGAATATCGCTATTGACATGGCTACGAGTGATGAATTGACGATCATAATAGCGGGTGCAATAATTCAAGAACAGTTCGATGTTTGAAACGATGAGGCGTTGCGAATGCTTGTCAATGCTATGCGTCAATTCGGACTGAATATTACTGAAACACTCTAGAATAGTTTTTCTTTCTTCTTCAGACAGATGCAATGCCTCAAATACCTCATACGAAAAGAAAGTGTAGTCCTTGATGGCTTTCCCCAATGAAGTACCACGTATCAAATCAGCATGAAACATCAATGCCCAGCCTTTAGGTTTATGAGGCAATCGATTCTCGATACGCACAATTTGATCGGGAGCCAGAAAGACCAAAGTTCCTTCTTGATAGTCATAATAGTTGCGACCATACTTCAAGTCGCCACATTTTTGCTCTTTCAGAAAGATGGTGTAGAAGCCAAAGCTATGTCCTTCTGGGAATTCACCCTGAAAGTTGGACTTTGAAAAATCGACCAATGTCACCAGTGGATGAAATGTCTCTATACCCATGGCTTTGTTGTATTCGTCTACTGTATTGTATTTATGAATATTCTCCATATCTAATCGTTTATTGAACTTTAGTCTTACAAATATAATCTAAATATCAGTGCGTTAGTCTTTATTTACTTCATTATCTGTAATTTGTGTACAATATTCAGTAATTTGTATTCATGCTTCGCGTGACAATTTTGCCATTCCGTAATATGTGTACAAGTATCCGTAAATTGTATTATTAGTGAGAGATTTATTCCCTCTATTTTTGCACTCATCAAAATAGATCCAATAATCAATTCATTAAATATAGAATAGGACATGAAAAAGTTTTTTATCGCTTTCTTGATTTTTACAATAAGCATTTCTTCGGCAATTCTGGCTCAGTCTGGAAATAGTAAGCCAAAGATACTAGTGACCTATTTTTCGGTACCTGAAACCGATGCTGTAGATGCCTCTACTGGTGCTAGCCGAATGTTAAAGAATGGTAAGGTAATTGGTACAACTGCTTATGCAGCAGAAATGATAGGACAAGCAACCGGTGCCGATCTGTTTGAAATAAAGACTTTGAATCAATATCCCACACAGTCGCATAAAGCGTTGATAGATTACGCCAAGAATGAAGCAGAGACCAAGACTTATCCGAAGATCGTCAATACAATAAGTAATTTCAATGACTATGATATTGTATTTGTCGGTTATCCCAATTGGTGGTATGACATGCCAATGGTTATCTACACTCTTTTCAATGATTATGATTTTAGCGGTAAAACCATCATACCTTTTTGCACCCATGGAGGAAGTGGCTTCTCACAATCAGTAGAAACCATAAAACGTATGGAGAAAAATGCAAAAGTAGTCAGTATGCCCGCTTTATCGCGTAATAGAGTAATCAATGCAGAAGAAAGCATAAAAAAATGGTTGCTGTCAAACGGAATAATCGAAGAATAAGAATGCTTAGGTGTGGGCTATGCTAATGCTCATAAAATCAAGCTGATATATGCCTTTTACAGATTAAGGCTATTTCGTGATCTGATCACCCGTGATCACCCCGTTAATTAAGGCTATCTGACTGGCTGATGATGCTTGATACGACAATAAAATAAGTGATGGTTATGATAGACAGCAAATCAGAATAAAACATGACTATTCTACCTAAACGAGAATCAATAGATTGATGATAAAATAGAAGACAGTTTACGCCGGACTCCTTAAGGTTTCATAGTGAATGCATATATTGTAAGTTTTTTAGCCTCTTCCGGTGTGACTGTCTTCTTTCGTACAAATAAATTAAAAACGAGAATAATTTAGAAAGAATGAGACCCTATGTAATATGCCACATGATGAGTTCGGTTGACGGTCGCTTGGACTGTGATAGATATACTGAACATTATAGTGGGAAGAGTTTTGAAACCGTATCAGATGTTTACTTCACTATAAGTCGAAATTTTGATGCACAAGCCATCATGATAGGACGAAAAACTGTACAAAAGCACTATTTCACAAAGACATTCGAAACAGAGTCTTCAAGGGCAATAAACACATTTGATAGCTATTTGGGTAAGCAAGAATCGTCACGAATGACAATTGTGGTTGATCCTAAAGGGAAAATCTTTTATGAAGATGACAATGCTGATGGAGAGAATATTATCGCAATACTAGGTGAAAAAGTTTCAAAAGAATATCTACAGCATTTGCAAGAGAAAGGAATATCTTATTTATTTGCTGGCGAGAATGGTGATAATATGCAGCTAGCTCTCGAAATACTAAGAGTGGAGTTTGGTATCGAAAAGATATTGCTCGAAGGCGGAGGTGTGATAAATGGCGCTTTCTTGAAAGCAGGTCTCATAGATGAGCTGAGCTTGATGGTCTATCCAGGGATAGATGGTTTGGCTGGCGCAGCAACTATATTTGAATATAAAGGTAAAGCTGAAGAATATCCTGCTAAAGGACAACATTTGGAGTTTATTTCTTCTGAGGTATTGCCAGATGGCATCGTATGGCTACGTTATAAATTTCATAATAAATATTATCGATGTTCGTGCTCTATTGATTATTGAGCATATAGTATAAAGTAATGAATAAATACTCATAATGCAGTGAGAATGCAAAAAAAGAAAAAGATAACGATTGGTATATTGACTCTATTTGCTGTAGTACAACATGCAACTGCACACGAAAGTGTAAAAGATTCGGTGAATATACCACAAGTGGTAGTGACGGGTACGAAAAATGAAGCAGACCTGCGTTTGCTGCCTATGACGGTATCGGTGATACAGCGCGAACAGATAGAAGGTCGATATGAACAGTCGCTGCTTCCCGTATTGACCGAGCAGGTGCCAGGCTTGTTTACTACGGCACGTGGTGTCATGGGATATGGTGTCTCCACAGGTGCCTCGGGTGGTATGAGTATGCGTGGAGTAGGGGGAAGTCCCACCACCGGAATGTTGGTTTTGATCGATGGGCATCCGCAATATATGGGCTTGATGGGACATCCGATAGCCGATGCCTATCAGTCGATGTTGGCCGAGAAGGTAGAAGTGGTGCGTGGTCCCGCCTCTGTGCTATATGGCTCTAATGCTATGGGGGGTGTGATCAATATACTGACCAAGAAACATCGTGAAGAGGGTATGAGTGGAAATGCTCGTATCGGCTATGGGTCGTACAATACCTTGAATAGTGAAGCTAGTTTGCGCTATCGACACAAAGGTTTTTCGTCGGTAGTAACAGGATCGTACAATCGCACCGACGGTCACCGTGCCAATATGGAATTTGAACAATATGGCGGTTATGCACAGATCGGATATGATTTCTCACAGCAATGGAGGATTTATGCCGATGTCAATATGACGCATTTTAATGCTTCTAACCCAGGGACAGTAGCACGTCCTATTTTTGATAATGATTCACATATCACACGAGGGATGACCTCTTTTTCGCTAGAAAATAACTACCGTCACTCATCAGGATCTTTGAAGTTATTTTACAACTGGGGACGTCATAAGATTGATGATGGCTATTACGAGGGAGGAACTCCACGCGATTATCTGTTCAACTCTAAGGACAATATGCTGGGAGTGATGTGGTACCAAAGTGTAGTGATGTGGACAGGTAGCCGACTGACTGCAGGGCTTGATTATCAGCGTTTTGGTGGATATGCCTGGAACAAATATACTGATGGTTCTAAATCAGATATTGCCGATAAAGCGGTAGACAACATTGCTGGATACGTGGATTTCAGACAAAATCTAGGCGAACTATTAAATTTTAATGCAGGGGTTCGCTACGATCATCATTCGGTGACTGGCAACCATGTGATACCCCAGTTCGGTCTGTCTATACACCCGCTGCAAAGTGGGGATATTAAGCTGATTGCTAGCCGTGGATTTCGCAATCCCACTATCCGTGAGATGTATATGTTTCCACCACAAAATCCAGACCTGAAACCGGAAAGTCTTTGGAGTTATGAATTAGCTTGGTCGCAACGTTTGTTTCAGAACAAACTTTCGTATGGTATAAATGTATATTATATCAATGGTAGTAATATGATTCAGACAGCTATGGTAAACGAAAGACCGAAAAATATAAATACGGGTAAAATCAAAAACTGGGGAGCTGAAATAACAGGGCAATATCGGGTGACATCTTCTTTAATGCTATCTGCCAACTATAGTTTCCTACATATGGACAATCCTGTGCTAGCAGCTCCGGAGCATAAGCTATATGCAGGTATAGATTACTCGAAAGGCCGTTGGAGTGCTTCGACGGGTGTGCAATATATTAAAGGTTTATATATCTCGACCAACCCAGAGGAGAAAGAAAAATTCGTGCTCTGGAATGCGCGTGCTGCTTTTCGCGCCACAAAATGGTTGGAGATATTTGCACGTGGTGAGAATCTACTCAACCGTAAATATGAGATCAATGCTGGTTTTCCCATGCCTCGTGCCAATGCGATGGGTGGTGTGAATATTAAATTTTAATAGAATCTAGAGAATCAACTTTAAACTAACAAAATATGAATGTATTGGTTATATCCTCTTCTCCAAGAAGAGAAGGCAATTCGGACTTGCTGTGTGATGAATTAATTCGTGGTGCGAAAGAGGTAGGCCATGAGGTGGAGAAAATCTTTGTGCGAGATCAGAAAATAAATTATTGCACGGGGTGTGGTGTCTGCTATAACACAAAGCGGTGTGTGCAAAAGGATGATATGGCAGATATTCTAGTGAAAATGATCGCTGCAGATGTGATTGTTTTGGCATCGCCTATCTATTTTTACACGATGTGTGGTCAGCTTAAGACTGTGATAGATCGTTGTTGTGCACGTTATGAAGAGATGACTGATAAACAGTTCTACTACATATTGACAGCTGCAGATACCAATCCGGCGGCTATAGACAAAGCGGTAGTGGAGTTTCAAGGTTTCTTGGATTGCCTCACTAATCCCGAAGTGAAAGGAACGATTTGTGGAGTAGGTGTATGGGGTAAAGGAGAAGTAAAAGATAAAAGTATGATGACTGAAGCCTATGTGATGGGTAAGAGTATATGATGTGAGAATAGAAGAAATAAAGCGTAAATATAGCTAAATAACTATTTATGCCTTTCTAGGGTTGATAATAGTTCAGTTTCTTATGGTGGAGAGTCTGGTGAGTGATCATCAGACTCTTTTTTTAATAATACTATAGGAATTCAGAATTAATCAATCTTTTTCCAAATCATTGTCTTACCAAAGGCAGGTGTTCCTTTATAACCTCTTACTTTTAAATTGGTATCATCTTGAAATTCTACCAATACATCATAAGTTTTACCCGATGCTGGATCATAAATAGTGCCACCAGTCCATTGATTGTTTTTGCTATCATATTTTATACCTTTGATCACAACGACATCAGTCAAAGGGCGTGTGCGAAGAGATGCGTCAGGATTTTTTGTATCGGTCTTTAGTTGTCCCTTTGCGTCTGTGGGATGCTCCAACCATACGATTTGGGCTTGATAAATACCCCCTTGATTAGTGATCTTCACATTGGAAACCTCTTTACTTTTATCACCAATTACGCGATAGGTCCCTACTATTCTGTCCGAATTTTGAGCTTGAAATGTGATGCTAGTAAGTAGAAATGAGATAAATAATAATGCTTTAACCATGCTTTTTGCTGTTATTGTAAATTAATAATGGATATATTGAGGACAAAGTTATTCTAAAATAATTCAGAATGAAATCTCTCAATGATAAAATTTACTGAGATTCTTTTGATGGAGGGATAAAAAAATATCGCAATACAAATTAAGATATTGCGATATAAAAGGATGTGATAGATCTTAATATTATGTTTTGCCGCTAGCTATTCTAGTGTACAGCTATCTTATGTATTTCATCCCCGACCTTCAAAAGATATATGCCTGTTGCCGGCACGCTGAATCTTATGTTGGTGTTAAACTCCAATCTCTGTATTTCGCGGCCTGTAATATCATATAAAATGATCAATGAGGCTTTGTTGGCTTCACTGCTATGAACGATTATATCTTTATTGATGACACAAATCCAACTATATGGTGTTGAGTTTAAAGTTGGCAAAGAGGTTGCAATACATGTACCTTTGAGCTGCAAATCGGTTATTTGCCAAGTTGCATTACTCTCATTAGAAGTAGAAATATACTTGAAAGCGATATGTACGTCTTTTTTTAAATATCTCTGCGGGATATCTATATTTCCAGAAGAAATAAAAGTCCAGTTCAAACCATTGGGATATACAGGAATGATTAGTTCTTCCCAATTGGCCGCTCTAACATCACCCTTATAATCATCAGAAATCCAAAGAGATTGATATTCTTTCTTTTTCCCATTCGAATCATAGTTGATGGTATGGCTAAAGGTAAGCTGCGCAGAGGTATGATCTTGAAGGTTCAAAGAAGGTGATACCAGCCAGTCAACATTCTCATTGTTGCTGCCACCCGAATACCCACTGATACGAGCACCATAGTTGGCATCAGAAAACCAAGTTTGATAACCCGTCACGCTTTGTTGGATAAATGGATTTAAGCCAGCTTTGAAGGTTGTTGTCATATTTATGCCTTCGCACTCATCGTCGCTGCCCGAATTATCGCTATGCAGGCGTAGGCCGATAATTACAGGATCATGATCAGAACTGCGATACATATTTAACTCGCTGTTGTCAGAGCGCTCATCTGTGTTGATATGAAAAGTGGTAGCGCCAGTTATTTGTGCAGCCATAGTTGCTGAGGCCAAAGCGTGGTCTAGCCTTTCTATTGTTCTATTATATACAATAGAGTAGCCATTGGGTTCGTAAATATTCATCAAGCAATCATATCCTTCTTCATATAACATTTTCACTGGTATCTCACCAGTGCAACTATTCAAATCGCCAATGATGAGGACGTCTGGATCCTCATATTTATTGGGTACAATCGACGAAAGTGTATTGATGAGATGTGTGGCATTGGTGATGCGCGTGCCTTCAGACTGATCTGCTGTGGTATCTTTTGCCTTAAAGTGATTCATGCTCAAGACAAATTTCTCACCTGTGGCATTTTCTATAAAGGCTTGTATGATATTGCGTTTTTTATAGATACTAGCTGTAGAAGCTTCTGTGATATCGCCATGAGGAGATACTTTTGCTTTTTTATAAATAAACCCCGAACGACTGTAAACAGTCGAAGAGTCTGTTATATTGTCTGCTATAGCAGCATAAATATCTGCTCCGAGAACCATATTTAAAGTATTTGCAATGGCATACATTGCCGATGGATATTCCCCGACTTCGCATAGCCCAAATATATCAGCATCAATATTTCTCAAAGCTTCAATCACTTTTGTAGTTTTTGTTTCATAGCCTGGTATGCCGATAAAAAATTTCTCCACATTGAATCCACAAACTTTTAAACTATAATCGCCAATGCAATCGTGCAGAGAAGGTCGTTCGTCATTGAGATAAGTTGCAGTTCCTATTAAAGTGGCATATTCAGCGGTAGTAACTTTCATAGTAACACCTGCTAACTTTGTGCCTAAACGTTTATAATCGCTAATAGAATTATCAGTGAGTGAGAAGGAATAGGCTCTGCGAGGATTATCGCCTTGTTCACAGCTGTTCTGTATACGATGATCGGATACCCACATATATCGTGGCTGACTTCCCCAACCATTTAAATGCAGTGTATCAGTCAGCTGTAGTGTCTGTCCGATATACGGAGTCATATCCCCAGTTTGGAATAATTGCTTGAATGTAATAGAAGTTTGTGCAGACAGTGTAATGACAAAGCAACTTGTAATAAGACTGTATATAATTCTATTCAATAATGCTTTCATAAAAATGAGTGTGATTTATAGATATAAAAAAGCCCGTAAATCTGCGATTTACAGGGTTCTGGTAAAGAGCGCGAACGTGCGCCTTTGTTTCTTTCAAAATCAATATGTTTTCTGTTGATAGAATGGCCTAGTTACGAATTAGTCTAAATATTAAATATTCAAGGCATGTATTTTGGTACTCGCTTGACTACTTCTCGTTTCAGGCTCAAAACTACCTATTAATTTTAATATATACAAGGTTTTAGTTTCCAATCTAATGAGGTAGGTGTAAGATACAACTGTCAGCTTCCCCTTTTTAGGACAGAGTTTAAATTACACCCCTCTTTTTTATCTTAATCAAATAATATTGGATCAAAACATATATCTATCAATATTATCCTCCATATATAAATAATAGTCCTCTCATTTACTCTTCATTATTAATATGTTTGCAACCATAATTCTTTAATTATTGACAATATTTATACTATGAAGAAAATATATTTTATACTTTGTTCGCTTGGATTCTTTTTACAGTTGATAGCCCAACCTTCTGTGGATGATAACTACAATCAACAACTGCCGGGAGAACGTGCAAAAAGCAATGTACGTGGTGCCATATATCCACGACTTTTATCTAATAACCAAGCTATTTTTAAAGTAAAAGCACCTACAGCCAATAATGTGCAACTTCAGATTGGCAAAACATATGATATGAAGTTGGACGATAATGGAATATGGAGTTGTACTACTGAACCCTTATCTGAAGGTTTTCATTACTATTCATTATTAATAGATGGAGCAAATGTTGCTGATCCAGCAAGTGAATCATTTTATGGATGTGGAATGATGTCTAGCGGCATTGAAGTTCCCTATCCCAATGATAGACAATGCTTCTCGGTGAGCGATGTGCCTCATGGCGCAGTCCGAATGAATCGTTATTTTTCTAAGAGTAATAATGCCTGGAAACGCATGTTTGTTTATACACCTCCGGGATATGATAATAATGATAAATCATACCCTGTAATGTATCTGCTCCATGGTGGTGGAGAAGATGAGAGAGGGTGGGTAAACCAAGGTAAGACGGATATAATAATAGATAATTTGATTGCAAAAAATGAAGTTACTCCTATGATTATAGCAATGATAGATGGCAACACAAAAGATATTGAAAAAGCTATTCTAGATGAATATATCCCTTATATCGAAAATAATTATCGTGCGATAAAAGAAAAAGAAGGCAGAGCATTAGCCGGATTGTCAATGGGAGGTATCCAAACACTAAATGTGGGTATTCTTCATCCTGAGTTGTTTTCTTATTTAGGTGTTTTTAGTTCTGGTTGGTGGGCGACGCCTCCTATTGGATATTCTGCAGATAATATGGCTGAGAAATATTATTCACTATTGCAGAAAGAGCATAATAAGTATAATAAAGAGTTTAAGCAATTTTGGATTTCTATGGGAGGAAAAGAGGATATTGCTTATAACAATTGTCAAATCATGATGAAACGCTTCGATGAAATAGGCATTAACTATACCTATTTTGAAATTCCCGGAGGTCATACATGGCCAGTATGGCGAGAAAGTTTATTAGAATTTGCACCTTTACTCTTTAAGCAATAATTCATTGCCAGATAAATCTATTTTGAAAAGTTTCGGATATCTCGGGCCAGGTGATTCTAGATCTAAACTTTGTCTATGCATAATCATCATAGGTTCACCATTGAGTGTTCTGAAAATCATGGCATGGCCCGAGTTATACCTGTTTATAGGGGTGTCAATCTGCTTCCATGGGCCATTAATACTCCCAGATTCAGAGTAGGCCACTCCTTGAGCATAGCGTTGTTCTCCCCAACTAGACCATAACATACCCAGTTTTCCTGTATGAGTCCGAAATACAAAAGGCCCATCAGAAACATGTCCAGTAAGTGCCTTACCATAAGTAAGTTCACCGATAGCCTGCATATCCCTAGACCATAAAGCCTCTGAAGCATTGAATAATGAATGTATATCTCCATCGATTTCGGATAAATCTTGAGTTAGTTGGACATATTTTATAGCTCCATCAACAAGTTGCATCCAATCATGACTAAATACGAGATATGGTTTATCATTTTCTACCCAAAGTGTCCCATCAAGTGTGGCCCATTCTTCGGGTAGATAATTGTTTGAATTGATAGGTTGATAAGGGCCTTCCGGTTTATTAGCTACAAGAATATGCACACTGCGTCTTGGCACATCATATCTAGCAGGGTTAGTTTCTATGATAGTTTTTGTATTTGTAAATGTAGTGATACAGTAATATTTATTGTTATATTTATGTAGTTCGGGCGCCCATATCATAGGAGTGCTACCCATCCAAGAAGTTGTGTCAATCTTAATATAATTATATGGCCCATTCCATTTCTTTAAATCTTTGCTTTTCCATAACAAACCTCC
>CAMTPC010000066.1 GCA_947074295.1 uncultured Bacteroides sp. | reverse complement strand
TCCACAAGAACAAAGCAAGCAACTTGAAATCTAAGTTGGCTGTTTATGTAAACAAACTTGCTTAATACACGAGTCAATCGTACTTATCATATAAAGAAGCTAAATCCTTGTGGGTTTAGCTTTTTGTATTTATGGATATTTTGTTCTCTTCACAATATTTTTTCGCGTAAAAATTTGGCGTTAAAGAAAAAAGCTGTATCTTTGCAGCCGCAATCGGGGAAATGACAATATCCGGAGGCAAAATCGGCGGAAACGCCAACAGCCAGTGAGGCCCATTCGTCTATCGGTTAGGACGCCAGATTTTCATTCTGGAAAGAGGGGTTCGATTCCCCTATGGGCTACCATTTAAAATATAACGAATTAAACAGATTAGTCGAAGATGGCAAATCACAAATCATCAATCAAGAGAATTAGACAAGAAGAGAAGAGAAGACTTCACAACAGATACTACGCTAAGACTATGCGTAATGCTGTGAAAAAACTTCGCTCTACTACAGAAAAGGCTGAAGCCACTGCCTTGCTTCCAAAAGTGACTAAGATGTTGGATAAATTGGCGAAAGTTAATATCATCCACAAGAACAAAGCAAGCAACTTGAAATCTAAGTTGGCTGTTTATGTAAACAAGCTTGCTTAATCTACGAGTCAATCGAACTTATATATTAAAAGCTGAATTCTCTATGAATTCAGCTTTTTTTGTTTTTACACCTTTTATTTTGCTTCTCTTCATCTTATTTCTACCTTTGCCGGCATAACAAACTAGAAAAAAACGAACTCTGTATGATGAAACGACTCTGTAAACCGCTTGTGCTACTGGCGGCCTTGTTGTTGGCGCCGCACCTCAAGGCGCAGCAATCACTGATCAACACCCCACATCAGGAACTACGACTCTCGCTGGGCGCGCTAATCTCCGTCAATGACTTCTTTGGCTATGATGGTTGCGGTGGCTTCTATATGTATTGTCCCAATGGACTACACCCCGAATCCTATAACGGCAATCTGTATGGTACGCCCGTTATTAGCCTCTCATATCACTACCAGGTAAAACGCTGGTTCTCCTTGGGAGTGGCTGCCTCCTTTCACACTGAGTACCAACGCTCCTATAAGTTTATTGACGATACTCCAATCTGGAAAGAGCGTTCTACCTTTTTCGCTATCACCCCTATAGCCCGCTTCGACTGGTTCCGATGGGATTTCATCAAACTTTACTCTTCGATCGGTATGGGTTTCGGTGTCAATATTGATAGAGACAAGAATCTGACTTCGGACGCCTCTTATAAAAGAAGAGAGCTTGGGATATCTTTTGATATAGTGCCTTTTGCCATCACGATGGGGCGCAAGGTGTATGGCTTTGCGGAACTGGGTGCTGGTAGTATGGGTTTCCTGAGAGCAGGTGTAGGATATCGTTTCCCGGATAAAAAAAGTAAAATCAACGCGTATGAGAAATAAAGTTTTGGCAGTGTGCTCTGCCTTGATCATTGTCCTATTAAATTCGTGTGTTTTAGAACGGGTAGAGAAGCCTAGCGAGATGACGATAGCCTACGAAAATGCTTCGGTAGCTGTGTCAAGCCTTCGGCTGTCAGCGTCATTGGCCGATATTTGCCGTGTGCTCGACAAGTGGTATATGGCTACTAGCGATGAAGAGCGTTATGTGATTGAAGATAAGTATTTTCAGGATATAAAGATACGCCTACGCGAAGACGGCGAGATAAATATAGGAAACGTCTACATAGTAAATACATTTGGCAAATCGTTGACGGAAAACCCCTGGGAAGTAACGCCTGTAATCGCTTTGGGGACGTTCTGCTATGAAGTGACACAGCTCGATGAGAGCGAATTCACCGTATTGCGGATCAATAATCGCACGAGTCTTTGTAAGGCTTTCTATGAAGTGACGATGGTGGAGGCCGAGAAATATTATAAAGTGGCGTGCGAGGTGTCCAATCTCGACAGATTCGCGCTCTGCTTCTATGAGTCTATCTCCTATGAGACCGTCGAGCCATTGCTGCTCGATGTGCATCAATGGGGCAGCTATACTCCTTTTTGGAATGCAGGTATCTATGCGGAGGAAGGTGAGATGAGGATAATGCCCATCAATAATGGCCAGCCTGTGGAGATTGACGTGACGCGGGCCGTCTTTTCGGACGAAGGGGTGGAGCTGAGCTTTCGCAATGAGGATGATGTGTATTGGGGGTTGGAGTGGAAACTTACACTTCTGTAATAAAACAAAATAACTCCTTGCTTTTCAAATATAATTTGCAACGTACCTCATTTTTTTTTGTTACTTTTGTACGTTAAATCAACTCCACTTAAATAGTTGTTATGCAAGACTTATTTTCAACGGAAATAGTAGAAGAAAATACTCCCCAAAGCAATAGTTCCTATTCGGCCGACAGCATTCAGGTGCTCGAAGGCCTAGAGGCAGTGCGCAAGCGCCCTGCCATGTACATTGGTGATATCAGTATCAAAGGTCTGCACCACCTGGTGTACGAGATTGTAGACAACTCGATTGACGAGGCGTTGGCAGGCTATTGTACTCAGATTGATGTAATCATCAACGAAGACAACTCAATCACAGTAAGAGACAACGGACGTGGTATCCCCGTAGGTTATCACGAGAAGGAGAAGAAGTCGGCCCTAGAGGTAGCGATGACGGTACTTCATGCCGGTGGTAAGTTCGACAAAGGCTCGTATAAGGTATCGGGTGGTCTGCACGGTGTAGGTATGTCGTGTGTTAATGCCCTTTCCACTCACATGATCACACACGTACACCGCGACGGCAAGATCTATATGCAAGAATACAATATCGGTAAGCCGCTGTGCGAGGTGACTGAGGTAGGTACTACCGACATCACAGGTACGCATCAACAGTTCTGGCCCGATGCTTCAATCTTCACAGAAACTGTCTATAAATATGAGATATTGGCAGGTCGTCTACGCGAATTGGCCTACCTCAATGCAGGCATCCGAATCACTCTGACCGACCGTCGTGTGGTGAACGAGGATGGCAGCTTCAAAAACGAGAATTTCTACTCGGAAGACGGGTTGAAGGAGTTCGTTCGTTACCTAGAGTCCTCTCGCGAACATCTCGTGAATGATGTGATCTACCTGAATACTGAGAAGCAGAATGTGCCCATCGAAGTGGCCATCATGTACAATACGGGTTTCTCAGAAAACATTCATTCTTATGTAAACAATATCAATACGATAGAAGGTGGTACGCACCTTGCAGGTTTCCGCCGTGCCTTGACTCGTACACTGAAGCGCTACGCTGAAGACAGCAAAATGCTGGAAAAGGTGAAAGTGGAAATATCGGGCGATGACTTCCGCGAGGGTCTCACAGCCGTGATTTCGGTGAAAGTGGCCGAACCTCAGTTCGAAGGGCAAACCAAGACTAAGCTGGGTAACAGCGAAGTAAGTGGTGCCGTAGATCAAGCAGTGGGTGAAGCCTTGAACAACTATTTGGAAGAACATCCCAAAGAAGCTAAGCTGATAGTGGATAAGGTGATACTAGCCGCTACGGCTCGTCATGCTGCCCGCAAGGCACGCGAGATGGTGCAACGTAAGTCGCCCATGTCAGGTGGTGGTTTGCCAGGTAAGCTAGCCGACTGCTCGGATCGCGACCCGCAAAAATGTGAGCTGTTCCTTGTCGAGGGAGATTCGGCGGGTGGTACTGCCAAGCAAGGCCGTAACCGCGCATTCCAAGCCATCCTGCCTCTTCGTGGTAAAATCTTGAATGTGGAGAAAGCCATGTATCATAAAGCCCTGGAAAGCGACGAAATCCGCAACATCTACACTGCACTGGGTGTGACAATCGGTACCGAGGAAGATAGCAAGGAAGCGAACATCACCAAACTGCGCTACAACAAGATCATCATCATGACCGATGCCGACGTCGATGGTTCACACATCGACACCCTTATCATGACGTTCTTCTTCCGCTATATGCCACAGATCATCCAGAATGGATATCTATATATCGCTACGCCTCCCTTGTATCTCTGCAAGAAAGGTAACAATTCGGCTTACTGCTGGACCGAAGCGCAACGCCTGCAGTTTATCGACACTTATGGCGACGGACAAGAAAACAAGGTACATATCCAACGATACAAAGGTCTTGGTGAGATGAACGCGCAACAATTGTGGGAAACCACTATGGATCCCGAAAACCGTATGCTGAAGCAGGTAAACATCGAGAATGCCGCCGAAGCCGACTATATTTTCTCTATGCTAATGGGTGAAGAGGTAGGACCCCGTAGAGAGTTTATCGAAGAAAATGCGACTTACGCTAATATTGACGCGTAAGAAGCAGTTACGTAAATAAATACACCAACCTCACATCTTACAACGAGGAAACGCCGGACTGATTGATCAGATCCGGCGTTTTTCCGTATAAGCGGGTATTGAATGGTGATAATAGGAAGATTTATATGTTGAACTAAAGCAAATATTTGTGTTACATTGTAAAACGAAATATTTTTAGCCTCTGGAAAAACCTCTTATGCTAACAAACACATTTTTATGAAAAGAGTCGATTCAGTAATTGCACTCGTATATTCTCTCTCAAAAGCCGAAAAGAAACACTTGGCTCTTCAAATGCTCAGAGATAATGAAACGAAAGACTATCTCATAATTTATGATATCATAAACAAGAATAAAACGAAAAACAGTCAATCCGTCAAAGAGGCTTTTCACGAACTTCGACCTTCTGCTTCTTTCGAAGTTGCCATACAATATCTATATGAAAAACTCCTTGACACTCTATTGATTATTCGTCGCAAGAAAGATGTTCATTACGATCTGTTGAACTCTCTTTGCAAAGCACGAATGCTTTATGAAAGATCATTGTATGAAGAATGTTTTGAAATGCTTTCGGATACCATACAACAAGCCATCAAATACGAAGCAAATGAGATTCTGATATTGGCTACCAAGCAAGAGTTGGAATATCTTTTGCGCCTTAACTTCCCAGATATAAACGAAAAAGAACTTTATCACAAGCATTTCTTGCAAAATGATGCGTTGAAAAAGATACGTAAAACCATCGAACAGGCTTCGCTGCACAATCTGCTAAAGTTCAGATTGATGCACAAGGGTGCTATTCGCATTGCCAAGCAGAAACAAGATATGAATGATTTGATGGTAAATGAACTATACATTACAGCTTCATCGGATGTGGAGGGGAATTTCGAACTCACCCGAAACCACAAACTCTTCCAAGCCAATTATCTGATGGGGGTGGGCGATTACAAGACCGCCCTGAACTCTTACAAGGATTTGAATTTGCTGTTCGAGCAGAATCCACGCTTCTGGTCTAATCCTCCAATCTACTATCTCTACGTCATTGAGGGGGTGTTGGATAGTCTACGCTCGGTGGACAAATATGACGAGATGTCCTTCTTCCTGGATAAGCTAGGCCAACTTTCAGAGCACGCGCCACTTGACTTTAAGGCAAATGTTGTGTGCCTACAATATCAATATACATTGTTTCCTTATCTTGACAAAGGCGATTTTTTGGCAAGCGCTGAACTGATGAATCAATACAAGGCTACACTCTATGACAAAGAAAACTGGTTGAACCCCATCCGTAAAAGCGAACTGCTACTTTATACCTCATTGAGATATATAGGCAATCAGGATTTTAAGGCAGCCAAGCGCTATATCAGCAATGCGATGATCGACCACAATATAAAATATTTGCCTTTGATGCGTACCATTCGGCTTGTGCGCTTGATCGTTTATTATGAGACGAAGGATTTTGAATGGGTGCAACACGAATCAAGATCTATACAGCGAAATCTATCATCCAGCAAAGAGCAAACCTTTAGGACGGAACATATAGTAGTATAGGTTATTGGGATTATCAGTCTGTGATAAATACAGCGCCAAGAGCCGTTTTTGGTGTAGCCCAAGAACAATATATCGGTATGATTCAATCTCGTTTGACCAACAACGATTTAGTATGGGAAAAGAAAACTACTGCCAATGCTGGTTTCGACCTTGTAGCCTTTAATAGCCGACTACGCTTCTCTGCCGAGTATTTCTATTCGAAAAGTAAAGATTTGTTAGTCTATCTTCCCATCCTTATGTCATCGGGTAACGAAGGTGGATCTCCTGCCGTAAATGCTGGTAGTCTGAAAAATACGGGCGTGGAATTCGAGTTGGGTTGGAATGATAATATCAATCAAGACTTTTCTTATCATGCTTCACTCAATATCTCACACCTCAAAAATAAGGTGCTAGACTTAGGATATGGCCAAACTGTATACTACACCTCCTTAGCGAAAACGGAGATAGGCAAGCCATTGGGACAATGGTACTTGTATAAGATGCTTGGTATCTTCCAAAGTGATGAAGAGATACAGAACTACGTAAATGCTGATGGCAAAGTGATACAACCTAATGCAAGACCTGGGGATATTAAATACGATGATTACAACGGTGATGGCATTATTTCATCCGAAGACCGTCAAATCATAGGCAGTCCGTGGCCTAAATTGGAATTAGGCTTAAGCTTTGGTATCAACTATAAAGGACTGGATGTAAATGTGAATGGTTATGGACGCTTCGGTCAAAAGATATGGAATGGTTCGGCAGCCACTGCTGGCGACTTTGCTAACAACCAGAATAACTTCAACGGTATCATTCCCTGGACTCAAGAGAACCCTGTAAACGACCGTCCTCGTATCGTATATGGTGATTCGCGAAACAGTAGAAGCGATCAAGACCGTTGGTTGGAGAATGGTTCATTCTTCCGTTTCAGCGATATTACTGTGGGGTATACAGTACCGTCAAACTACTGTAAGAAAGCAGGGCTGGATCAACTCAGAATATCTGTTACCCTCCAAAACATGCTCACGTTCACCAAATATTCGGGTCTGGATCCAGAATTTGCGGATAGCGGAATCTTTACTATAGGCTCGGATAACTGCTCGTTCCCCAATCCGAAAGCTGTACAATTTGCTCTTTCATTTACCTTCTAATAGCTAACTACAATGAAAAAATATATTAATCTTACGCGTTGGTATACACATTGCGACCGATTGGGCATGATCGTCTGGCAGGATATGCCCAGTGGCGATGCTAACCCCAAATGGCAGCAACATACCTATTTCAACGGTACGGAGTTGACGCGTAGCCCTGAATCGGAGGCCAATTTCCGCAAGGAGTGGCAAGAGATCATGGATTATCTTTATTCTTATCCTTGCATCGGGGTATGGGTGCCGTTCAATGAGGCATGGGGGCAGTTCAAAACGCAAGAAATT
Organism: uncultured Bacteroides sp.; assembly: GCA_947074295.1. Classification (GTDB taxonomy): domain Bacteria; phylum Bacteroidota; class Bacteroidia; order Bacteroidales; family Bacteroidaceae; genus Bacteroides. Next base: position 11,637 of record CAMTPC010000066.1, on the reverse strand, counting down.
GCCGAATGGACCAAACAGTACGATCCGACCCGATTGGTCAACCCTGCTAGTGGAGGCAACTTCTATGCTTGTGGAGACATTCTGGACTTGCACAACTATCCCGAGCCGAAGATGTATCTGTATGATGCACAGCGTGTCAATGTGTTGGGCGAATACGGTGGTATCGGTATGGTAGTGAAAGAAAACTGTTGGCAGGCCGACCGTAACTGGGGATATGTCCAATTCACCACGCCCCAAGAGGTCACCGATGAGTATGTGAAGTATGCCGAGCAACTCTACGATCTTGTGCCAGAGGTTTCTCGGCCGCCGTCTATACGCAGACCACCGATGTGGAGATTGAGGTAAATGGACTTATCACATACGATCGCAAAGTGGTGAAGGTAGATGAAGAACGGGTAAAAGCCATCAACCAGAAACTATGTAATAGCTTGAACACTAAAGAATAGTGACGTAATAACCAACATAAAAACGCCGGATCTGATCAATCAGATCCGGCGTTTTTCCGTTGTAGGAATTACCTTTATTAGTTATGGAATACTTTTTCAGTGCTGCCGTCGCTATATTTCACCACGTTCACACCTTTCTGTAGTTCTTTTTGTTGAGTGCCATACACATCATAGATCGCTGTCACTGTCACACCTTCTTTGTTTAGCATTTCGATGCCTGTGCCACCGCCCGATTCGCCGAATGTAGGAATTTCATCACCATAGTAGCGATCAGAGAAGTAGTAACCATGTTGCTCTGGTCCATCTGCTGCAAAAGGTACGCCCCATGCGCCTTCATTTTGGCTCATCCAGCTTGCACCCATACCATACGATACATTCATGTACACAGTTGGCGCATCCGCTTCGGTAGAGATAAACGCAACACCTAGTAGATAACCTGATCTTCTGAATGCGGTGTAAACGATGTTTTCAGGATTAAAACCAGCATAAGACACATCCTCACTTGGTCCAGTAAAGTTGTACTTCGCATAGAATTCAGAGTTGTCATCCGAGTTGGCGGGACGTGAGTAGTCTGAATTACCCGTTTCAATATCTGTGCCCGACGCATTGGTGAAGTTGATGATTATTCTGAATATCTTGTCGAACTTCAACATATTTGCGCTATTAGAACCATATGCATAATGACCATTGCTTCTCACTGAGTCAGCACCTGTTACATCTTTCAGACGGTTGTCAGCGGTGAAGTTAGTTGGTGTTCCCCATGTCATGCCGTCACATTGGTAGGTGATTTTGCGGTTAGGGTCATTGGTGAGTTTGTTGTTATCTGTATCATAGACCACGGTAGAGAACTGTCCTTGTCCGCCCGATCCATAGTAATAGATGATCTGTTTACAATGGGTCAAGCCTCCGTAGGTCTCATTGGCCCATCTCTCAACCGAGTTTGAGCGATGCACATGGTAGTAGCCCGCTGAAAAGAACGCGCCAGTTTCTGGGTCGGTATAGTCAGTTGTCAGGCAGTGGATATTCGCATTGCCATTACCACCTATGGTGTATGGAAACCCTACTGTGCTGAATGCCTGGTTCATCATGTTGTCATCAGCGAAGTTATCACCATCACCACCATCATCCAGTGACCCTTGTGTAAAGGCAGTAAGCGTGTCATTGGTGGTATACACCACATAGTTTTTGTCAATCTTGAAACCAGTACGTTGCGCAAACGTAAGCGATGTTGCCATAAGGGCACAAGTTGCGAGTGTAAGAATCTTTTTCATGGTATAAATCTTTTAGTTAATAATATGGTATTTAAAAAAAGTACTTCTTCTGGGAGATATTTCCGAAACACGACAAGTACAAAGTTTGCCATCTTCTTTAATTCTATGAGTCGGTTGATCGTTGCATCAGCGCAGCTTTTTGTTTCATCCTTTTTAGAATTGCACTTATCGTGCCCGGAGTATATCTCTATTTCTTCTAATAGTTGTTGTTACCAAACTCGGCAGGGTTCGAGATCTGATTCAAGAACGATTGTGGGATAGGGCGTCGCAGGTGTTTCTCACTAAAGGTAGTGATATAGGGGTTCTTCCATTTGCTGCCCAGGTATTCTTGTGTCAGGTAGCCTGTACGTTTCAGGTCGTACCAGCGCCATTGTTCGCCACATAGTTCGCGGCCGCGTTCTTTCAAGATATAGTCGATGGTCATCTCGGCGGTAGTCACTTGCATGGCGGTGGCATCTGTGGCCAGTGCGGCATGTTCGCGCACCTTGTTCAGATAGGGCAATCCTTTTGCTGGTTCTTGCATCAAGATAGAAGCTTCGGCAGCTATCAGATAAACATCTGTCAAGCGCAGGATGGCCACATCTTGCATCGAGTACTGATTGGTGTAGAGATACTTGAAACTGCTAAACTTCTTCAAGCTAGGGAAGTAGCTTCTGAAGTAGCTGCTCGACGATTGACCACCTGTTTCGCTATAATAGGTATTAGGGCCTGCCGCCAGATAGATAGTGCCACGCATGGTTACCGACAGTGTATCTATGTCCCAGTTAGGGAGGAAGGCGGCCAATGAGCTTTCCTTGTCCTCCATTACGAAGCGTAGAGCCGATACCGCAGATGCGCCATTGTCACAATAATAGTTCGCACCCGGATACTTGGTCTGCATCTCTGTCGATGTGTAGGCGTTGCTAGTGATGGTATATGAGCTAGGACGTCTCAAGTTATAGCCATTCTCGATCAAGGTCAATGAGTCCTTTCGATAGTTCTTCAGCGTAGCGATAGACATGGCAGTGGCGTTAGACGCATAATACTTGTAGTAGAACGATTCGGCGAAGCGTGTATCTTTGGTGTCTTCTTTCGGTTCGAACACTTCTTGCATCAAGTAGCGAGTGGGGCGCCAGATGCGTGCGTTGGCACGGCGGTAGCGCATACCATCACCTTCCACACCGAAGGTAGTAGGCAGATCCATTGAGTAGTACTGGGCGGTACGTCCGCGGTTCCATCCTTCGGGGTTGTAGCCATTCATGTGGTCCACCGCTTCTAGAAACAAGAACTCACTGTTACTTTTGTTGTTATCGGGATCCCAGCAAAGGCCGAATCCACTCTTATCGGCAGTACTGGCATAGAGTGCGCAGTTGTATTGTGCCTGGTTATCTATCAGCTCGGTAGCTGCTATAAAAGCCGAGTCCGCATAGAGTTTCTTGCTGGCATCATCAGCGCAGAGGCGGGTGCGTTGCAAGTAGGCTTTGGCCAGCATCCCTTGTGCAGCCTTCTTCGAGGCGCGTCCACGTTCGCTTTGTATGATAGGCAGATTCTCTGCCGCTATCTTCAGGTCGCTGATGATCAGGTCGTAGAATTCTGTCTCGTTAGAGCGTATCGCCACGTTGGTCTCGATGTCGGGTTGTGCCATGGTCTGTGTGTTCAGCACCACGTTGCCCCATTGCTCCACGATGTGGAAGTTGGCGAATGCGCGTAGGAAGTAGGCTTCGGCCGTCTTGGACTTCAACTCCTCCTCGGTGCTGTCTTTCACCTTGTCTTGGTAATAGATGGCAGTGTTGCAATAGCTCACTATACAGTACAGCGCGTTCCAGCACACCTTCACTACGCCGCAGTCCGAGTTCAGCGTTTCAGTATAGTTGGTGATATCACCTTGGCTACTTGTGCGTCCTCCATTCGTCCAAAGGTCTGTACCCATTTCCATTGGCCCTATACCATCTTGCTTGCCATACAGATAGTAGATATTTTCGTAACAAGCGTTGATCAGTGCATTGTAGCCAGCAGTTTGCTCATAGGCAGTGCTCAGATCCACGGTGGCATAGTTCACCTCGTCTAATTGGCACGAGCTAAGACCCGAAGCGGCTATCAGAAATCCTAATGCTATATTTTTAATACTTTTCATAATCGTTTTCCAGTTATATTAGAATGATAAATTAAGGCCGAACACGATGGTTTTGTAAAGCGGGAACCTGTCCGATGCGTTCGATTCGGGGTCCATTCCCTTCAGCATACCGCTTTTGGCTACTACCAATGGATTGGTGATGGTGCCATACACTCTCAGGTTGCTGATATCTAACTTGTTGGCCCATCTTGTTGGCAAGGTATAACCCACAGTGATGTTTCTGATCTTGAAGAATGACCCTTCCGCATAGTACAAGGATTCATTAAAAGCAGTCGCACTGCTTTTGCCGAGGGTTGGTCTTGGATACGCATTGGTTGGGTTGTCCTCTGTCCAGTAGTCATAACATTCGGGGATGTTCGAGCCGTTGGCAAAGTAGCCCAGCAACTCACCGTTTACCCATTGTCCCCAGCGGGCTGTCATCATCACAGAGATATCCACGTTATAGAACTGGAAAGTGTTCTGCAAACCCATGCTCCATTTTGGTGTCTTCGATCCCAAGATCTGCTTGTCATTGGTCGATGTGGTATAGGTGTTGATTCCAGTATAATAGGTTTCCACCTTCTCGCCATCATCGTTGTAGGTTGTCTTCACATAGGCACCCTTCATTTGTGTCTCCTCGCCTGTTTCGCCATTTTTCACGGTATAGGTGTAGGTATCATCCCATCTCAATCCTGGAATATCTAGACGCACATCACCCACTGTCTGACCGAAACAAACTGCTTTGTTGTAATCATCCTTTTGCCAGATACCCACCTTCTTATACCCATAAATAGTATTTACTGGATTGTTCATGAATAGGTTCAAGGCGATCAGGTCATTCACTGTCACGTTGTTACCCATATCTATCTCCTTGATTTTCTCGTCATTTTTGGCGAAGGTAAATGTCGTGTTCCAGCTGAAGTTGCGTTTCATGATGTTGCGCGAGTTGATGGTCAACTCCACCCCCTTATTCTTGATACGGGCGATGTTCGACATCATCTTGTATTCCGATTTGGCATTGTAGGCTCCGAAGGCTGTGGCCAATGGGCGGTTGTACAATACCCCCTTCGAATCAGTCTTGTAGAGTTCCAGCGAACCGTCGATGCGATTGTCCAACAAGGAGAAGTCCAGACCTAGGTTCCAGTTGTACGACTTTTCCCAAGTCAGGTTCATGTTCACGATGTTCTGTTTCAGGATGTACGAGGGCAATTGTCCGCTACCCAGATTCAGCAAGTTGGCCGATGACTCTACCTCGGTCAGTGTCACATAGGGGCTGATGTTGGCATTACCCGTCACCCCATAACCCAAACGGAATTTCAGGTTGGACAACCAGCTCTGTGTGGCAGCCATGAAAGGTTCGTCGGACAAGCGCCATGCTACTGCGAAGGCAGGAAATGCGCACCATTTGTTGTACAACTGCGAGGCGCCGTCCCAGCGAGTGGTTACAGATACCAGGTAGCGATCCATCAAGTTGTAGTTGATACGACCGGCATACGACATCTTCTTGGTCATCGAGTAGCCCGAGTAGGTGCTTGGGTTTAGACCCGAGTTCAGGTTGTACCATAGGAAGTTATCATAGTCAAACTGCTCATTGTAAGCTGTGCTGTTTTCCGACTGGTTGTGGCTCCATTCGGTGATACCTGTCACGGTGAACTCATTGTTGTCGTTAATTTTCAAGTTATAGTTCACGATGTTTTGCCAAGTGTAGCTGTAATAGAGCGAAGTGGCATACTGTGCCGAGCGCACGTTGGTCTGGCTACCCGATAGTTTCATGTAAGTATCCAGGCCATCCCAAGTACCTGTGCGGCTACTGCCAACATTCACACCCAGCACCGATCTCCAGGATAGTCCTTTCACTGGGTTGATTTGGATATAAGGATTGGCCGATACGCTCAGCTGTTTACGATTTCTTTTATACGCATAGGGCTGATCGTCTGCCAAGATATTGATGAACGAAGTGTTGCCCTCGATGGGGTAGAGATTGATCGATCCATCCTCGTTGTACACTCGTCCCAGTGGGATAGCGTTCAGTGTCTTGCTCAGGCGGCTATTACGATTGTTCTGGTCGCGCCAGCTCAAGTTGACCTGCATACCGGTGGTCACATACTTATTATAGGTATAGTTACCCCCTGCACGCATCGTATATATTTTGCAATCATCATTCTTGTACAAGCCCTTTTCCACCTGATAGCCCACACTCATGTAGCTATTCAGTTTGTCTGTACCACCACGTACCGACACGTTGTAGTTCTGTTGCGACCCCGTGTGCAGGATTTCATCCTTCCAATCTACCCACTCACCATTGGCGATCAGCTCCTGCGCGTTGGTACTGGTACCGAGCACGGTGTTGAACAATACTTCATTGCTTTCGGGCAGTTCCCCATATCTGGCCTTATAACCTTCGGTCAAGTAGTCGATCCATTTCTGTCCGCTCAGGGTAGAGGGGTATGATGGGAAAGCATTGACACCCACATACACATTAGCGTCCACACTCACCTTGCCGGCTTGACCCTGCTTGGTGGTCACTATGATTACCCCGTTGGCACCTGCCGCACCGTAGATAGCGGTAGACGAAGCATCCTTCAATACCTCAATACTCTCGATGTCATTGGGGTTCAAGTTATCGATGCCGTCAGCAGCGATTCCATCAATGATAAATAGCGGAGCGCTGCTAGCGGTAAGCGAGCGGTTACCACGCAACAGGATAGTGGGGCTACTACCAGCCGATCCAGATTCGCGTGTGATATCCAGACCCGACACCTTACCGGCAAGTCCTTCCATCGCATTGGTCACGGGCGCCGCTTTGATGTCTTCTGATTTCACGCTGGAGATCGCACCCGTCAGGTCGCGCTTCTTCACCGTGCCATATCCCACGACCACAACTTCGTCCAGCAGTTTGGCATCCGGTTTCAGGCGGATGGTCAGCGAACGGTTAGTGTCGATGTTCACGTCCTGATTGACATAACCCATATACGATACGGTAATGATTTTCTTCCCGTCGGGCACATTCAGTGTGAATCGTCCATCCAGGTCGGACACCGTCCCGATGGTTGTTCCTTTGACCACTACCGAAGCTCCGATCACGGGTTCGTTGTTCTCATCTAATATAATACCCGACACCACTCTTTGTACGGCACGTACAGCTGTGGACGCTACGTCCGTGGCATGTGCTTTAAATGGAATAGCGAGGCATAGTAGTGCGATTAGGCAAATCGGAATCAGCAATCCTCTGTTAGATGTGTTTCCTGCATTCTTTTTCAAATGCTTCTGCATGCTGTTTTTCATGTTAAAATAAATAAGGTTTGTTTATAGTATAAATTTACTTCGGGTTGACAAGTGCAAAATTAAGAGAGCGAAGGTCTAACAAAGTGTAAAAATGAGCCTTTGGAGTGTAAAACGGTGCTTTACCCCTTTTACACGTGTTCTGACGCCTATGGCCGATTAGGAATAATTGATATTATAATTGGAAAAACAGATAGTTCCACTCCTCTAAAATCCTCTTCTTGCCCATGCCTATCACGCCGATTGACAAGCATTGTCAATTATTGGGAAAAGCATTAAACCGGAAAAAATCCTTAGGTGAATCACGGATTTGAACCTCTGAGGCTCGATTTTATACGCCCGTCTTCTGTCTATTCGTTTATTTTGCATCATCAGTTAACCGCAAATTATTCTAAGCATATGATTCGAAAAATACTTCCTTTGCTCTTTATTCTATTAATGGGTGCAGACGATCTGCAGTCACAGACTCCTTTTATAAAGGTAGTAGCTCAAGATGGATCGGGTGACTTTACTACTGTGCAGCAAGCTGTAGATGCATCGGCAGGATCTACGCGACAGGTCATCTTATTCCGCAATGGGGTTTACGAGGAACAACTCACCATCCCCTCGGGCACCACCGTAAGTCTGTTGGGCGAATCACGCGATAAAGCCATACTTTCGCACAATCTGGCACACAAGGATGTGGATGACGAGCGGCAAACATCGACCATCTACCTGTCGGGAGTCGACTTTTATGGGCAGAACTTCACCACTCGCCACACGGCAGGTCGCCATGGCAGTCAGGCCGAGTGCATCACCGTCAATGCCGATCGTGCCACCTTTAAGAATGTAGACTTCCGCGCCCATCAGGACGGGGTGCGCCTCAATTCTAGCCGTCGTAGCTATTTTAAAGATTGCTACATAGAGGGCACAGTAGATTATATCTTCGACAGCGGCGTGGCTTACTTTGACGATTGCACCATCCATCAGCTCTATGGAGGCTACATCACTGCCCCTGGCGAGACATCTGCCACTATCACGCGCGCCGACTCGAAGGCGATAACGGGGCAGAATAGGATATGGGGACTGGGTATCTTCTTCCGTGGATGTACACTGACCTATGACAAGGACAACATTTCGCCCAATAGCATTTATCTGGGTCGTCCATGGGGCAAGACCACCTGTGCCGCCTATTACATCAACTGCTATATGGACAATCACATAGCCGATGCAGGCTGGACGGATATGGGAAACAATGTAGCCAATGGCTCCAAAGCTTATGTGGGCGAGTATGGTAGCATGGATCTCAATGGCAACCTTATCGATCAGTCCAAACGCATCAGCTGGCTTTTCACCGAAGACGAAGCGCACAATAGCCAATACATGACGCGCGAAGTGGTGGAAGACCTTTTTGACATGCACTATGTATATGCGTATGTGGCGCAGCAAAATAGCAACTGTAGCGGCACTTTCAATCCACTGCCCTTGGTGGAAGCGTGTGAAGTTCCAGGTAATCTGCAAAACAATGGCACACAACTGACGTGGACCGCCGTTCCCGATGCATTGGGCTATATCCTCTATAAGGATGGCACGTATCTGACCAACCTCACCGAAACCACCTATGCACTGCCCACCTCCAGTGCTGGCACCTATGCCATTTGTTCTGTCAGTCCCACAGGATGTATGAGCGAATTCGCCACTTTCTCCTCTGCTACCGGCTGGGCAGAACGGTCTTCGGTCAACGATGGCTTCCGTCAAGACGGGCGCTTGGTGTCGGTAAACGATGAGGCCGATATCTGCCTTTACGATATCACAGGACAAGTGGTAAAACAAGTATATGGTGTCAATCAAATTCATCTGGTCGATGTAGCCAAAGGAATCTATATCATCGAGGTGAAACAAGCGAGCGGCACATTGAAAAAGAAACTCGTCATTGCCGACTGAAGTAGAGGCGGCGAGTCTTTTTAGCGTTGGTCGGACCGTAGAAACAAAGTGCTCTACAGAGTAGCCTCGCTCAGCGCGCCTATTGACTTTAGCCACGTTCCCATCTAAGGATGGTCGCCATGCCAAGAGGCTATATACAATAAACCAAAAGAGAAGAACCTAATTTAATACATATATGAAACCAATATTTAGAAACACAGTTCTCATTTTTATCCTTCTTTTTTGTGCAGCAAATTTACTGCATGCACAAACCTCTTATGACTATCCCACAGTGACACAAAACATACCCGCCTTCTTGGGAGCCGAAGGATTCGGTAAATACGCCACTGGTGGTCGTGGAGGGTATGTGGTGACTGTGACCAATCTCGATGATTTGGATGCAGATGGCAATGCTGTGGAAGGGTCATTACGATGGGCACTGGCCCAACACCCCAATGACCCCGTGACGGTGGTGTTCAATGTATCGGGTTGGATCAACATACACAAGGAGCTTCGCGTTAGCCGCAAGGGAGGCATCACCATTGCCGGACAAACCTCTCCGGGCGAAGGCATCACCGTGTACCCACGCATGTTCAGCGTCAATGGCTGTACCAATGTGGTGGTGCGCAACATGCGCTTCCGCTGCGGCAACAAGGGTTATGATGGCTCGGATGTAATCGTGGGACAAGACTTGGTGGACCAAGCACTATGTGCCGAAAACGCCCAAAACATCATCTTCGATCATTGCAGCTTCGGGTGGGCAGGCGAGGAGATCGTCAACAATGCCGACTCGCACTTCCACACTTTTTCGTATTGTATCCTGCACGAGGGACTCTACGACACTGGCCATCACAAAGGCTCGCGTGGCTTTGCCGCACAGTGGGGTGGTAGCCAGAGTACCTTCCACCACAACATGATAGCCCATTGCAACTCGCGCAGCCCACGTTTCCAAGGTGCGCGAAATACCGACATGATGGTCTATAACGAGTACATCAACAATGTCAACTTCAATTGGGGTGGCTGGGGTGCCTGCTATGGAGGAGAGAACTCTACACCCTCGCCACGCTATCATACCCATCAGGTCAACTTCTGCGGCAACTACTACCGCCAAGGCCCTGCTACTAAGCGAGGTGCGGGAGGCAAGCTCTACTTCTACCGCCAAACGGGAGGGACCTATGTGGCCGATTGGCACTTCAGTGGCAACTATATGGATGGTAGCCCTGAGATCACTGCCAACAACTCACTGGGTATTTATAAAGAGGATGCTTCCAAATATAATGAAGTAGCCGAGTTTATCGAACCCACTAAGTTTTATCCCGAATATTCCTTCGACCTGAATTGCTATACACTGAGAGATAAGATACAAACTGCCGAGGTGGCCTATCAGCAAGTGCTCGACAAGGTGGGCTGCATCGTGCGCGACTCCATCGAACGCCGTTTGGTGCGCGAGTGTCGCGAGGGTACAGCCACATTTGGCGGCAGCAAACGGAATGGGGGAGGACAGTATGGTATTATCGACCATCCAGACGATGCCGAGATGTCCATAGCCGAGAACGGATCTATGTACTGCCATGTGGCCGAGCCTAGCATCAGCCGTCCCATCGGATGGGACACCGATGGTGATGGGATGCCCGATTACTGGGAAGACCTCTATGGCTTCGACAAGAACAATCCCGAAGACGGCAACCTGATTAATGCCGAAGGTTACACCGCCCTTGAAAAATACCTGGGATCGCTGATGGGCGAGGAGCTAACCGGTGCCTTTGGCGATGTGACAGCTATCCGTACCCAATATGCCGTGCAGTTCCATTACACCTTCGAAAATGGTTTGCTGACCATTCAAGGCGAAGACTTGACCCGCTTCCACCTGTTCGACCTCCAAGGTATCTGTTACATGGACAGAGCTATCGAAAATACCGCTACTATCGACCTTAGCGCCTTGCCTGCCAATGTCTATGTGATGTGGGTGACCAATAAGGGAGGCTATCGCAATGGCGTGAAGCTGCTGAAACAATAAACTGAATGAATGAACAATTATAAATCTACTAAAACCTATTATCATGAGAACAAGACTGATTACTTCATTATTTACGATATCGGCTCTGACCGTATCGACGGGTATATTTGCGCAGAGTGCCAATACGCAGGCGGCTAAGAACAACTATCAAGACACCCAATGGGAACACTATGCGGCAGACAATTATGCGGGCGGATCGGGTACAGCTGCTGACCCTTACCAGATAGCTACCCCCGAACAGTTGATGAAACTGGCTGTGGAGATCGAGAATCTGGCTGCGGATGACAACAACTGGGAGTGCGACTATAGCAAAGGCAAGTACTGGAAGCAGACGGCCGACTTGGTGTTCAACGAAGATGTCATGAGCCGGGTGACTTTTGCTAATGGCGATGCATCGGGGTTCAATAACAGCGGTATGAGAACCGTCAATGGGATAGGTTACTATGCTAGCGCTGCCGATTATCAATATTTTGCGGGTACCTATGACGGAGGCGGCTATACCATCAGTGGCTTGTATGTCAATAAATCGAGCAATAAGAGTACAGGTATCTTTAACTATGCGCTGGATGCTATGGTGAAGAATATCGTGGTGAAAGACGCTTACTTCTCGGCCAACGCCAATGTGGG
>CAMTPC010000065.1 GCA_947074295.1 uncultured Bacteroides sp. | reverse complement strand
CCCGCAGCTATCTGATTGGCTACCGAGTCGGGTAGCAATTGTATAATATCACTCATAGTTTTAGTAGTATAAGAAATAAAAAACGGGTTATACGGAGTGCACTAATAAGCTAAGCTGATGAAAGTGTGCAGTCCGGATAACCCGTTTGGTAAACTCATTGCAAGAAAGCCCAATAATGACTTTTGCAAAGAAAATCAGAGTGTCCAGCTACCAGTGCGCAATACATGCCAAATGTAGCAAAGACCCAAAAGAAGAATTATAAATATTCCTAGATGGACCGGTTTACGTCCACTTTCTTTTCTTCTCTTGAGATGTGTAGTGCCTTCTACGAATTTACCACGAATATCCTCGGGCGAAAATTCCTTTTCGGGCAGTATCCCCATCTCACGCTTCACATCCTCCTCCATCTTGTCGAGCTTCTCTTTGCGCTCATTAACATAGATATATTGATGGTTGAAACGTCGTGGTTTTCCCATACCACTTTTAAATAATCCGAATGCCATATAGTTACTTTATTAAGTCACGTTTACTAGCCGCAGGTGTTCTACGCGTAGTTTTTTGCAGCGCCTCACCGGCACGTTTAGGACGCCATTCAAACAAATCTTCTTTGCTCAGTGGGCGTATATAGTCAAACCATGCAAAAGATGGTAGTCGCTTCTTATCGTCTGGAATCTGATCCATCGGATAGAGCGTACCATTGGATTTCCCGATCATTACAGCCTTGGTCATCTTCCCCTTATCGAGGAAAAGATGCAACAAACTGCCTTCACCATAGTTTAAACCAATGAGCGTACTGTCTTGTTCTTCTACATAGAAGATTAACAATAAATTAGCAATTACCTCTACCTTCTTCATCTCCTGATTCTCGAAATAAGCCTTCATCTCGCGCCCAGAGATCTGATTGTAGTTGACAGAATCTTTCTTCTCCACAACCAAAGCCTGATTGATGATATGCGCCCAATCAATGGTACTATCATTCATATAGACTTTAATCTCTTCGCCTAACAGCTGCTGGTCGTAATTCCAGAGTATAGGATCGGAGTACATGGTCATACAAGAATCCTTGGTGATATAAACCATGGAATCGCATACTCCCTGAACATCAGAGCGATACATTCGAACCTTGTGATAGGCACGCATCACTCGATAGACAGAGTCGGTATACATATTTTGAGTAGTAAGCATCAATGTGTCGCCATGCATATAGAGACTATCTCCTTGCGAATATTCGATAGCTAAAGCCCTTTTTGTGGCAAAGGCGCTATCAGTCAACTCATTGTAGTAGACATATTCACTGGTAAGCATATTGCGATTGATACTGTCAGTCATCACAACATCATCGAAAGCCTCACCATAGCTGAGCAGACGATCATAGAACAAACTATCTCCTGTAAGTTTTTTGCCTTGATTGGTCAAGATAGACCGATCAAGCAACTCGGCTTGATTGAGAACGGTGTTGTAGATACCACGCTCTGAATAGATATGATTCTGATCGCTTACAATGTCAGAAGGGCCTAGAATAGTGGCTATCTTTGACTCTGTATTGTATTTCAATGTGTCAGAAGTCATCACAAATTGCGGGTTGACTAACTTCACATCATGATTGAAAACAGACAACTTAGTGGCAGGGCTGTATTGCCCCCAGTCAGATGTCAATACATTTTCTTGATCCAAGAGTGTACCCCCCTCAAAATAATAGCCCAAATCGTACACGCGGTCATAGTTGAAGCTATCTGTGAGCAAAGTGACATCACGATTGATCATACGCACGTTTTCACGCAACTCGGCTATCTGGGTCTGTCCATCATAAAACAGGTAATCGCCATAGATGAAGAGAGTATCACCCTGTTCCATGCGAACATTGCCGAAAGCTTCCAATGAATTGGTTTTTTCGAAGATCAGTGCACTGTCGCAAAACATGTACATACTGTCATGGCGTAGGCGCACATCTCCGATAAGAACTTGCACATCGGGCATAGTGATCTTGTCGGCTTGACCTTGATCGGCATGCAGCAAAATGATCTTCGTCTTCTTGGGGTCATTCTCGGGACGCTGCCCTTGTGCCCACATGAAGAGAATGCCTGCTAAAAAGCAGGCTATAGTAATAAAACGTTTTCTGTTACTTTGTATTCCCATTAGTCTTTCATCCAACCCGGATACTTGAATTCACAGTTGTGACGCCAGTTGTCACTGATACGCACATACGTATGACGTTGTTTCTCCTGAATCCACTTATGAATAATCTCTTCACGACGCTTGTCCATCACGATTTCCTTCAAACTTTGATAATCGTCCGTGATAGTTGCCTTATGTCCGTTGATACGACTTTTCAGACGCACGATAGCTACTACCTCTTTACCATCTTTTTCGTTGACCATAGTAAAGGCGTTAGAGATTTCACCTACATTCATCTTATCGACTACCTTTGCCACGTCTTGTGGAAGGTCTTGCATCTGGAAACGCGAAGTGGCCATGGCATCTTGCGAATTGGTGTTTACCATGAGACCATGATTGTTGCGTGTTTCTTTATCGTGTGACAAAACAGAAGCTGCATCATCAAATGTGAACTTACTACTACGAATATCATTTGCGATAGAGTCCAGGCGTAACGTCGCTTCACTGATTTCAACATCAGATATTTTAGGACGGAGAAGGATGTGACGCGTGTTGACACGGTCGCCGCGTTTCTCAATCAACTGGATGATGTGATAACCAAATTCTGACTCTACAATCTTAGATACTTTTGTCGGATCTTGCAAGCTAAATGCAACAGCAGCATAAGAAGGGTCCATGATACCTCTTCCCATAAAATCGGTCTCGCCACCTCGCATGGCCGAACCACGGTCTTCACTATAGAGACGGGCCAATACAGAGAAATCGGTCTGACCACTGTTCACACGTTCCGTATAGTCACGCAAGCGTTCTTTCACCTCATCAATCTCTGACTGAGGAATGCGAGGTTGCATCGTAATGATTTGAACTTCGACTTGAGTAGGTATATAAGGAAGGCTGTCCTGCGGAATATCTTTAAAATAACGACGAACTTCGGATGGAGTGACTTTGATATCGCCCACCAACTTTTGCTGCATCTTTTGTACTGTCAAACCTTCGCGGGCATTTTCGCGCATCGTCTCACGAATCTGTGATGGGGTCTTGTTTTGCTGTTCGAAAAAATACTCTTCCATCTTCTCGCGCGAACCCAACATCTGAATCCACTGATTGGTCATATAGTCTACGCGCTGGATCACCTCCGGATCTGACACTTCGATACTATCGAGCTTAGCTTGATGCAAGAATAGCTTTTGAATAGCTATTTCCTCGGGTATCACACAGTAGGGATCTCCATCTATGCGACGTCCTTCATAAAGTGCACTCAAACGAGCCTCTTCTACTTCTGACTTCAAAATAGCTTCGTCGCCCACAACCCATGCCACTTCATCTATTACATTATCTTGTGCGTGCGTTGTAGCTGTAACGGATAGAGTCAATACCAATAAGACTATCCATTTAAAGTTAATCATTCTCTTCATCCTTTGGTTCTAATAATTATATTTTATCTTATTACGTTTAATAGCTTGACGATATAAATCCTCTTTTACATCTCTGATAAAATCGACTTGTTTCGTATTTATCAGCATTTCTCGTGCCTCGGCCTTCGCAAATTCATACGGTTCTTCCTGACCTTTATTTCGAAAGTCATTAGCAGCCAAAAAATAATAGTAAAGTGAGTCTTGAAGTTCGATGTTGCGATTGTCCGCCAATTGCTCTTCGAGCGCAGTGATGCTCAAAGGGAGCAAGTCGGAAATTTCAGATAATGGTACCCAGTTGTCTCGAAAGTATTCATATTTCACCGCATTTTGAAAGCTATACTTTTCAAGTTGATCAAGTGCTTCGGGTGAATCTGATTTGTACCATTTACGCACATCATTGATGCGAGGTGCTGTAATTGGAATTTTAAGGAAAAGACCTTTCAACAGAGGGCGATCGAGCTTAAAAAGATCTTTATTGTTTTCGTAAAAACTCATGAGCTCCTCTTCTGAAATATCTTTTGACAGCTTTTGAGCAATGAGCTCTTGCTGATATGCGTGAATAATCAATGATTTGCGGTAATTGGCCACCAATCGTTCCACTTCTTCACTATTCGGGATATTACTTGCCGCTTTTTGATTCAGCAATATATCTTCGGCCCAACTACGTATATAGTGTTCGGCAAAAAGAAGACTGTCATCTTTCGATAAGCCGGCCGGCAAGGCCGTTTGCAGATCCTCGTAATATAAAAAGCTTCCCTCGACTTCGACAAGAGGTTTTTTGCCACCGTGGTCATATCTCTTATCACACGAAACACAAAAAACCATTACAAGTGTCAAGAGACAAATTATTCGCATTGTCCTCAAATATTTACGCGTAGAATATATTTACGAAGATAGTGCATTATATTGAGGCATCAGTGATTATTAACTGTTTTTAAAACCTCTTGGTTAATTTCAACCTTAGAATTGCTGCGCAATTCTTTAATCCAGGCCTGTTCTAAAAAGTTTTGGTAATCAGAAATGACCTGTCCACGCACTTCACGATAGTCAGAAGGTCCTTTCTGTTTGTCGCCATATACATAGGTATAAGGATAATCGGGCATGGATACCAAAGGACCTACTTTGAAGATATAATGATCAACATACTGATTCTGACCGACTGCATAAACGCCATCTTCAACAACCAGAGGTGATAGTCCTAAGGCTGTGAGGTGTTTTTCTACTGTATATTTGTTTAAGGGGGGGTTGATCTTGCGAAGCTGTTTTTTGATTTGCTTCAGCATTTTCCGGTCACTACTGTGCACAACTACCCCGTTAAATCGTGGCAATTCCCAATTATAATCTTTGGCATGAGCCGTAAAATAGGCCGACTGTCCTACTTCATCGTTTTGTGCAAGATCCCACACTTTGCGACAACTTATTTCAAAAAGCAGCATGCCATCGTGATATTCTTGGATAAGGAGTCGAAAATCGGGATACTTCTCTTCCAGACGACTATTTTCATAATCGAGTACTGTCTTCTTAATAAAAGCATTGTATTGATCATTTACCTGCATGGGATGCGAGAGAGCGAATTGGCGAAAGAGTTGACCATCATACGGTTGTCCATCAAGATAGAAAAGAATTTTATCGGTCTTTCCATTGGCATAAAGTTCTTGAACAGCTTCAGCTACCGGAGTGAAGCGATACTCATCTAGTAGAGAGTTGATGCGGATGCTAGTACCCAGCGTATGCCCTTCACGGCGCATGGAGCGTGTCTCAAAGTCTCTTTTCATCTCATCGAAAGTAAGCAAATCTCCTTTATCCAAGATTTTGACTATATGCAAACCATAAGCGCTAAAGAAGGGGCGAGTGATGCTACCAACAGGCAAGGCAAAGACTTGATCCGCGAAATTTTCCGTTACCTGCAATGCACCAAAGGTTTGCATCCTTTTGTCATCAGAGAATCGTGATACCATTTCATCGAAATTACTTCCTCCCGACTGTTGTATGACATTATAAATAGAATCCATCTGCTGTTGAGCTTGTGCTATTTCACTCTTGGAGACGTTTTGGGGCAAGCGGTGCAAAATCTGAAGGATTTTTACACGATGAGCTTTACCGCCAATCTTCATCTCTTCATAGAGTTGCTCCAAGTAATAGCGCTCGGCATCCTCATCCGTAAGGTAAGATTTTGCCACCTGCATGCGATAGCCATTAAGTTCATCCTTAAATGCATTTGTGGTATCCAAACCTTCACGTTGCGCTGCAGCTACTTTCAATTTAAAATTGATGAAAAGCTCCATATATTCGGGCAACGTCTTTTTCTCTAAAACATTTTGCGAATTGTGTTTATTATAGATGTATTCAAATTCTGAACGCGTAACTTCCTCGTTATTAATACGAAGTAATACTGGATCAGATTGAGCAAATAAGCAAGAAGTGCATGCCAGATATATCAACGCAGAAAGCAGATTCCTTTTCATAAATGGTTCTTTATCGTATGTATGTCTAAACGCATGAAATCAGAAAAAATTGTATCTTACAAAAGCAAAAAAGGTGCAATGCCTCAATGAAGCATGCACCTTAATTATATTTATTACTATGATCCTTTATTCAGGACGGCTGTAGTTGGGAGATTCACTTGTGATAGTCACGTCATGCGGATGACTTTCCATCACACCTGCATTAGTGATGCGTGTAAACTTCGCATCATTGAGTTGTTTGATGTTTTGTGCACCACAATAACCCATACCGGCACGCAGACCACCAGTAAGCTGATAGATCACTTCGAACAAAGTTCCTTTGTATGGCACACGAGCTGCAATACCTTCGGGTACTAGCTTCTTCACATCTACTTCTCCACTCTGGAAATAGCGGTCTTTTGAACCGTTCTCCATCGCTTCTAGCGAACCCATTCCACGATAGGACTTGAACTTACGGCCATTGAAAATGATTGTTTCGCCAGGACTTTCCTCTGTACCAGCTACCAGAGATCCTATCATTACACAATAACCACCAGCAGCTATCGCTTTTACTACATCACCCGAGTATCGCAAACCGCCATCGGCAATCAAAGGAACACCTGTACCCTTAAGCGCTTTGGCTACATCGTAAACAGCACTAAGTTGTGGTACACCTACACCCGCTACTACACGTGTAGTACAAATTGAACCAGGTCCGATACCCACCTTAACACCGTCGGCGCCAGCTTCTACCAACGCCAATGCAGCTTCAGCGGTAGCAATATTACCTACAACGATATCAATAGTAGGGAAACGTTTCTTGGCCTCTTTCAAAGCATCAATCACCCCTTTAGAATGACCATGTGCCGTGTCGATTACAATCGCGTCAACACCTGCATCAACCAATGCTTGCATACGTTCGAATGTATCAGCTGTTACACCTACACCAGCCGCTACACGTAAACGTCCTTTTTCATCCTTGCAGGCCATAGGTTTATCCTTTGCCTTTGTGATATCTTTATAAGTCACCAATCCGATAAGCTTATTGTCTTTATCGACCACAGGCAGCTTTTCAATCTTATATTTCTGTAGAATCTGAGATGCAGCTTCTAGATCAGTTGACTGATTAGTCGTCACCAAATTTTCCTTTGTCATCACTTCGTCGATATGCTTTTCCATATCTTGTTCGAAGCGAAGGTCGCGATTGGTAACTATACCCACCAAGTGATTTTCATCATCCACAACAGGTATACCACCAATTTTGTATTCGGCCATCAAGGATAACGCATCATAAACCGTAGAGCCTTTCTTGATGCTGACCGGATCGTAAATCATTCCGTTTTCGGCACGCTTAACAGAAGCAACTTGGCGAGCCTGCTCGCGTATGGGCATATTCTTGTGAACAACACCAATACCGCCTTCACGGGCGATAGCAATTGCCATTTTAGCCTCAGTAACAGTGTCCATAGCAGCTGTTACGAAAGGGATTTTCAACTCAATGTTTTTGGAGAATTTTGTTGTCAGATCGACAGAGCGCGGTAAAACTTCAGAATAAGCAGGGATCAACAATACATCGTCATACGTCAATCCATCCATTACAATCTTATCAGCAATAAATGACATAGAATTATGTTTAAAAATTTATTGCGTGCAAATATACGGCTTTTCTCGGATACCATATAGTTGCACGCAACATTTTTTATACTAATAAGTTGCTTATTTAATTAGCCATTTCAGAAATGAATTTCAAACGCACTAATCTCACCTCTTCTTCACTGAAATCTTCACCCAATTCTTCGAGCGCATCAGCAATATTGTCCGTTGTCGATTCCTTAAAGTAATCATATATATCCAGTAGATGATCTTCATCCATGATCTCATCCAAGAAATAATCGATATTCAATTTCGTGCCCGAGTAGACAATAGCTTCTACTTCATCGAGTAAATCTTCGAATTCTATACCTTTAGAAAGAGCAATATCATCGAGAGCTACTTTACGATCGATAGCTTGAACGATTGATATCTTCATCTTCGATTTATTGGCGACTGTGCGTACTCGCAAATCTTCGGGCCGCTCTATTTCATTTTCCTGACAATGACGCTTGATTAGTTTACAAAATTCTTCCCCATAACGCTTTGCTTTACCAGCGCCAACACCTGGAATATTCTGTAGCTCATCGGTAGTTACAGGATAGATAGTGGCCATAGCCTCTAACGATGGATCCTGAAAGATTACATAAGGAGGAATTTCTAATTTCTTAGAAAGCTTTTTGCGCAAATCCTTCAACATCGAGTAAAGCCCTGGATCTACAGCGCATGAACCTCCTCCGCGTGCAGGTGTTTCTTCTTCTACCTCTTCAAAATCATTATCTTCGGTGATTTTAAATGATTGCGGTTTTTTCAGAAACTTATGGCCTTCGGGCGTCACCTTCAAGAGACCATAGTTTTCTACATCTTTACTGAGATAGCCGGCAATAAGAGCCTGCCTGATAACGGCATTCCAGGTTTTGTCCTCCTCGCCCATGCCTGAGCCAAAAGCTTCTAAATCTTCGTGCAAATGAGCCTGGACTTCAGAAGTTTCTCTACCCTGAAGAATATCAATGATATAATCAGCTTTAAAATTTTCTTTTACCGCTGTAATCGCTTCGATTACAGTACATAATAATTCTTGAGCCTCCACTTGTTTTTTGGGATTTAAACAGTTGTCACAATTACCACAATTCTCTTCCATGTATTCTTCGCCAAAATAGTGCAATAGTGCTCTACGTCGACACACAGAAGACTCGGCATACGCAGCCGTTTCTAACAGAAGCTGCTTACCTATTTCCTGTTCTGCCACAGGTTTACCTTGCATGAACTTCTCTAGTTTCTGCAAGTCTTTATTTGTATAGAAAGTAATACATTGCCCTTCACCTCCGTCACGACCTGCTCTACCAGTTTCTTGATAATAGCCTTCTAGACTTTTAGGTATATCATAATGTATCACATAGCGCACATCAGGTTTATCTATCCCCATACCAAAAGCGATGGTTGCAACAATCACATCGATTTTTTCCATCAAGAAATCATCTTGATTGTGGGTACGAGTATTAGAATCCATTCCAGCATGGTAGGCACGAGCGTTGATTCCGTTTGCTTGGAGAATCTCAGCCAATTCTTCTACCTTTTTTCGACTAAGGCAATATATAATACCCGATTTTTCTTGATTAGCTTTTATGAATTTAATAATGTCTTTATCAACATTAGCTGTCTTAGGACGTACATCATAATACAAGTTCGGGCGATTAAAGGATGACTTAAAGACTTTCGCGTCCGTCATTCCTAAATTCTTTTGTATATCGTGCTGCACTTTGGGTGTGGCAGTCGCTGTCAAAGCAATTAAAGGTGCTTTACCAATCTCATTTATGATGGGGCGGATGCGTCGATATTCCGGGCGAAAATCATGTCCCCATTCCGAAATACAATGCGCCTCGTCCACCGCATAAAAAGAGATGTTAACCGACCGCAGAAACTCAACATATTCATCCTTAGTCAGTGATTCAGGTGCTACATATAATAGTTTTGTCTTTCCACTTAGTATATCAGATTTAACCTGATCAATCGCACTTTTGTTCAGCGATGAATTGATAAAATGCGCAATACCGTCATCTTCACTGAAATTGCGCATAGCATCTACTTGATTTTTCATCAATGCAATGAGCGGGGATATGACGATAGCCGTTCCATCCATCAGCAGTGAGGGAAGTTGATAGCACAATGATTTTCCACCTCCTGTAGGCATCAATACAAAAGTATCGTTTCCATCGAGCAGATTTTGAATAATCGCTTCTTGATTCCCTTTAAATTTATCAAAACCGAAATATTTCTTCAGCTGGTCAGTTAAATTTATTCTTTCTGCCATTTTGATCTTATATAATTATATTACCGAGTTCGTTAGTTTGTAACTTAATAGCCCTTTTTGTCCAGAACCCAAACAAAGTTATAAACAACTTCGTAAAATACAAATATTATATATCTAATATTTTCTAAGGAATATATATATTATACATTCAGCTAAAAGAGCATCCTACCCTACTACACTAAATAGCAGACTGATACCAAATGGTAAATCAGTCTGCTTTATTCTGATTAATGCATGGCAAACAATTAAGTTGTCCACACACAAAGCTTTATGCGGTTTGCAGTCTTGCCAGATTCGTCTTTTCTAACTGCTTCCGCGCATAATCCAATGTCACGACAAAATATTCTTTCTTTTCAGACGGTATTTCAAACATCACATCCATCATAATCGTTTCAACGATAGAGCGTAACCCGCGAGCACCGAGTTTATACTCAACAGCTTTATCCACGATATACTCAAACACATCGCTATCAAATTCGAGCTTAATACCATCCATTTCGAAAAGCTTGATGTATTGCTTTATGATAGAATTCTTAGGTTCGGTCAAAATAGCTCTCAATGCTTCGCGATCCAATGGATTCAGATAAGTAAGCACAGGCAAGCGTCCGATAATTTCTGGTATCAGACCAAATGATTTCAAATCTTGCGGTGCGATGTATTGCATCATATTATTCTTATCAACCTGTGCAGTCTTTTGAGAAGCGCCATATCCCACTACATGCGTGTTAAGGCGTTGAGCGATTTTCTTCTCAATACCATCAAATGCACCTCCACAAATGAAAAGTATATTTTTTGTATTGACAGGAATCATCTTCTGATCGGGATGTTTACGTCCACCTTGTGGGGGAACATTCACCACTGAACCTTCTAGTAATTTCAATAGTCCTTGCTGCACTCCCTCGCCACTAACGTCGCGTGTGATTGAAGGGTTATCACCTTTACGTGCAATCTTATCAATTTCGTCAATGAAGACGATACCTTGCTCGGCTTCAGCTACATTATAATCGGCTACTTGCAAAAGACGCGTCAAGATGCTTTCAATATCTTCACCCACATAACCTGCCTCGGTTAATACGGTTGCATCTACTATCGTAAATGGAACATGAAGCAGTTTTGCAATGGTGCGCGCAAGTAAAGTCTTTCCCGTACCCGTACTACCCACCATGATGATGTTTGATTTTTCAATCTCCACATCATCAGCACTCTCTTTTTGAAGCAAGCGCTTATAATGATTGTAAACGGATACAGACAAGAAACGCTTAGCATCATCCTGACCGATCACATATTGATCTAGAAACGTTTTTATTTCAAGTGGTTTAGGCAGTTCAGCCATATTAAGCTTCACTCCCTTGCCTGTGGGTTTTGTACCCATAGCCTCTTGCGTGATCTCATATGCCTGAGCCGTACAGCTATCACAAATATAGCCGTTCATACCTGTAATCAGAAAACCTACTTCATTTTCAGAACGGCCACAAAAGCTACATCTTCTTTTATTTGATTTTGAATCTGCCATAATTATTTTCTAAGCAATACTTCATCCACCATGCCATAAGCTTTGGCTTCTTCTGCAGTCATCCAATAGTCACGGTCCGAGTCTGCCCACACTTTCTCGAAATCAGTATGAGAGTGCTCAGCGATGATCGTATAAAGCTCTTTCTTCAATTTTTGAATTTCACGAGCTGTGATTTCAATATCAGATGCCTGTCCTTGAGCGCCTCCCATAGGCTGATGAATCATGATACGTGAATGTTTCAGAGCCGAACGTTTTCCTTCAGCACCTGCAACCAATAAAACGGCTGCCATCGATGCTGCAACACCTGTACAGATAGTAGCCACATCACTAGAGATAAACTGCATTGTATCATATATACCTAAACCAGCATACACTGATCCTCCAGGTGAGTTTATATAAATAGAAATATCCTTACCAGGATCTACCGAATCAAGGTAAAGTAACTGAGCCTGCAATGTATTGGCAGTATAATCATTCACTTCGGTACCAAGAAAAATGATACGATCCATCATCAATCGAGAAAACACATCAAGTTGAGTGACATTGAGCTGACGCTCTTCAAGAATGTATGGATTAAGATAACCAGCCTGCGATTTGATAACACCATCTAGTGCAAGGCTATTCATTCCTAGATGCTTGGTTGCATATTTTCTAAAATCATCCATGTTTAAATTCCTTTCTTGTTATAATGATTACAAAGAAACAAAAGAACGTAGAAAAGACAAAAAACACAGAGTTATATTTAATGAAACTCTGTGTTTTTGTCGTTATAAGTATTTTAAAAAGAGATTCTTATTCGAACATCTTATTAAATTCGTCCAAAGTTACAGTCTTTGGTTCAAGTGTTACTTGAGCCTTCAAAGCCTGTGCCAGTTTTGAGTCAACAATACGACCAACCAAAGCTTCAACTTGTTCTTTCTTCTTCAAAGATTCGGCTGCGTAGTTTGACAATACATCTTCTGGAATATTCATCATGCCATATTGTGCAAATTGCATCTTAACAGCATTCTTTGCCATTTCGAGCACTTCTGGCTGCTCTACTTTAATATCATTAGCTTTCACCAATTTCTCCTTGATCAGATGCCAAGTCAATTCCTTGATGCTATCAGCGAAGTTTTCGTTTACGAACTCTTCGCCCTTTTCTTGATTATTGAGCAACATGATACGCTTCAATAAAGCCTCAGGATATTCAACAGCACCCACTTTTTCTGTAAGGTGTTGACGCATATCTACCATGAACTTATAATCGCTATTTGGCATAAGTTGCTCTTGCAAGTTCTCCTTAACTTTAGCCACGAATTCTTCTTCGCTCTTCACTACACCCTCACCGAATACTTCATCGAACAATTCTTGGTTCAATTCGCTTGGTACATAACGAGTGATTTCTTCTACTTGAAAGCTAAAGTTTGATTTCACAGCAGCCGCCGCCTCTTTCTCTATATGCAACAATGAAGCAATCTCAGATTCATTATTGTCATATGCCACAGCAGGATTGAAAACCAACACATCATTGATTTTAGCGGTAGCAAAAACTGCTTTTTGCTCATCATTCTTCATGTACGAAGGCATAAGAACTGCGCCTTCTACTTGAATACCACCTTCTTTTGTATTACCATTCTCATCCATTTCAGCCATTAAGCCTTTCAACATATCATTGTCTTGGTAAGAATCTACTTTCTCATGTTTGCCTTTACGCTGAGCATAGCTATCAACTTGCGTCTTAAGCATCTCATCAGTCACTTCGATAGTATAGTAATCCACTTTATCCGAAGCGTCAACAGTTACGTTAAATTCTGGAGCCAATGCGATGTCAAACAAGAATTCGAATTCATCCATAGTATCGAAATCGATAGCTGGCTGCTTATCTTGATTTGGCAAAGGTTCGCCCAAGATGCTCAAGTTGTTTTCATGAATATAGTTATATACTGTATCAGACAATATCTTGTTTACTTCCTCGGCAAGAACTGATTTATAGTACATTTTTTTGATTACACCCATAGGCACCATTCCCTTACGGAAACCTGGCATCTGAGCCTTTTGGCGCATAGATTTAAGCGCTTTCTCTACTTTTTCCTGATAATCAGACTTTTCGATTTTAACAGTAAGCATCCCGCTTACTTTGTCAATGTTCTCAAATGAAACGTTCATTCTGTGACAGTTATTTATATGATTTATATTTAATATTCTTTTTTAAGAGGATGCAAAATTAGTGCTTATCTTTCATTTATCAAATCAAACTTTACTTTTTATTCCGTTTCAAAAGAATAAAAACAACTAAAACTAATGACAAAATGATTAAAGTTTATCCTCTGATTAAAAGCTATATATTTGGGTCTAACAAATTTTATGCCAGATGGTTCATGACTGACAAAACTGTCTCTATCTAGAGAAGAACATTGCGGTAAACCTTACAAATGAAAACATACATCCAAATACAAAGAAAAGTTGAAAAATATTTAGAAATATCAAATATTATATCTTTCTTTGTAGCGGAATGATGATACACTCAGTTTCTCGATTTCGAATACATGATTTTACTCTGCCTTAAAAACGTCTTTGTAAACTCTCTGTTATTTTAATCTTTACTATTCGTTTGTCATCTTCCAGAGAGTTATTATTTATTATTTCAATTTATCATTTTTCACTATGAACATTTATGTCGGAAACCTTAACTATCGCGTTAAGGAAGCAGATTTGCAGCAAGTTATGGAAGATTACGGAGCAGTATCTTCAGTTAAAGTTATTATGGATCGTGAAACAGGTCGCTCAAAAGGTTTCGCTTTCGTTGAAATGAGCGACGATGCGGCAGCTACTAAAGCAATCACAGAACTAAACGGCGCTGAATACTTCGGCAGAACGATGGTTGTTAAAGAAGCAAGACCAAGAGCTTAATCATATAGCACTACAATAAAAAGCCCCTTTTGTTTTTCACAACAAAAGGGGCTTTTTATTAATATAGTTAGATTGTCAAATACACAATACAACGTTCTCTCCAGCCGATTAATCAGGAAGCATCCCCATTCTATAGAAGATACACCCTAGGACATCTAATAAGAAACAGCTAAGTCTCCTATATCAAACCATAAAATCCTTACGACGGAGCACAAAGCTATTACTTAAGTACTTCTCACGAACTACCGGATTTTCCGCCAATTCTTCGGGGGTACCTTGAAAAAGGATTTTTCCTTCGAAAAGGAGGTAAGCTCTATCTGTAATACTCAAAGTCTCTTGTACATTGTGGTCAGTGATTAGAATACCGATATTTTTGTCTTTCAATTTCCACACAATCTGCTGAATATCCTCTACTGCAATAGGGTCTACACCGGCAAAGGGCTCATCAAGCATAATAAATTTGGGATCAATAGCCAAACAACGTGCAATTTCTGTGCGTCGTCTTTCTCCTCCCGAGAGTTGATTACCCATATTCTTACGCACTTTCTGCAATCGGAATTCAGCTATTAGACTCTCCAGCTTATCTTTCTGATAATCTCGTGGCTTATCCGTCATTTCCAGCACTGCGGCAATATTATCTTCAACGGACATCTGACCAAAAACAGATTTTTCTTGTGCAAGATATCCGATGCCATTCTGCGCACGTTTATACACAGGATAATTAGTGATCTCTAAATCATCCAGGAATATTCGTCCTTCGTTTGGTGTTATCAGCCCTACGGTCATATAAAACGAAGTTGTCTTTCCGGCTCCATTAGGACCGAGCAATCCCACAATTTCGCCTTGCTTCACATGAATCGAAACATGATTCACCACCGTTCTTTTTCCGTATTTTTTTACAAGATCCTCCGTACGGAGAACCATTCTGCTTTCTTCCATAACCACGTTATTTTGTGGCAAAAATAGTAAAAATCACCCGAAAGTATGTACATTTGCACACAAATAAACCATTCATGATAAGACCTATTAAAATATTAGGAAAATATATGATATTGATGTGGCGTACGATAGGTCGGCCCGACCGCATGCGTATGTTTTTCAAACAATATATTACCGAAGTAGCAAAGTTGGGGATCAACTCCATTGGGATCGTTTTGCTTATTTCACTATTTATTGGAGCAGTGATCACCATACAGATTCAACTAAACGTAGGAACTGGTTGGGTGCCAAGATGGTCGGTGGGTTATGTCACGCGAGAGATTCTTCTTCTGGAGTTTTCCTCTTCCATCATGTGTCTCATACTTGCAGGCAAAGTAGGCTCCAATATCGCCTCCGAATTAGGTACCATGCGTGTCACCCAGCAGATTGATGCATTAGAGATCATGGGAGTCAACTCGGCTAACTTCCTCATCTTGCCAAAAGTCACAGCCATGGTCACTATCATACCACTACTCGTTATTTTCAGCATCTTTGCAGGTATCATTGGCGCTTTTGCGTCATGTTGGTTTGGCAATGTCATGTCTGCCACCAATTTGGAATATGGTTTTCAATATATGTTCGAGGAGTGGTATGTCTGGTGTAGCATCATCAAATCAGTGGTTTTCGCTTTCATCATTTCTAGCGTAGCTTCGTTCTTTGGCTACACAGTGGACGGTGGTTCCATAGAGGTAGGTAAAGCGTCAACGAATGCCGTTGTTTGCAGTAGCGTACTTATATTATTTTTCGACCTAATACTTACCAAACTCTTGATGGAATGATTGAAGTAGAGAATCTATATAAATCTTTCGAAGGAAAGACAGTACTTGACAACATCAGTGCTACCTTCGAGAACGGAAAAACTAATCTGATCATTGGGCAGAGTGGCTCAGGTAAGACGGTTCTCATGAAATGCATCGTTGGACTACTCGATCCAGACAAAGGTAAGATCATGTATGACCATCGCGACTTCATCAAGCTAGGCAAAAAGGAGAAAAAGAATTTACGTAGCGAGATGGGTATGATTTTTCAGAGTGCAGCGCTGTTCGATTCGATGAGTGTACTAGAAAATGTCATGTTCCCTCTCAATGTGTTCAGTGATGACACACTCCGCGAGCGTACCAAGCGCGCCATGTTCTGTCTAGATAGAGTTGGATTGATTGACGCACGAGACAAGTTGCCGGATGAAATCAGTGGTGGAATGCAGAAACGCGTTGCTATTGCACGTGCCATTGCACTGAATCCACAATACCTTTTTTGCGATGAGCCCAACTCGGGTCTCGATCCGAAGACTTCTCTTTTGATTGATGCGCTCATTCATGACATCACGGAGGAATACAACATGACCACCATCATCAATACACATGATATGAATTCAGTTTTGGGTATTGGCGATAAAAT
The DNA here is from genome assembly GCA_947074295.1 of uncultured Bacteroides sp. Taxonomy (GTDB): domain Bacteria; phylum Bacteroidota; class Bacteroidia; order Bacteroidales; family Bacteroidaceae; genus Bacteroides. Next base: position 2,380 of record CAMTPC010000065.1, on the reverse strand, counting down.
CATTTACATTTATCAAGGTCGTAAAGAATGGGAAGGTACAAAGAATGAAATATTCACGAACAACAACGAACTATTGACTAATTTTATATTTGCCTCAGAGCTATTGAGAAAAGTGAAGGAAATGGAAATGACAAAACTCCAGCATATAAAATAGTATATTGTACCCCGATATATAATAAAAAGATGCGCTGCTACGAAATAGAATAACGTAGCAGCGCATCTTTTTTATTAATATTTGTCAAGTCAATAAGTAGACTTATTTAAAAATCCTCGTTCTATAGCCATCACCACTAAATCGATGGAATTTTTAGCAGAAAATTTCTGTATCAAGCGTTTTCTGAAAGTTTCCACCGTATTCTCTGTTATTTCCAGCTTGTCAGCAATTTCACATGTATTCAAGCCATCGGCTATCAATTCTAGCACTTGCATTTCTCTACGAGTAGGTTTTGTCTTTCTATTATTCAAGTCCAACTGCGATTGCAGTTTTTCCTTTACTTTAGCAAACCGCTCACAGGTATACACATTTCCTTCTAATACTTTCTTTATCGCCTCCATCATTTGTGATGTAGCACTCGATTTAAGCACGATGCCATTCACCCCCATGGCAATCATTCGATTGACATACCATATTTCTTCGTGCATGGTATGGATGATTATCGGCGCTGAATTATCCTTTTTTCGGATAGCTTCGATTAAATCAAATCCAGAGATATCAGGTAGATTTATATCTAAGATATATAAATCAATCTCGTTTTCAGACATCTGTTCAATGACATGGCCGCCAGTATTTGCTGTAGCAACAACCTTCAATTCGGGATATGATTCAATCAAATGAACCAATCCTTCGACAATGAAAGGATGATCATCGACTATCAAGATATTAGACTGCATAGATATAAGAGTTTTAGCAATGTTGATTATTCAAAATCTTATCAACAATTCCATTATAGGCCAAAGTTACTATTTTTGGCGGACAAATATGTTAATAGGAGTTCCCGAAAGATTCCATTTATCACGAATTTTATTTTCCAAAAAGCGCTTATAAGGCTCCTTGATATACTGTGGCAAATTTGCAAAAAACACGAAAGTAGGCACTTTTGTACCAGGCAATTGTGTCACATATTTTATCTTGATATATTTTCCTTTTGTTGCAGGAGGTGGATATGCCTCAATCAACGGTAACATCTCTTCATTTAAACGGGCAGTAGGAATCTTCACCGAACGGTGTGCAAACACCTCATTCGCCAATTCCAATACCTTAAGGATGCGTTGTTTTGTAGTGGCAGACGTAAATACGATTGGAAAATCCACAAATGGAGCGAAACGCTTACGAATGGCTTCTTCAAAAGTCTTTATCACCTTATTATCCTTATTCTCTACAAGGTCCCATTTATTTACAACTACTACCAGACCTTTCTGATTTTTCTGTATCAGCGAAAAGATGTTCAAGTCTTGACTTTCCACCCCACGAGTAGCATCGAGCATTAAGATACAAACATCAGAATTTTCAATGGCACGTATTGAGCGAATCACCGAGTAGTATTCCAAATCCTCATTAACCTTCCCTTTTTTACGTATACCAGCGGTATCTACCAAGTAAAAGTCAAAACCAAATTTATTATAGCGGGTATAGATTGAATCACGTGTAGTTCCTGCAATATCAGTTACTATATTACGTTCCTCGCCGATAAAGGCATTTATTATAGATGATTTACCAGCATTAGGACGACCTACAACCGCAAAACGTGGTATATCCTCATCAATGATTTCATCCGATTCTTTCTTGAACTTACTAACAATAAGATCCATCAGATCTCCAGTACCACTCCCGCTAATTGCAGAAATACATTGAGGATCGCCCAAACCCAAACTATAGAATTCGGCCGCATTATAGTGTAGTTGATTATTATCAGTCTTATTGGCTACAACAATTACAGGACGCTTGGCACGGCGCAGTATAGCTGCGACCTGCATATCGAGGTCAGTCACACCATTAGCAACATCCACCACAAACAATATTACATCAGCTTCTTCTACAGCCAAAAGCACTTGTTTGCGAATCTCATCTTCAAAAACATCATCCGAGTTCACTACCCAGCCACCGGTGTCTACCACTGAGAACTCACGTCCTCCCCAGTCCGATTTGCCGTATTGGCGGTCACGTGTAGTACCCGCTTGTTCATTCACGATAGCTTGACGAGTTTTCGTCAAACGGTTAAATAGTGTAGATTTTCCTACATTAGGTCTACCTACGATGGCAACTAAATTTCCCATACTTTACATTATTATTATCACAACTATCACAGTTGCATTACTATTTCTATAATTAATCCAATTGATATCCAAAGCTGCGAAGTTCCTTATCAGAGCTACGCCAGTC
>CAMTPC010000064.1 GCA_947074295.1 uncultured Bacteroides sp. | reverse complement strand
TTTCTTCATCTGCATCACTCTTTTCTTTTATCCAGCTATTGTAGCTGCTGTATGGTGTGGCGTAAAAGCTGGTTTGCATAAGGAAGGAGCTTCTTATGAATAACCCAAAAATTCAATTAACGGACGATGTTCAAGAATTGATTGCCGAAATGCAAGCTAATAATTCAGAACAAGCAAAAAGTATTATCGGTAAACTTGATTCTTGGATCACTACTATTCTAACTGGAAATACCATTTGTGGTGGTAGTGCGGAGGAAACACTAAAACTCCTTGGCGATTTGAATAGTATGAGACTGGACTATATGGCTTTTCTTGTTAACAATAAATCGAATCAATAATCATGAGCAAAAAAAGTAAGATTGAATTAGAGAATGTTTTGATTGAGTATCTTCAAAACTATCTTCCTGCTGACAAAGATGATAATAATATTATTTATAAAACCAGTCAGGATATTGCCGATGATCTCTCTACCATGGTAGAATTGACAGTGAACCAGGTGACGCTTACATTACTAGAATTAGGTTACCATATACAACTCTCAGAGGATGGAATGCCCAAATGGGCGATCATGAAACGATAAAACACTATGCTTTTTACCTACAGAGCGCACAGTGCACATTTGCAGTGTGCGCTTGTCTTTTTATGGCCAATGACCGCAATGTATCTTTGAATAAAAAGTAAAAGATATGATTGCCATTACAAAAGACTTTACAGCATATATGTTTTCTTCAGCACTGGATACATTGGAGATAGCGACCAATGAAGACAATATTACATTTGTTGTCAGCAATGCGGACGGTGACATCCTGAATGAAAAGTATGTGCCTGATAACAATGGGGTGATCGTGATTGCTGATCTGAAGGATTTAATAGAACCATATCTTAGAAACAAACTTATTGATACATTCAATTATCAGGTGATTGGTACTACTACAATCAATAAAAGTTTTGTCGTGCAGTTTTGCGCTGCTGAGTCTCCATTGGATGCACTCCCTTTCTTGGAAGGTTATTTCCTTAGTTCTTTACTAGGCCCGAAAACTACATCGATCGGGCGAAAAGAATTCCTTCATTTGGTGGCCACTGAAGCTACTCCTATCAGTGTTGAATGTCTATACTTGGTTGGCGGTAAAACCTATCGTTTTGAAACAGTAAACCTCAATACAATTACCACGCTAAACGAAGTGAGTACGCTTGATGTATCTCCTGATCTATTCGACTCATCCGATGATATACTCTTTCAATATACTGTTACGGCTGGTAGCCGCACACAAATTTTTAATCTAGATATCAATAATCCTGATATTGCTCCAGCCCTGCTATTCACTAATTCTTTCGGGTGCCAGGAAACATTATATTGCACAGGTACACATACACTTTCTCCATCTTTTGAAAGATCGCAAGCCATGATTAATGGGATGTTTCGCAATTATCAGATTGAGGAAACTAGAGTGTTTACAGCCAATACAGGCGTATTGACATTTGAAATGGCTCTATGGGCTGAAGACTTGTTTCGTTCAAAAGAAATATATCTGTTGGTAGATGATCAGCCTGGAAAGGAGATATCTATTACAGAAAGTCAAAGTGAGCGAAATAATGATCTTGACACATTACCTTCATTTACATTCAAATACCGCTATGCGCAACGACAACAGAACATCATTCAGTTGGCGCGAGCTGGACGGGTTTTCGATAACACTTTTGATAATACATTCGGATGATTAAAGTAATACATCAAAAAGACGCTATCAGGTTGCTCGAATCGAAGCAACCCGTCACCATTAAAGTATGGAAGCTTTCCACTGGCGACATCATTGAATATAAGCGCGTAACATGTGTTGGTTCTCATTGGAGAGGAGGAACGCATAAGATCATGCTGCCTGATTCGGGATTGCTCCGAGAATTCAGAACTATTACTATGCACGCTATTAACGGAATGGAGATATATTTATGACAACTACTAATAACGATAAACGAACTTTTGTACCAAGTGAAATCCTCTCAATCGGTTCAACTGGAGTGATGGCAGCCATGAGTACTGTTACTGATAGTGCTGATATATTCGAAGAGGATACTGAAGATGTGAGTACCGTTACAATACCAGGTAAGAAAGGATATACCTATGTAAAGTATGGCCCTGACAACAAGCAACCATTTGAGATAATTGATTTGATTGGCATGGATGAGGTGATGTCGCAAAACAAACTCTTTAATGTGCTTACTTGTTACGGATCAGGTCAAAGGTATATTGATTACAACACAAAAAAACCGACTGACAACAAAGACATAAAGAAGTGGATGTTGCACAACAACATCCCTTCCTTTATGCTCGAACAAAGTACTGACATCAAATATTTCTTTTTCTGTGTTTCTGTTATCATCCTTTCTAAAGATGGGAAGAAGATCAATCGTCTGAAGCATAAAGAAGCTTGTTATTGCAGATTTGAAAAGGCCGATCGATGGGGCAAAATTAATCATGTGTTTTATGCCAACTGGCGCAAAGATAGTATTCGTGAAGAGGATGTTGAATGTATTCAACTTCTTGATGAACATGATCCATTGGGTGAACTCGAAGTATTGATGGGGTTGGCTCCTGGTCCTGATGGTCAGAGTTGGCAACGCACTACACAGCGTAAATTCGCTGTGATGGTTCGTTTCCCCACTCCAGGCTTCAGGTATTATCCTAATCCTTATTATACCTCTATCTTCCGTGGCGATTGGTTTGATATTAAACGGTTGATTGGTAAAGGTAAGAAGGCGAAGCTTCGCAACCATGCGCAAATCAAATATCAGGTTGAGATACACAAAGACTTCTGGGAAAACTTATTGGCAGAAGAACAGATCACTGATCCTTTGGCTCAGCAGGAACGTATCAAGAAGGAAAAGCAGAATATTAAAGATTTTGTTGGGGGTATAGAGAATTCTGGCAAGGTGTGGATCACTGGTTTTTATATTGATCCGAATGGTAAGGAGAATCGCATGGTTCGCATACAGACCATTGATGTGCAGAAAGAAGGTGGTGATTGGAGTGAAGATATTCAGGAAGCTAGCAATATCACATGCTATGGGGATAATATACATCCTAACCTTGTTGGTGCTACACCGGGTAAAAGCCAAAGCAATAATTCAGGATCAGACAAACGAGAATTATTCACGCTAAAACAATCTCTTGAAATCGCATTCCATGACTTGATGTATATGCCTCACAATATCGTGATCTATTTCAATAAATGGGATGATCTCGTTTATCCAGATGTGCCAATGATCTTGCTTACAACTTTGGATAAGAATACGGATGCACAAGAAAAAACAGCTCAACAAAATTAATTATGAAAATTACAAAAGAACTTTTTGAGAAATATGCGATTGCCGCTATCTCTTCAAATGCCCTCGTTTTTGATTCGCTGACAAGTGCTTTTGCTGGTGTGATGAGTAAATTATCGAATGTGATATTAGGACCGAAAATCAGTATCGATTCTCTTTCTGGTGCACAACTTCTGGTCGCAGAGAAATATATTTGTCTGAGAGCTTTCTATGAACAGATTCCACAGCTGGATTTGGTACTTACTCCTAATGGTTTTGGTGTGGTGAGCAATCAGAACTTAACACCAGCGTCTAAGGATCGTGTTGATTCATTACGAAAAACATTACTTCAACAATCTGATGAAGCTCTTGATTTATTGATACAATCTCTCATAGGTATGGAAGATTGGGCTAAATCGGTCAACGCTCGAATGTTAATCGATTCTCTTTTTTATTCCGCATCTGCTTTACGCGATTATGCCGGTAAGCCTGATGCTTTTCGTTCTGATCTTTTTCGCTATCGTCCACGTATTGCCGAAGCTGAAGAGAATATTAGACGCGCAATCTCCAGCGTGATGTTTAATAGGCTCCTGGAAGGTACACGCCTTAAAAATCTTACTGATTCTGAAGTCCTACTTTCCTGGTCATTATGTAAGGCTATCGGTTATTTCATCAATTCGCAGGGGCAAGCTTTTAAGCATGAGTTGAACACCACCGTCAACCTGCTTGAAGATCAGCCTGATGATTTTCCCGTTTACAAAGATTCTGAAGCTTATAAGGTGAAACACTTTGAACGATATAAAAATGAAAAGGACGATACAACCTACTTTTTCGGGTAATGTACTTAACTTCCACTTACCCACTTCATGGCTGAAGCTTTCGCAGGATCAGCTTAAATATGTTTTTTATCTGCTGTCTCATTTTGACATTGGGAAAGTAAAAACCTATGCTTTTATTCGCTTCTGTGATATTACAGTTGTTAAGAAGAATAAGAGTGGTTGGACGTGTCACACTATGGTTGGCACGGAAAAGGTGTGCTTTAAATTGGATATGTTTCAAGTCTATTATTTCACTGATAAGCTAAATTATTTAGAAGCGTGTCCTGATCTGCCTGTTTGCCTCAATGTAATTGATGGAATGAAAGCGGTTAATGTGCAGCTGCATGATGTTTCTTTTGGTGATTATTTACAACTAGAGAACTTGTATCAAGGATATTTGATAACGAATAAACCTGATACATTGAATGAGATTGGCAAGCTGCTTTATCTTCGTAAAGGCAAACACCCCAACAAGCTATCATTGTCTGAAGCTGAACAGCTTTCTATATTCATGTGGTACACATCGGTTAAAAACCTTTTCGCTAAGTTGTGGCCACACTTCTTTGATTCGGCTGATTTGACTAATGATGAATTTGAACTACCTAATATGCTTGATTGCATGAATGCCCAGATTAGAGCATTGACACAAGGTGATGTGACGAAAGAGAAAATTATTTTAGAAATGGATTGCTGGCGTGCCTTGACTGAACTGAACGAGAAGGCACGTGAAGCTAAGGAATTAAATCGGAAACATGGACGCAATTAATTTATTCGATGCACACGGTTACTTCCAAGCCTTGTGCACTAAAAACAAATTGGCACAGGTGCACGGCTTTTTCCCATGCTCCTGTTCTGGGATCAATTCTTTAGAAGAGGTGGTTGATAACTTCAAAACACAATCGGCCTTCCTTTGTGTGGACGATACGAATGATGGAGTGACTGAACAACGTTCTGGCGGTTTCTTTAAGAAGCGTACTTTCACTGTATTCTTGCTTAAAAACTATACGTTTGGTGATATGACTGAACGCCAGGAAGCACTTGATATCTGCCGTCAACTCTTTAGACAACTTCATAGCAGACTGCTTATTGACGTGGATGACCTCGAATGCGAACAAATATACATGAATACTGATCGTGTCTACTCTCGTGAAATCGGTCAATACTTTATGGCAGGTTCAACCGGTCTCTATTTCATGGTGGATGTTAGCGAGCCGACTGACTTAACTTATAACAGCGATGAGTGGGCGTAGGAATAGAAAGCGCGATAAGCGCAACGATGATCGTCCTTATTCTACTCCTGAAGATAGAAGGAAGTATCAGGAGGCATGGTCTAAGATGATGGTTGATATTTGGCGTGAGAAGATTCAACGGCTTCGTGTTCATGACACCTACCTGCTCAGAAATGATATAACCGAGAATGTCACTTCTGATGGCGCACACTTGGCCTTGATCCAACACAAATTCATGGAATATGGTATCTACCAGGATTGCGGTGTTGGCCGTGGATATGAACATGGCAATGAAGGTAATCTTGAATTCCTAGACGAGCGATATCGTGGAAAAGAGTATACTCGTAAACAAAAATCTGGCAAAATTACACATGGTGAAGCTCGTCAACCCCGTGAATGGTTTTCACGGGCATACTTTGCTTCTGTGATGGTATTACGAGAAGAAATGCTTTATATGTATGCCGATAACTTTGTTGGCTTATTAGCAAACAGAATAGAAGAGGCAAATCACAAGCGTAGCACATCGATGCGCTCTTACCTATGGGGTAGACGCAAATATTAATGTCTTTTTATCACTCTTTTGCTCTGGCTATTTTTGGTTAAAATTTAATCGAAGATGGCAGACATTAAAGAGGTACTCAAAAACTTAGCGATTCAAATCAGAGATGAGCACAAGGTGGGAGCAAACACTGCTAAACGTGTAGGCGACTTGCTTTGTGCTTTTGTTGATGCTTTAGGTCCAGATTTGGAAGAGCTTGCTAAATATTTTTTGCGGAAAGATAAGGAGGATGGGACTAACCATCTGCTAAAGTTTGGTGAGTTCATCGACTCCATGGTGAACGGTAAAGGAGCAGGTATATATCCAGATGGTCGAGGACAGTTCGAGAATTTAGAGGTACGTGGTGCTCTGACAATGATCAAGATGCTCATCAATGAAATACAGTTGATGAACTCCGACCACATGTTTACTGATGTTGGATTAGTTAACAATGTGGAAGATTTAGGAGAAAGCACCTATCGCTTGACCATTGAGAAGCGAACAGAAGCGGATATTACAAGCCTTAAGGAGGGGCATATAATCAAACAGGTTGTTAATAACATCTTGTTAGGGGGCACTACACACTACACCTCATGGATGAGAGTGTTGAATACGAACACCAATACCAACACTATAACTGTAGTGCTCTATCAAGCGAATCAATGCCCTGGAGGAGTAAACAATCCACCTTGTAAAGATTATGCAGTAGCAAGACAAGGAACAGTAAATATTCCAGATGATGGCGATTTCAATCCAGATTCAGCCTGGTGGACTTTATCCAGTCGGGAACAAGCGATAAGATTTTACCAGAACGTTTTTAAGCCTATTCTTGAGGATTACAACTATGAGATATCGATCGGTAAGTTTCCTGATATTAAAGCGATCAGTCACCTGCCTATTCCTAAGAACGCAAAGGGTGTGATGGCACAGATAGGCATATTCAATAAATTGTATGAATATGACTATAACGGCTATATAGTGACAAAGAAAGTGCCACGTGATGAGTGGAGCTTGGCAGTGGCTCAGAGTGATGCGCCTTACCGCTACATTACCAGCGATGAGGTCAGCGAAAATGGGACGAAGTACAATGAACTGGAACAACATGTAGTTGAGCACCTTGGCTTTGAATGGGCTTGTCTTATTGATAAAACGGTGGAAGAACCGAAATGGAATAGTCAAGCATGGCGAGCCTTAAATGTGAGAAAGAGTGACTATACTATACAGCCTGTGTCATCAACGGATTCATTCCGCTTTATGGATGGCGAGGTCAATACAATAGTTACTGCTCTTATCTTCTTCGGAGATAATGATATTACGGAACAACTACTAGCCAACCCCGCATTTGAAATGCAGTGGACACGTGACACAGGTAATATACCTGATGATAACGCTTGGCTGCCTAATGTGCAGGATCAGGTAAATAAGGTGAAGTTCGTGACTGAAGATATGGGGCGCAACTGGAGCATCGACAGGAAGACAAAGTTTATCATTGATGCCTTTATTCCTGTAGATGGTGAATTAATCAAGAGATCAAGAACTATTAATAGTAATATAATATGATTAAAGTACAACAGCCTATTGATATGGACGTGGAGGTGGATCCTCTATCGTTTTTTAGAATCGGGTATAAAATTCTGAATGGGAATATCACCCAATGTTACAGCAAGGATGATGATTCGTATATTGACAATCGTGCCTTGGTGCCACTAGTTGCCCTACCAGATATCGGTGTTTATGATCCTCATGGTAAGATGTCCGGAACGGTTGTCTTGACTGGTGTAGACTATTTTACGGACATTCCTTCATCGTCAACTAAGATTATCAACAACGAGGAGTACCAAATATCAGCAGATGGGCATCCGCAATACTCTATAAAGGTGATGCGCAACACGCCCGTTGACGCTCCAATGGATCTTTACTTCCAAGCCTATTTTACTGACATTCGTATCAATAAGACGGTAATGGCTGAGGGTATCATACCATTGCAAACTACCTATTACGAGGCTAACAGCTACTCATGTAAGATTGATCAACCCACAGCCTTCTCAATAGATCCCACACGTGCAGCCGTAAGTGATGCAGGTTGGATGGAAGTTGAGTTGCCTGCTCAACTTAGATCAGGGACAAAATCTATAGCTGACGCTAATGCCGCATACTTCTGGTATGTTCTTGAAAATAGTACATGGAGACTGCTCACTGCTGATGATCTGTTCTTAATGTCGGGTCTGACTAATGGCAGGTTTGCGAAGACAATCAAAGTCAATGCTTCACTATTTTCCAATCGCACATTCAAATGTATCGGCTGCTACTATGAGGGTACTTACCCAAGCGTACCGACTGACAGTAAGTATTCTGATGTGTGTACCATTGCAGTTGAATATCCTGATGCCAAGGCGCATAGCAGAAGGTCTAAGGGGATGTATATTGCCCCTGATATAGATCAAGCCATTGAATGTGAATGCTGGCTTACGGATAATAAGGGAGTCATAAATGATCCAGAGAAACACTATCTGTGTCTTTGGTGGGCAAAATCGAAAGAGGCTGGCAGCACTAGAACACAAATTGGGCATGGCTTCAAGTTAAGTTCTAGCTCAAAGGCGATTGGAGTCACCAATACTGTAGGTGTGATCGTAGAGTGTGACGTGTATGAACTGACACACTGGATGCCATTGACCAATGAGGTCGGGGCTTATCTGGTCAATGAGAACGGTGATGTATTTGTAGGACGAATAACTAAATAATTTTAAGTATGAACTATCTATTAGTTGATTCAGCGAAGTTGGCAGAGAAAGGTCTATATCCTAATGCCGAGAAATTACCAGACGGACGCTCAATATTGGCGATGAACGCAATGAGGGTGCTGTCGGGTATCAGTGTAACAATTGAGAGTGAGGAGCATGTTCTCAAGCTCAAGAATGCAAAATTAGAACCTACTCCAGAGGTGCTTCAAGAAAATGAAGGAGGAACGGAAGTGGAAGTTGTTAATGAAGAAATGGAGGTGACAGATGAACAGTCTTAACGCGTATATCTTATTTACGTCAGTGATTTTCGGTGAGACGATTAAAGGTGTGGGGCGAACATTCGGGGCTAAGCTGAAACAGAGTTATAAACCATTGTCTAATCAGTTTTCTCCAGATTTTGAAGCATTGCCTACAGATAAGAAGTCAGTGGCTTATCCGTTCCTGACTGGTCAAAAAACGGGTAAGATATTTGTGCCCAATACCATCAAATTTGCTTACAATGGCGTTGATCTGACCTTCGGTACGGACAATAAGTGCACAACCGATGGCTTTGTAGACTACTTTGAAAAGGTGACACAAGCGGTCGTTGTATCGGGGAAGACCTATAACATACCAGGTGTGCGAGTGCTTAAGAATCTTGTGCCGATATCAGGTTATGATAACGACTTGATTACTATCAGTGGCACTGTCGAATCCCAAGGACGAAGCGAACCATTCGAGAACATTCATGTCCCAGTAATCATCGCAGAGAGTGAAGGCTCACAATACACTCTGTCTATTGTCAATGATTACGGCTCACAGATAACTACTGAGAACAGCAGTTTGCCCGAAAAAGCCGAGGTGTACAAAGATGGTGTTGAAGTTACAGAATATACTGGTCTTGTCTTCAAGTGGATCAAGATGTTGGCTACCAGCAATGTGGTGATGGCACCTACTACACGCAATTGCACTGTCACTGATGACGATGTTGACAATAAACTAAAGCTAAAGTGTGAAGCGTACAAGGATGGCGAGCTGCTTGCATCTGACTTCGATGAGATTACTGACTTCTCTGACCCAGAAGATATTCTATTACCTGTGACTGGTATTTCAGGAACTCAGTTCACTGATGCAACTGAGACGGCTACAGTCACTCCTAAAGTAGTTAATCGTGTGACGCAAGACACAGTGACAGGTTTCACATTCTCTTACTACACGCACGATAACCAGGGAGATGATTTTATTATCGCTTCTCAGACTGCTGCAAGGTGGACAGGTGGCACAAGTGTATCAATCACTGGTCAAGACCTGATAAGAGCTAACAGGGGGTTAGGGCTTGCCGTTCAAGCCAATAAATCAGCATGAAACTAATTAGGTGGCTTATGAAGAAGTTATCATCATATCAGTTTTTTACAATGACGCAAAACGGTAAGAATGCTGTCAGCTATAAGATTATTGTGCCTTATGCAAGCATAACACGCTCTGCATACGGGCAGATCAGGGAGGACGATTTCGATATCGTCATTCGCAAGACTGATGGTGCTTCTATTACTGATATATCACAAGATGATATGTTGGCAGCAGAGCTTCTTAACTTGCAGATGAAGAATAGATCAGGCGTATGGGCTGATTATCTTATTGGCGAGTCAATTGGATCAAGTGAAATGATGGAAGGCCTTAGTTTACGTATTCGTAAGATCAACAAGAACTACGATGAGGATGAGAATCCACTTCCTGACACTTATACTGACATAGAGGAATTGTATATACCAGTTATACAAGAACAGGCTACGCCATTTCCACGTACAGACGACTGGAGCAGTACTAATATCTACAAGAACGGTCATTATCTTGTAGATGAGGGATTGGCTTACATCTGGTCTCATTGGCAATCTGGAAATAGCTCAGTTAGTCCTAAACTAGATGTGGAAAATAATCCTCTGACTACACACTGGAAGCAATACGGGATCCTGGAAGCCATGTTTACTAAGATTGGGATCATCGGTACGGGATTGGTCGGTTCGGCTGTATTCAGGGATCAGTTTATGATGTCGCAATATGGCATCGATAGCAATGGTGACGCTACTAACGATTATCCTGACTTTACTCCTGGAGGAGTTGATTTCAATCCAAACATCTTATTAGACTTCCTAACTGGTAAAGCCAAATTTAAGGATGCAGATATTGAAGGTGTAGTAAGAGCGAAGGTGTTGTATTCAACATCTAAAGGACTGAATTTTAATTCGGGTTACACGCTGGATCCAACGACAGACGGCACTAATATAATAGTCAATGGTGGGAATCTGTCGCCGACTCTGAACCTTCCTGATCCAACGTTGTGGCCAGGTTTGCAATTAAGAATATTCACAGTTATACCAGCAAGTCGAATATCAACAAGTATTAAGTTGCAGTCATCTGTGAAATTCTCGTTCGATGGACTTACATCTATGCAAGATGCGTATTACAAGTATTACACACCACAAGGCTTCACAATCTTGACATCAATCAACGATTGTTGGCATATAAGTGATGCAATAGTTGGAAACTTTGAATAATAATTTACAAATAAGAAATATAAATTTAATGTTAAACCAGGGCGATTAAATCGCCCGTATAAATTGTACATATTATGGCTACAACTAAACTCAGTGATGGTGAAAAGATAACCACGCTCGACACAAGTAAGATGACTCCTATCACAGACGCGAACGGCAAGCTGTACTATATAATTCCAGCTGATCATGCTAAGGCACTGATGGAGTTAATGTCTGAAGCGACTGAATTAACTAAAGGACTTATGAGCGTTAATCACGCACGACAAATTACACGATGTATAGCTTCGAAGAGTACGACATCTTATACCAACTTCGCTTCAATTGATCGAAAAGGTTCTGCTGTTCTAATGCTTGACTTTATGTCAGGGAACAGATTTATAGCTGATAGAACATCAAAAAAAATATATTTCTCTTTCCATACCAGTCATCTTGCTCCTGTTATAAGCTATGCATATAATATAAATGCTGGTGCCTATTCCTTATGGTATAAATTAGATGGAGATATTGTGAGATTCTATTGTAACACAAGTGTGAATTCTTATAGCTATGTTAATATGGCATCAGATAGCTTAGTTGATAATCTTAGTGAATATCTAACATCTACTGACGGTTTGACAGCTATTTAGTCATTCCCCACCCACTTCCTTGCGGTTGTGGGTGGAAGAGAATAATTATTAAGTCCTAGTTATCGGAGTTGCTGTAGCTGGGGCTGCATTTCCATTAGCTATAACTAAAGTACAATTATCGGTATATATGACATCTACCGTAAGCATTACCCCACCTCTTGTGATATATAATTCCACATAATCACCTGATGTAACATAGCTCGCCACAAGCGAAGCGTCAATTCCCACTCCTGATTCCTTTGTGATTAACTTGGATGTTACTACACCAGCCGAAGAGACAGCAACGGCTAAAAATAATTCACCGCCTAGCAATGATGGCGCTGAAACATATATCTTAGCGCTGAAAGCACCGCCAGTTTTGGCGATACGTGCCAAAAGTACGCCTCCAGTTGATGTTGTTTGGAATTTCCCAAATACCGGATTAACTAGCCCTGCTTGGCTTACTGTAACAGTAGCCATTTTCTTCTGCAATTCCGTAGCTGCATCTCCAGGTGTCATCCATTGCTGTTTACCTTCGGCGGTTACAATTAAAACTCTGTCTACATTTTCGTTGAGTGTGGTGATCTTACCTGTATCACCACCTCCATTTAATTTAGATGTATCCATATATCGTACATTTTTATCGGGCATTAAAATATACGATATAGGACTAGGATTTGATACTTTCTCAACTTTGAAAAATTTCAACCTAATTATTTGTCTTTTTATGCCAATAATCACCTTGCTATTTTTGTATAAACATAAATTACGACAGAATGAACTTTGAACTAAAACACAAGGAGGCTATTCAGTATGCTGTAGCAGTATGCAGCTTTATCGTAGCCGTGGTATTGGCATTTGTGAGTATTTTTATGGAGCCGAAAGGAGAGTTGTCAGGCGCGTCCATGGCTACAATCGCACAGTTCCTAAGTGTATCATTAACTATATTTGGCTTTGGTGTCCTGGTTAAAAGCTGGATTAAAAGCGCAGCGCAGGATATGGTTGCAAGTGATAGAAAGGAGGCAAATAAATGACAAGACAAAGAATCATCCAGGAGATCAAAGCGAATGGTTATTTCATCATCCAGGAGCTAGTATGCAAGCACACATTTCAACGCTTTGGCGATAAGGCCTGGCAGTTCTTAGATACCGAACTACTACACACACTTTTGGTTATTCGCAAGGCTATCAATAAACCCATCTATATTAATAACTGGGACGGAGGTGGAAGCTTCTCACAGCGTGGGTTAAGATGTAATGTGTGTCAATTGTCTAAGAATAAAACCGGCAAAAATCTGATTTACTTATCATCTCACTGCAATGGTGCTGGTGTAGACTTCGATGTTAAAGGAATGACTGCACAAGAGGTAAGAAATTGGATCAGTGAGAATCAAGTTTTACTGCCTTATCCTATACGATTAGAATCGGGTGTGACTTGGGTACACCTAGATGTATACGATGTTCAGAACGGCAAACGAATTAATTACTTCAGTGCATGAAAAAGATTATATTCATTCTGATAATCATTATCTCTTTTGCTTCGGGCTACTTCCTGAAGCAAAAGCCTGATCCAGAGATTGTCCATACTTCTGATACTATCTATCGGACTAGGATTGATATTGATACTGTGCTGTATCCGTATCCTATGCCTTTCCTTTGTTTTTTGCGCGGTGATAGCATTATTGTTGCTGATAGTGTAAAAGTGGCTGTTGAGACAAAATCATATAAAGACAGCAGCTATACTGTACAGATTAGCGGTGTTGCTCCTGAGCTTGATTATATTGAAGTGTATCCAAGATATATCTATCAGGATAAGATTATTAATAACTATACTGACAAGATCATAAAGGTTCCAGATTCAAAAAGATGGGGAGTTGGTGTAAGTGCTGGATATGGATTTTCACGGGATGGGCCTTCGCCATACATTGGAATTTCTTTGAATTATAATATTTTTCGGTTTTAAAGTCATGTACCCGATAGGTTATTTCGGGTACATGACTTTTTTAATAAATACTTTGTCTTTGATAATATCTAAGAAAACAATCCATTTCATTCTTCACACGAATTGAAATATTTACTCCATTTATATTAAACTCATTCTTTTTCCCATTAGATATTTGTTTCATTTCTTTTTCATTTAATATCTCAGGTTTTAAGAAATCATAAGCTACGTAATTGTTAGCTACTCTTTTACTTTGGAATGGAATCATTACTAATATTTCTTTCTTAGCAATTCTAAACTCCTCCGGCATAAATAACAGGATTTCTTGGATTAGCTCTATTGTTGATGCACAACATACTATAATCGCTTTAATGTCTTTGGATTCATTCATATTTGTATAAGTTTGATTTATACAAATATAGCTTTTTTGTCTTTTTACCCTTCATCTGTCTCGGCTAACTTTGATAAAAAATAAAGTTAGATATGGCTATTAATGAAAGAGCTACCGTTGAGGTGCAGGTAAATGGAGAACAGGCGAAAAATGAACTTCGCAATCTGGAAAGCTATGCTAATAGTCTTAAAGGACGTTTGGCTGAAGCCTATGCATCTGGAGACACCAAAAAGATAAAGGCACTGGAAAAGGAACTTCGTGAAACCAATAAACAATTGAGGATAATGAGAACCAACGCCAGGAACATTGACGAAGCAATGAATAATATCGGATTGGCCACTCCTAAAGAATTGAAAACTCTTATCAGGGATATCAATGCAAGGCTGAATTCAGGTCATGTAAAACGTGGATCGGCCGAATGGAATAAATATCAGCAACAATTAAGATTGGTACTGGCTGAACAACGTAGAGTCAATGGGGAAATTCGTGAATCACAATCTTTATTCGCACGCATCAATACTGGATTCTCTAAATATGCAGCACTTGGAGCTTCAGTTATTGCTACCATTACAGGTGTTTCGCTGGCCCTTTCGAAGATGCGCAACAACAGGAACGAGAAGGAAGCTTCTTCGGCCAATGTCAAAGCTTTGACCGGACTGGATGATAAAGATATTCAATGGTTGACACGCCAGGCTGATATATTATCTACTACCATGGAGCAATCAGGACTGAGAGTTAAACAGTCATCTACTGAAATATTGGAAGCTTACATGTTGGTCGGTTCGGCCAAACCTGAATTACTTGAAGATCGCGAGGCTCTTAATGCGGTTACTATCGAAACTCTTCGCTTATCTAGGGCAGCCAATATGGACTTAAAAGCTGCTGTTGAAGGTGTGACACTTTCAATGAATCAGTATGGAGCAGGTGCGGATCAAGCTGCAAAATATACTAATGTGATGGCGGCTGGTTCTAAAGTGGGTGCAGCTGCTGTTAATTCAATTACAGCTGCCGTTAAAAAAGCCGGTATTACAGCTGCTGGTGCCGAAGTTCCTATAGAACAACTAGTCGGCACCATAGAAACATTAGCAGAAAAGGGTATAAAGGACGAGGTGGCCGGTACAGGATTGAAAATGTTCTTTCTTAAATTACAGACAGGGGCAGACGATACCAATCCAAAGATTGTTGGTTTACAAACTGCATTGCAAAATTTAAAGAAGCTTGATGAACAGGGCATAGTCAAACGATTTGGAGCTGAAACATTCAGTGTAGCCAAAGCTCTGATTGATGGTGCGGATCGGGTAGAATATTTCACTCAGGCCGTGACCGATACGAATATTGCAGTAGAACAGGCTGCTATTAACAGTGCTACTGCTGAAGCTAAAATGGCTCAATACAAAAACCAAATTAAGGAAGCTGGTATTGAGTTGATGGAAAGACTTAATCCATCTTTATCTATGCTCGTCGGATGGTCAACTAAATTTATCCAGGCAGCACCCGTAATGATTGATTGGATTAAGAAGTATGGCAAAGTTATCGTATATGCTACGATTGTTATTGCTTCTTATACTATTGCTAAGAAGGCGCATTGGTTCTGGTTGAATAAAGTCAAGACTGAGACGGGACAATATATAATTATTCAGAAACTGAAACAATTCTGGGATAAAGCAGTCACAGCATCTACCTGGTTGTATATTGCTGCTACTTCTGCATTGACCGGGAAGATGAAGCAGGCTAAACTAGCCATGCAGGCCGTCAATCTAGTTCTTAAAGTAAATCCTTTTGTTGCCTTGGCTACTGCTGTTGTGGCTGTGGCAGGTGCCTTCTATTTACTCTCTCGTAGGGCATCAGGAGCAGAGAGGGCCGCGCGAAGCATGTTGCTAGTACAACAGGAGTCAGTGGCATCCATTCAAGATGAGAAGGTAAAACTTGATAGTTTGTGGGCGATTGCTTCTGATGTCAATGAATCAATGGACGCTCGAAAGAAAGCGATGTCGGAGATTAATGCTATATCTCCTAAATACCTTGGCAATATCACGCTGGAAACCATCAACACGGATGCCGCTAAAAAGTCGATGGATAAGTATATTCAATCTCTTGTTCGTAAAGCTACCATTGAAAGGGAACTTCAACGATTGGCCGAGATTAATGCGCAGATGGCTAAGTACGGCTATGACCCTTCCAAATATCTGCAGGAAGAAGTCGGAGCTTTCAGATTCCTTTGGGATAGCTTCACAACAGATTCTCCTATTCCTCAATGGGAGCAATGGGTTAAGGAAAGCGAGAAGTTGACAGAGGATATTAAGAGGCTACAGAGCGAAGATCTTAGCGAAACCGCTACAATAGGAAATGAAAAGAATCCATGTGCTAAATGTGGGAATGCCCCATGTACTTGCTTAGTCGTTGCAACGACCAATGATGAAAGGTTGTTAGCCCAAGAAAGAAAGTACCAGGAAGAGTTGAAAGCCATCAAAGAAGCCTATCTTAAAGATGCTTCCATGACGCAAGAAGAGTATGCACGCTTGAATGAGGATGCAGAGTTGAGCAACCTTCATAATATGTTGGCTATTGCCGGTCTTGAAGCTGATGAGCGTATGAAGATTGAGCAAAGGATTCTTGATGCCAAGATTAAGTTTAAACAGAAGTGTTTGGCTGAGGACAAGAAGGCCGATGAAGAAAGCAAAAAGAATGAAACCAAGTCTCAGGAAGAAGCTTTTCTGAGACGACAAAAGCAGTATGAGATTGAAATCTATGATGCTACATTGCAGCACTATAAATTAAAGACTTCTGAAGAGGATTTTAAAGATGCGTTGAAAAGTCTTCAGGATAGCTACTTCCAAGATATTTTAAGCTCTACTGAAGTAAGCGAAAAGGCTAAAGAAGAAATACGCAAGATTTACCGCGAACGGGTGCTTACTGAGGAAGAACAGAACTATAAAGAGGCAACCGAAAAGTTGGATAACATGAAAAGAAATGTTCAGGATTTTGCCATGAGTGTAGGCGATTCATTCGGTGAGATGTTCGCTAATGAAGAGTTTGCCATGAAAGATTTCTTTAAAAGTACTCTGATTCTGACCTTAGATTTTATCCAGAAGACTTTGATAGCCGAACAAGCCGCCGCAATCGCAAAGATTACATTTAAGGAGATTGCAACCAAAGGGTTTGCAGGGTTAGCGACAGCAGCAGGGAAGATAGCCTTGATTACTGCAGCTTTCCAAACAGCTAAAGGTATTCTTGGCAACTTCTATACCGGTGGTTTTACAAGCCCTGGCGAATGGGACAAACCACAGGGCATCGTTCATTCCAATGAATTTGTGGCCAACCGATTTGCAGTTGGTAATCCTGCCGTGATGCCAGTTCTGAAGTTATTAGATACTGCTCAAAAGAATAATACAGTTGGATCACTTACAACACGTGACATATCCAATGCTTTAGGCCACTCACAAGGAACAAACTCTAGTGAATCGGTTCAGTATATTCAATCTAATGATTTAGCCATTAAAACGATGGTCAGTGAATGTGTATCTGTAATGAAAGCAGTAAAAGACAGATTGGATAAGCCTATCTATTCTATTAATACTATTTCTGGAAGAAGTGGTGTGAAGAAAGCTTTGGATGATTACGACCTACTAATTAAGAACAAAAAACGCAAACCATGATTGAATTATTCATTAATAATACTTTGGTCGATTTACCGACTGATTTTAGTGTTGAAATTCAGTACGACAATCCTTATTTCACTAAAAGTTCTGATTTTAGCCTTGATGTTGATATACCATTGATATCAACCAACAATAGAATGATATTTGGTCATATCAATAGATTAGACGTAGCCAAGAAAGATATAACTTTCCCTTGCCGTATGCGCGTCAATCAAATTACCGCTTTTATTGGGGATGCTACGATTATCAAGATAACTCCTAAAATTGTCACTCTCCAGTTTCTGGGCAATAATTCTTCCTTAAATTTTTTCAGTGATGAAATATTCATTGATACACTGGAATTAGGTATGGTCTTTTCGCATAGCTATCCCCCAAGTAATACGCCAGGCTATTGGGAAGTTGGAACATTTCATGACTGTCTATTTGGTTCAATTGATATCTGTGACATGGTGCTTTTTGAACAGGGTGTTTCCAGCGGTGATGGTGGTGCTACATTTCCTGCTGGTACTATTACATATACTAATGGTGGTGGTATGATTCTTCGCAGTCCTGAAAAAATTCCCATACAACCTTACTTTGTTACTGTTATCAATCGTATTATTACTACTTTAGGGTATAATCTTATTCGCAATGATATAGATGAAACATGGATGCGTAATATTTTTATTGTAAACAGAAGTACTAAGGATAAAAACAATTATTTTAATTATGGCGGTAAGCCAGCTGCTTATATGGCTGAAGCATTACCACACTGGTCGCTAAATACATTTTTGAATGAAGTAGAAAAATTCTTTGGTGTCATAGTGATTGTTGATGATAATAAAAACATCGAAATAATTGATTTGATTAAATATTATAGTAACAATACTGATGTTGTTTATATTCCTGATTCATCTGTTTTAGATGACTTTGAAGTTGAATACAATGAAGAGTCAGATGAAAAAAATATCATGAATGGCAACGTTGGCTACAATTTCAGCTATACGGATAAATTTTTAAAACCCGATCCATCTATTACTCTATATTCAAATCGTAAAGAATATGGTTTCTTCTATCAATTATCTGAAGACTTTAACCTAATGACTGCTAAAGAAAAGGTTCAATATATTTTTGTTGATCTCTCTACTCATCGTGAATATTATGCACACAAAGAAAGTAATTCAACTTATTCATTGAAGGAATTCAATATTTACGGCGATTTACACCGTGAGAAAAAAACGGATGTGGATGTCTCACTTAGGATTGTTCCAGCCAACGTAATACAATATGATTCGGAAATTCGAGAATCTTCAGGTGGTGGAGCTGTAGATTACATAAAACATAACCTACCTATCTGTAGTGAGATTCAGGTTCGAGATACAGATGTAGCAGCTATACAGACCTTGGTTGAAGAATCTAAAACTATTGAGCAAGCTGATGAGGGAAATAGTGATTGCATTGAAGTAGCTATCTCTACCGGAGAAGATTACCAGTGCGGTACTGGTAGTAACAAATGGCCATTCCCTTTTACAGATCATAACATGCCTGGTACATTGCAGGATAAACTACCTTTAATGTCATTGAGTCTTAAAAATGTTTGTGATAATAGCATAGGAAATCGCTTTTGGCAATTGCGTCAACTTGATTCAGGGAAACCACATTACATTAGATTTATCACTGACAAGTTATATAAGTCAAGGTGCCTATTCATCATCAAAAATAAAAAATATGTTTGTCGCTACTTAAAAACAACATAGATCGGAAGAGCACACGTCTGAACTCCAGTCACCGCTCATTACATCGTA
>CAMTPC010000063.1 GCA_947074295.1 uncultured Bacteroides sp. | reverse complement strand
ACAGCAGCAGGAATTGATGAAAGCACAATTTAAAGAGGCGACAGAGAATCTACTGAAACAACGTGCCGAAGAACTATCGCAAAGCAACACGACGCAGATGAGTGCCATAGTCGATCCGCTGAAAGAAACCATCAAGGAGATGAAGACGGCGATGGACCACACCCGCGAGACGAGCGTCGCCAACAAGGTGTCGCTGGAAGCAGCAGTGCGCGAGGTGCTGAAACGTGCCAACGAGATCGGTTCGGAAGCAGACAAGCTAGCCAAAGCCTTGCGCAGCGAGAACAAGATTCAGGGCAACTGGGGTGAGATGATTCTAGAAGAACTACTAAGAAGCCAAGGATTAGAGGAAGGTAAACACTATGACACGCAAGTGACACTGCGCGACAGCAAGGGACAACCTTTCCGCCACGATGAGACAGGCAAGAAGATGATGCCGGATGTGGTGTTGCACTATCCTGATAATAAAGATGCGGTGATTGATGCGAAGGTATCGCTCACTGCCTTCTTGGAATACCAGAATGCAACGACCGAGGAAGAACGACAAGAAGCTTTGGAGCGCCACCTCAACAGCATCCGTGCACACGTGAAGGAGCTATCGAGGAAAAGCTACAACGACTACATCGCCTCTCCACGCCAATCGCTGGACTATGTCATCATGTTTGTGCCTATCGAAGCGGCACTGCAGTTGGCTCTCTACAATGACACGACACTGTGGCGCAATGCCTTCGAGAATGGGGTGTTCATCACCAGCGAACAAAACCTGACGGCTGCCCTGCGCATGATACGCATCGCCTGGGTACACATGGCACAAACACGCAGCCAAGAGGAGGTATTCAAGCTGGCAGGCGATGTGGTGAAACGTGTGGCTGAGTTTTACGAGCGCTTCAGCGATATCGGCAAGAAGATCGAAGCAGTGACAAAAGCATACAACGAGGCGGACAAAAAACTGAAAACGGGCAATCAAAGTCTTGTATCACCCGCACGTAAACTTGTAACGATGGGCGCCAAGGAAGATCCTAAGAAACCACTCCCGACAGAAGACCAGCTGTTGTTCAACGAAGAATAAACCATCCTTTTTTTTGACCTGGCTACACATCTTTATGCCCTGTACTTTGTTATAGATGAAGGGACCGCCCAGACTCTCGCAAACAAAGAAAGGACAACAAGTGAATAGAAACATAAACCCGAAGCGTGTTTTCAGGTATCAGCTGATGGCCATCATGAGCTGCTTCTTTGTGATGGGTTCGCTCTCGATGGTAGGTATAGCGTCCAACTATATCAAGGAAACTCTTCACCTCAGCGATACCAAAGCCAATATATTGCCTTCGTTGGTCTATATCTGGTTCTTGATCTGTACCATTCCCACGGATATGCTAATGGAGAAGATTGGCCGTAAACGCACGGTGCTGATTTGCATGATCGTCTTGATTCTCTCTCTCTTTATGCCCCTCTTTTTCGACAATTATGGTTACCTGTTGGTTTGCTTCATCTTGCTAGGCATCAGCAACGTATGTCTCCAATCCTCTCTCTACCCCCTCTTCTCTACCATGGTGGAACGCGAGAAGCTGACGCATCACTTCACCCTCGGTGAGCTGGTGAAGACTGCTTCGGGATTCGTGGCGCCCTATATCGCTACCTTCGGGGCAGTCTATTGTGTACACGTCCTCGGTTTAGGCTGGCGCGTCTTGTTCCTAGTCTATCTAGTCATTGCCATCTTTTCGTTAGTGATGCTGGCATCTATGGAGGTGGACAAAGAGGAAAAGACAGAGACTAAAGCCGATTTCTGGGGCAGTTTTCGGTTGCTGAAGGATGGTTTCATCCTGCTGTCGTTTATCGGGGTGATGTGCCATGTAGGGATTGATATAGGCACCAACACAGTGGCGCCAAAGTTATTGATCTATCGTTTGGGCTATACACTAGACAAAGCCTCGTTTGCCGCTGGATTGTATTTCTTGGCGCGCTTGGCGGGTGGCTTTCTATGGACCAGCCTCATCGGACATATCTCCAAGGTGCACTTCTTTTTGATCAGCATTGGTCTGATAGTCGTAGCGCTGACGGGGCTTCTCTTCGCCCACCACAAACTTCTGATCTGTATCTGCATCTGCATGGTGGGTTTTGGCAATGCCAGTCTATTTCCCGTATTTTTGTCTCAAGCCGTGCTGCGCCAACCCGAGCAAAAAAACAAGGTATCGGTATTGATGATTATGGGACAATTTGGGGGCGCTCTGTTTCCTTTCGCCATGGGGGTGGCTCTCGACAAGATCGGCATGACGGCATCTATTGCCGTATTGCTTTTTGCGGTAGCCTATCTCATCTTCTACATCCTGCGCTATCCGCATTTCCATCTCGACAAAAGTTAGGCAGATAGGTTTAAATTTTGTAATAAAGCAAGATAAATGACGAACAATTTGCCCCAAACTTCATTATACATATACATGCTAATAATAACTTAAAAACCTTTTCGTATGAAACAAGAAGATTTGACTGTAGTATTACAAGATTTTGCAAAACGTATAGAGTACGTTCGTGAGAATACTTTGCCCGAAGAAAAGGGTGCTCATAAACATCTTAAAGAAGCATTTGATGCAAAAGAAGCTTTATTGAAAGCTGTTCACCGCAATGTGGAAGCCATTTTGGATTGCTTCAAAGGTATCAATGAGATCGATGAGATAATACATAAAGAAGATAAGAAGGCTCATAAGTTCTCAGAAGATGAACTAAGTAAATACGATAAGGCCTGATATATCTCTCACGGTTAGGATGAATTTTTAGACTGTACCTGCAAGGTAAAGCATCGCTTTGGCTTGGGGTGCAGTTTTTTGTTGTAGACTGAAGACTGAAAAATACCACAAATAGGTGATTTCATACATTGCGCAACTGATGTATCTTTGTCACCTGTTTATAATACCATAATTAGACTTATCGAGATGAAAGATAATATTGCCGTACTGCTTTCGGGCGGTGTAGACAGTTCGCTAGTAGTGCATTTGCTGTGCGAGCAAGGCTATCGCCCCTCCCTCTTCTATATCCTAATAGGAAATGGAGATGAATCGCTGGAATGCTCGGCCGAAGAAGATATTGAGCTATGTCGCTTCATTGCCCGCAAATATGCATTGCCCTTCGAGATCATCGACCTGCATCAGGAGTATTGGGACAAGGTGGTGCTCTATATCGTGGAGAAATCGGTAGAAGGACTGACTCCCAATCCGGATGTGATGTGCAACAAGCTCATCAAGTTTGGTTGCTTCGAGGAGCAAGCAGGCCATCTGTTCGACAAGATAGCCACGGGACACTATGCCACGACCTATTTCGAGCACGACAAATGGTGGCTGGGCACGGCCAAAGATCCCGTGAAGGACCAGACCGACTTCCTCTGCCAAATCAACTATAGACAATTGTCCAAACTGATGTTCCCTATTGGTGGCCTCAACAAAGAAGAGGTGCGCGAGTTGGCTAAGGAGGTGAAGCTCCCTACCGCCTTCCGCCGTGATAGTCAGGGCATCTGCTTCCTGGGCAAGGTGAGCTATAACGATCTACTGAAACGTTATCTGGGCGAACGCGAAGGAACCATTATCGACTGCGCCACAGGCAAGAAGCTGGGCACGCACAAGGGCTATTGGTTTCACACCATCGGTCAACGCAAAGGATTGGGTCTCTCGCATGGACCGTGGTTCGTGGTGGACAAGGATGTGGAGAACAATATCGTTTACGTGGCACATGTGCAGCAGCTTCACAATTTCCATACTAATGAGTTCCTATTGCCCAACCTGCATTTCATCACCGAAAATCCAGGCTTCTCTGCCACGCCTACCGAGATAACTTTCAAGATGCGCCATAGCCCCGAATTTTTGAAGGGCACCCTTGCATTCGATGATAAAGGCAGATGGCATGTACATAGCAATGAGATACTAGACCGCATCGCGCCCGGACAGTTCGGCGTGATTTATGATGCGGAGTCAAGGCTATGCTATGGCAGTGGCGAGATTCGCCTAGCGGGTGAGATGTTCAAAAAGTAAACAATTTATCCCTTTTATATAGCAAAATGAAAGCTAGAAAACTTATCTTTGTGAATCATAAAACAAGATAAGCTATGAATAGACTATTCCGAAAACTAAAAGAGCCTTTTGCAAATCATGTCAAAAGAGGTCAAGCCGTTCTGATTTCCTGTCTGATCGTATTTATCATACTCTATATTTTCCGTCCATTCGGCTTACATAACATCGCTTCAAACTCCAAAGGATTATTATATATCGGAGGGTTCGTCATGGCTTCTGGCCTGATGACAGCCGTTCATGTCTATCTTCTGCCCCGATTGTTCCCCCAGTTCTTTTGTCCTGGGCGGTGGACGGTGGGGCGGCAGATTCTATCCAACTGCATTCTGCTCTTCTTGATTGTTGTAGGTGTTTTTGCCTGCGGCATTATTGAAGGTGTGTGGAGTCTCAACCTGATGGTTTTCTTCATTGTGTTTATCCGCGTGATTCTTGTGGCTATATTCCCCATTGTCGCCATTACGTTCATCAATCAAAATAAAAACCTCAAGGCGCATATCGAGGATGCCCATCATATCAATGAAGCCATCAATGCCAAGCAGTCAGAAGATGCCGAGTTTAGGATAGAAGATTTCGCCATCGACCCCGACCAGCTTCTCTTCATCGCTTCCGAAGGCAATTATGTCACGGTGAAATATATGGAGGAGGATGTAGTGAAACAAAACACTATCCGCACTACTCTAAAAACCATTCCTCAGCACGACTCCATTATCCGCTGCCATCGAGCCTATATCGTCAATTTAGACAAGGTGATACATGTCACGGGCAACTCGCAAGGATATCGCCTCAGACTAGCCGGTATCAAGGAAGAAATTCCAGTTTCGAGGGCTTATACCAATGTCGTAAAAAGTCGATTTTAGCTTGTCATTCGTCACACCAACCTATCCAAACATCCCATTAATAGGCTGTTTATCACATTTCTTTCCCATCTGTCCCTAAGATTTTTTTCCTCCGAAAAGTCGCTTCATATTTGTCTCAACAAAATCGAGAACAGTTATGAAACGATTACTCCTGACACTGCTTTTACTTCCTCTATTCGTGGTGATGCACGCACAGCAGACGCTACTAATAGGGCACGTGATGGATACGGACAATCAACCTATATCTTATGCAAGCGTATACACCAAACAAGACTTTACGCTTACGGATGAGCATGGAGCATTTAGATTGACACTAACAGCATATGCTGATAACATCGAACTGAATTGCACGATGTTGGGCTATGAACCCTTCATCAAAGAGATCTCGCCTTGCGATTCTATTTACTTAGATATTGTACTGCACGACAAGAGTATCAGCATGAGCGAGATTGTAGTGACAGCTCCAGTGCATAAGATTCGCGGTAGTGGTTCATGGAGTAATCTATCGCCTGTGGACATCGCCACATCGGGAGGTGCATCAGGAGATATCTATCGCGCTTTGCAAAGCACTCCAGGCGTACAAAGCCAACCCGAAAGCGGGAAGCTATTGGTAAGGGGCGGTGATAGTCGTGAGACACAAACCTTTATCGATGATATGCACTTGCCCGTGGCCTACACCACCAGTACGAATAATGCACCATCGCGTGGCCGCTTCTCTCCTTTCATCTTCGATGGTATCAACTTCACAACTGGAGGCTATTCGGCCGAATACGCTGATGCTCTGTCATCTGTGCTCCCTCTCTATACCAAAGACGAAAGTAATATTGCCAAGATCGGTATCAACCCCTCCACTATTGGAATGGCAGGGGGCGGCACATCGGTCTTCAAAAATGGATCGCTATCTTTTAATGGAGATTACATGAACCTGAACCCTTACTTCAAAGTATATACCCCCAATAGCGAACTCAAAAAGTACCCAGAAAGTGTTTCGGGCGTATCGCAGCTGCGTGTCAGCCCTAACGACCGAACCTTATTGAAGGTGTTTGCATCGTATGACTTCACCCGCTTCGAACAACCACTATTGGCCTTGCGCGAGAACAACGTTTATCTCAACTCTACTTTCAGACACGTCACCGCCAGCGACTATAATCTTTTTGTAGGTGTGGCTTATGGTAATCTTTGGGATGAGCTCAGCACACTGAATAGCAGTTCGTCCGAGTGGCACATGAAGGCTAAAGTATCTAAGCGCTTCTCTAAACACATCAATGTCATGCTAGGCGTCGAAAGCTATTTCAGACACTATGCCATAGATATGGAAGAGCTGCATCAGCAAGTTTCACCCTCCCTCCATTCGGTCTTTCTCATCTCTACAATATCTCCATTCATGGGGTTCAATTTAGACATTTCGGCCAGATTCGACAATAAGATATTCTCGCCTCGCATGGCCGCATCCTATTCCTTTTCGGGATGGAACATTTCATTGGCTGCGGGACAGTACGTACAGCAACCCGAATACAAATACTTATTTGTCAACCCACTTCTTGCCCCCGAAAGAAGTATACAAGCGGTAGCCGGATTGAAATATTGCGCCAATGGACGAATGCTTCGCTTCGAGGGCTATTGGAAAGATTATAAGAACCTAGTCCATTTCAATAGCAATAATGGATATGGCACCAGCAAAGGATTGGATATCTATTTTTCGGACGAGAAATCTATTTCCAATCTGGAGTATCGCCTAGGTTACTCGTTGAACTATTCGCATCGGCTATATGGCAATTTTACAGAAGCCATCACGCCTTATTATCTGTCACGACACAATGTATCGGCAGTGGTGAAGTACAATTGTCGTCCACTCCGCACCCTCTTCAGCTCGACCTACACCTATGCGAGTGGCAGACCTCTTGCCGATGGTTTCACCAAGCCCTATAACAGTTGGGACCTGGGCGCTACCATCCTTGCTACACCAAGACTGATTATCAACTGCTCAGTGAGCAATGTGCTAGGCACCAAGCACGAGTTCAGCAGTGAATCAGGAGGGATTATTCGCCCTGCCTACGACCGCTTTGTCTATGTAGGATTCTTTATCTCGCTTTACGGAAAAACAGCTTATGACGTTTCTAATTTTTAATCAATAATAAAAAAACAGTATGAAAACAATTATCACTTTCGCATTCGCATTGAGTATCATGATGAGTGCATCAGCCACCACAGTTGAAGAGATTGCTAGCAAGATCAACGCCCAACCCTCTCTACCTCAATTGATGGAGATCAGAGCCAACCTAGCGCATTTGTGCGATTCGGACGATGCCAACTGGCTGACCCATTATTACATGGTTTATGCAGACCTTTGCTTGTTTTTTAGCAGCAATGATGAACGATCCAAGCTCAACTATCTCGACGATGCAAAAGCACACCTAGCCCAAATTAAGGATGGCGATCCATCCGAAGTAGAAGCCCTGAGAGGCTATTGGTACATGGCATTAGTCACCACCAATCAGGCCGAAAACGGTCCAAAGTATTCATCAACAGTGATTGGTTGCTACCAGAAGGCGCTGAAGATCAACCCAGAGAATCCACGCGCTATCTTGCTCAACGCCATATACATGAGCAATATGCAGAAGGCATTCGGTGGAGTCTACAAGGAGTTTAGCGATGATATGCAACGTGCCTACTTACTACTTCAAACCCCTTCCACAGCACTGCCCAATCCGCAATGGGGCATGGAATTCTTCGGAAAACAAGAGTAAAACTCTACAGATAGGGAGAAAAATGAAAGATTCTTCTCCCTATCTGAGTGTCGTCTGACAAAAACGTTTAAATTTGTAAAACGATCGATTAACCTTTTTATCAGACGACAATACTATGAATAAATTTCTGGCATTTATTCTACTCCTTTTATTGCCTATTGGCATGATTCATGCCGAATGGAACAGCTATATCATCAATTTCGATAAAAAACTCTTTGGCAAGGGTACGCAGACTTGGCAGATTGTGCCCTATGATGCTACATGGACCTTCTTTGCCAACAAGAATGGACTGCTGCAGTACAATGGCAATGTGTGGGAAAAATTCACCCTTCACAATGGCACGGATGTACGGTCGGTCTACTCTTCTGCACAAAGTCAGCGCATCTATGCAGGTGGCATCAACGAATTCGGCTACTTCGAACCCGGACAGTCGGGGCAGATGATCTATCACTGCATGTCGGACAGTATTCCCGTTGCAGACCGCTATTTCGGCAACGTTTGGGGTATTCACGAGATTGACAATATACTCTATTTCCAAGGCGATGGTTTTGTCGTGAAATACCTCAACGACACGTATACCTTTATCCCTACCGAGTGCAAGATAGACTACTCCAACGTCATCAACGGCACACTCTATCTAGGTACAGAAGATGGGGTGAAAGTACTAGTGGGTAACACTTTCTTTCCACTATTTGGTGCAGATGAGCTGAGCGATAAACGCATCAAAGGCATCATGCCCTACAATGGTGGGATAATGATTGCTACAGCCTATGACGGACTTTACTTCTATCAAAACCAAGCCATCACCCCTTTCATCACAGGGGCCGAGGAATTCTTGCACAACAATGAGGTGTTTTGCATGGATATCTTCGAAGACAAAATAGCGCTGGGCACCATCCATAAAGGTATACTCCTTTATGATATTCAGTCTGACAAATCGCGCTATTTCAATGAATATACAGGGCTGCAGAACAATACTGTCCTATCCCTGTCTTTTGATAATATGGGCAATCTATGGGCTGGACTGGATAGTGGCATCGCTTATGTCTGTATCAGTTCGGCTTTCAGTAATCTGTACACATACCCTTACTCGTACGGCAAAGGATATGCAGCTGTTGTAGAGAATGATAGACTCTATCTGGGCACCAATCGCGGGTTGTACTATACCTCTTATCCAGTAAGGATGGATGGCAATCAACCCGATATCAGCCCAGTGCCCTACTCCAGCGGACAGGTATGGGGATTGGACAGGGTAGGCGATGAACTCTTCTGTCTGCACGATCGTGGCGTATTTCTACTCAACGATGATGGCATGCAGCGCATAGGCGAAATCAGTGGGGCATGGAACTGTCAGCAGGTGATGGGCCGTCCCGATATGCTCTATGTAGGCACGTATAGTGGTATATATGTGCTACAAAAACGGAATAACAAATGGGAAGTATATAGCAAGATAGAAGGATTTTACGACTCTACGCAGTTTTTCGAACAAGAGGAGGCCAATATCTTATGGGTGATTGTAGGAGGTACAGTATCGCGCATCAGTGTCAATCGCGAATTGACGCACACCCTCGATATCACGACCTATGGTGCCGAAAAAGGATTGCCCGAAACGGGACATATCAAGCTGGCCAATGTCAACAATCGTATCTGCTTCAGCACACCGCTAGGCATGTTCGAGTATAACCCTGATAACGACCAGATTGAAAGCAGCACAGGGCTGAACAATCTGCTGAACGGGGCTGCTAACTATGCCCGTCTTATCACCGATCACAATCGCCTCATCAGTCTGAGCCAACATGAGATTTGCGTCTCAAATACAGCTATCTACAAGCGTGGCCCCAATACCAAGATCAACCGCATCCATCAATCCTTGCTGGAGCTAGTAGAGGGATATGAAACCATCATCCCTGTATCCGACTCCACCCTTATCATCCCCAACGAGGAAGGGTTCGCACTGTTTACCATTCCCAATGAACGTTCGCGCAACGAGTTCGACCACAATGTCTTTATCCAAAACATGTATCTCACCTATCCCAAGGATTCGCTGATTTATACAGCCAATTTCTTGGAGAATAAATATACGCCTACCATCCATTATAGCAACAACTCCATCCGTTTCGAATATGGTCAGTCGCTTTATAAGGTGGGCGACGATATTCGTTTCCAATATCGCCTTAACAACAGTGGTTGGTCGGAACTGACTTCTGTCAATACCAAGGAATACAGCAATCTCAGCGAAGGCGAATACACCTTTGCCGTGAAAGTGATTTATCCCGATGGAACTACCTCACAAGACAGCCTCAACTTTGTGATCTTACCCCCTTGGTATCGCAGTTGGTGGGTCTACTCTATTTACATTTTGCTGGGTTGCCTCATCCTATGGTTCTTGTATTATCTGGAAGAGGTGCGTATCCGCCGCAAGAAACGACAGATAGAGGTAGAGAAGAATAAAGAGGTGCACAAGATAGAACGTGTGTTCGAGGCCGAGAAAGCCAAGCAAGAGCAACACATCATGCAGCTGGAAAAGGAGAAGCTGGAGTATGACTTGAAACACAAGAGCCAAGAGATGGCCAACCTCATGATTAATTTCCTGCGCAAGAATGAAATGCTGACCGAAATCAAATCGGAGATCTTAAAGGTGGCATCGGGACTAAAAGGCGAAAGCGGACGCGAAGGTAAACAGCAGCTGATGGTAATCAACAACAAGATTGATTCGAACATCCAGAATGACGAGGTGCTGAAACGCATCGAGGAGGAGTTTGACTTGATCCACAACAATTTCATGAAGCGCCTCAGTGAGAAACACCCCAACCTATCGCTCAATGAACGCATCATGTGCGCCTACCTCAAAATGAATCTTTCGACGAAGGAAATCGCACCATTGCTCAACATTTCGGTACGTGGGGTAGAGACGCTACGCTACCGTTTGCGTAAGAAGTTAAACCTTGAACGCGAAGAAAGTCTGATCGATTATCTGACTCATCATCTCTAAACATCCATTAACAATCGACCATAACCACACTAAATCTTTCACGCCTTCTTGCCAAAAACTAGAATAAGAGGTAGTGACGAATTAACTTGACGTGTAGTTTACTTTCTGATTTCTTGATATTTAGCGATTATTGACGTAGTGCTGACGAATATAAAAAACGCACTTGACGTATTTTGGAATTCCTACTTTTTTAAATACTAGCCTAACCTTACTTATATTTGCTTCACCTTAGAATCGCAAATTATTGCAATGTTAATCTTAAATAAACCAAATGTATGAAACACTTATTATCAATTCTGTTTCTACTTGCTTGTATCTCGATACCTGTCAGCGGACAGACTATTGAAGTGAAAGGTATAGTAGTGAGTGAGGTGGACAATGAACCACTGCCGGGAGTAAATATCTCTGTGAAGGGAAACGCTACCCGAGGTACCATCACCGACCTTGATGGAAAGTTTATCATTGATGTACCAGGGGATGCCGTTCTTGTGGCCTCTTATATAGGCTATACGACTCAGGATATAGCCGTGAAGAGTCGTACTTTCATTAAAATCACCCTAAAAGAGGATACAGAGTCATTGGACGAAGTAGTGGTGGTGGGTTATGGTACGCAGAAAAAGAGTGTAGTGACTGCCGCCATCGCCAAGGTAAGCGCCGATGACATTGGGCGTACAGCTCCTGTGCGTGTGGACAATGCCTTGAAAGGTTTGGCAGCAGGTGTAACCGTCACTTCGGCTTCGGGACAACCAGGAGCAGCTTCGCAGATTCGCGTACGTGGTATCGGTACCATCAACAATTCTGACCCCTTGTATATCGTGGATGGTATGCCTATCGAGGGAGGTATCGACTACCTCAACCCTAGCGACATTCAGTCTATCGAGGTACTGAAAGATGCCGCTTCGGGCGCTATCTACGGGGCGCGTGCCGCCAATGGTGTAGTCATGGTGACTACCAAGACGGGTAAAGTGGGCAAGGCCATCGTTACTTATGATTTCTCATACGGTTGGCAGAGCCGCTGGAAAGAGCGCGATGTGCTCGACGCTACCGAGTATGCCATCATGATGAACGAAGGTGCTATCAATGCAGGCATGGCACCCAAGTACAATGACCCATATTCGTATGGCAAGGGCACCAACTGGCAAAAAGAGACATTCAACAACAACGCACCCGTACTCTCTAGTCAGGTGAGCATGAGTGGTGCCAGCGATAAGGTGAACTATCTGCTTTCTTTCGGTTTCTTCCGTCAAGACGGTATTGTGGGCGGCGACTATGACCGTTCCAACTACAAGCGTGTGACTCTCCGCAGCAACACCACCTATACGGTGTTCGAGAATCAGAGCCGCAATTGGCTCAACTCGATGAAGATCACATCCAACCTTTCGTATGCACAGATCAAATCGAAGGGTGTGGAAACCAACTCATCGTATGGTTCACCACTAGGTAGCGCGTTAGCGCTATCGCCTATCCTTTCGGTATATGCCGAGGGGCAAGCCGCACAAGACCAGCTGGATTACTATTCTACCAACGCCGACTATACCCCGATGTATAGCCCCAAGAACGGGAAACTCTACACATTGGCAGGTTCCGATTATAATGAGATGGTCAACCCGTTGGCATCCCTATCCTTGCCAGGTGATAAAGGCTGGTCGCACAAGTTCGTGGCCAACTTCTCTGCCGAGCTGCAAATCTGGGATGGCTTGAAATTCCGCTCATCCTACGGTGCCGACCTCGCTTTTTGGGGAAATGATGGCTATACCACACTTTTCTATCTGACTGCCAACAACAAGGCTACACGCACTTCGGCCTATTCGTCGAGCAGCCGTGGCACAGTGTGGCAGATCGAAAACGTGTTGTGGTATGACAAGCAGTTGGGCAAGAACTTCTTCACTATCCTTTTAGGTCAGTCGGCCAAGAAGAGCAGTGGAAACTACCTAGGTGGTAGCCGTTTCGGGTTGATCGACCCAACAGGCTCCAAGCCCTATATCGACTTCTGTAATGGATTGCAGGAAAATGGCGATATGAGCGTGTATGGTGGTGCCAATGCCCATGCCACCCTCTCGTCTATGTTTGCTCGTGTCAACTATAACTACGACGAACGCTACATGGCACAATTCACTATTCGCCGCGACGGTTCTTCCCGTTTCGGTTCCAATAACCACTACGCCATATTCCCTTCGATGTCTGCCGGTTGGAACATCAGCAATGAAAGCTTCATGGAAGGTCGCCCCGACTGGTTCTCTACAATGAAACTTCGCTTCTCATGGGGTAAGAATGGTAATGAAAATATCGGTAACTTCATGTACACCGTACTGACAGCCGCCAACAACAACTACATCCTTGGTAGTGGCGAATCGATGATTAACGGTGTGAAAGCCAGCGGCCTTGCCAATCCCGATTTGAAATGGGAGGAATCCAAACAGTATGACTTAGGTCTGGACGTGGCTTTCTTCAACAATGCCCTCAACTTCTCTATCGACTACTATAAAAAGACCACCGACGGCATGTTGATGACCATGAACATCCCTTCGTATGTGGGCGAAAGCAAGCCTATCGGCAATGTGGGTAAGATGCAGAACAAAGGGGTAGAAATGGAATTGAACTACCGCCTGAACGTTCGCGACTGGACCTTCCGCTTCGCTGCCAATGCGTCTTACCTCAAGAACAAACTATTGGAGTATGGCAATGAGACCGGTTGGGACAATCTCGACTCCTTCCAAGGTATCGGTACCATCTCGCGTGCACAGAATGGCGAGCCCTTCCCTTACTTCTACGGCTACAAGACAGCAGGCGTGTTCCAGACCATGGACGAAGTGAACGCCTACACCTATACCGCTGCTGATGGTACAGTGAGCCTCATCCAGCCCAACGCCGTGCCTGGCGATGTACGTTTTGTAGATGCCAATGGTGACGGTGTGATCAATGATGACGACCGCGTGAAGATCGGCAAGGGCATGCCCGACTGGACTTTCGGTTTTAGCCTCAACGTGCAGTGGCGCGGGTTCGACCTCAATGCCATGTTCCAAGGCACCAAGGGCAACCAGATATTCGATGCTACCCGTCGTACCGACATCACCTCATCCAACCTTCCTTCGTGGATGCTACAACGCTGGACGGGCGAAGGCACATCCAACTCTATCCCTCGTTTTGTGTTAGGTGACAATGTCAACTGGCAATCGTCCGACCTCTATGTATATGATGGTAGCTACTTGCGCCTCAAGAACATTCAGTTGGGCTACACCCTACCACAACGTATGACCAACAAGGTGTTCATCTCTATGCTACGCATCTATGTTGCCGCCGAGAATCTCTGCACATGGACCAAATACCATGGCTACGACCCCGAAATCTCATCGGGAGGCACATCGCTGGGTATCGATCGTGGTGTCTATCCACAAGCACGCACCATCTCGTTGGGTGCCAATCTCACCTTTTAACTCCTAATACTATACACGTATGAAAAAATATATAAGACTCATTACCGGCATGGCACTAATGGCCGCCATGACCACCGGATGCAAAGACTCCTTCCTCGAAGTGGAATCGCCTACGCAGGAAACAGTCGATAGCTATTTTACTACAGAAGCTCGCGTTTACG
Organism: uncultured Bacteroides sp.; assembly: GCA_947074295.1. GTDB lineage: Bacteria > Bacteroidota > Bacteroidia > Bacteroidales > Bacteroidaceae > Bacteroides. The sequence goes on along the minus strand of CAMTPC010000063.1, from coordinate 5,318 downwards.
AAGCATTGATTGCTGCCTATGATCCCTTGCAATGGCCCGACTGGAGCATGGGACAATACAACCCCGTCAACATCATGTCGGACATCATGGCCGACGATATATGGGTGGGTGGTGCCGACAAGAACGATAACCAATACTGGCACTTGATGATGGACTATTCTGCCCTGCCTACCAACTGTATGACAGGACTTTGGACGGTGGCCTACTCGGGCGTGAAGCGTTCGAATGACGTTCGAAAATACATCGGCTGGGCACAAGCCAACATGAGCGAGGAGTCGCAAAGACTCTACGATGCCGAAGCACGCGTGTTGCGCGCCTTCTATTACAACTGGTTGTGGAAGTTCTGGGGCAATTTACCTTTCTATATGGAGAACCTGTCATATCCGTATATTGCTGATCAAGTGAGTGCCGACGAAGTATATAATACCATCATCACTGACCTAGAAGAAGTATTAACGATGAATGTATTGCCCATGAAAGCCGCCAGTACCGATTACGGTCGCGTCACCAAAGCCATGACCTATATGCTCTACACAGAGATGGTGATGTATCAAAACGATAGCAACCGCTTCCCCACTGCCCTCAACTATATGAAGGAAATCATCAACGATGGTTCGTATGATCTGGTGGACGATTATGCTAGCATCTTTGCCGAAGAGGGCGAATGGAGCAAGGAGAGCATTTGGGAAATCAATTATAAAGATGATAATGCCGCACGTTCATGGAACAATCCTATCTACTCGGGCGGTACAGTATTGCCTCGTCTGATCAGCCCCAACAGTTGGGCCGACGGTACTGCAGGTCGCGACAATGGCTGGGGATTCTGTCCCGTACGTCAGGAGACCTATGATATGTATGCCGAAGGCGATACCCGCCGCGATGCCACTTGCTTCAATGCAGCTGCAGTGGGCTCGTATAGTCCACGTTATCAAGACACAGGTTTCTTCTTGGATAAATACATGGCACGCAGCGGTTATAATGCCGACCAGATAGCTGATGCCGATCTTAACTGGAACAACAATCTCCGTATCTACCGCTTCTCGGAAACCCTGCTCAATGCAGCCGAACTGATCGTTCGTGGAGCTGGAACGGGTGATGCACAAAGCTATCTGAATCGTGTAAGACAGCGTGCTGGCCTCGAAGAGACCATAGATGCCACGCTAGATAATATCTTGCAAGAACGTCGTCTAGAGTTTGTGGGCGAGGGAAAACGCTACTGGGACTTGATACGCAGTGGCAAAGCCGCACAAACCTTGACACCTGATAGCTATGGTTATCGCACACGCACCTGGAGTGACAGCAAGAAGTATCTGCCCATACCGCAGAGCGAAATCGATGCTGCACAAGGCACACTTACTCAAAATCAATACTAATCCGCTTAAAAACTAAGTATATGAAAAATAAATCATTCTATATAGGCAGCTTGCTGCTGATGCTTCTGGTTTTTGCCGGATGCCATGACGACGACTATACCCATCCCTCGGAAGCGGGTATCCCACTGGTCACCGATCTTGATGTGAACATCAGCGTGGATCAATCCATTAATCAGGTGACGTTCTCTATCTCTAACAAAGCGTGCATGCCGGTATGGATTTTCGACGGCAAGACCTACTCCACCGTGAATGGGCTGAAGAGAATCTATGCCCGTGCAGGCGAATATAGTGTGGACATTAAGGTAGCCAACGCCAATGGCATCAGTGATGGTATCATCACTAAGACTTTCAAGGTAGACAACACCATCGTGGATTTCAGCGCTTACATCAAGCGCATGGCAGGCGATGACAGCAAACAGTGGATGATGGCCAAAGGCGAGGCCGGACACCTGGGCTGTGGCGAACCTGGCAGCGATGGACTGGGCTGGTGGTCGGCTTCGGCCAACGAGAAAGCGGCATGGGGTATCTATGATGACGTGGTGACTTTCGGTGCCGACAAGAGCTATATCTACAATCCTGGCGAAGGTGGAACGGTATATGTCAACACAGGTTGTAGCGTGTTCAATAGCTTCAACACCAATGATGGCAACGACTTCATGGCGACTGTGAGCGAACAGACGACGACTTATGACTTCGATATTGTGGGCGATGATGTCTATATCACGCTCCCAGCACAGACACTCTTCCCCTATATCCCCAATGATGAGAACTATAATCAGCCCCGCTTCAAGATCGCTAGCATCACGACTACCAAACTTGAATTGGTGTCTGACAATGGCGCTATCGCTTGGCACTACACGCTATCGAGCGGCAACGATACCAAGCCTGCAGGCTATGACCCCGACCATGCGTGCAACTTATGGAAGAATGCTACCTATAATATGGAATTCTGGTATGCGCCTGGTTGGGCACAGATAGCCGATCCTGGTTTTGAAGCCAATGGCAATGCATATAAGATCACTCTGCCCGAGGCAACGACCGATACATGGCAAGCACAGGTGAAGTTCTTAACAGATATGTCGACCAATGCAGCCAATAACTATGACTTCTCGGCTAAGTTTATGGCAACGGAGAATCACAGCAACATCACCGTGAAGTTGGTACAAACAGGTGACGACAATGTGTTCTATTTCGTAGAAACCGTTAAGGTAAAGGCTTATGAAGAGTTTACACTGATCAAGACTGATATGCCTGGACTGGATATGGAAAACGTTTCATTGGTGCTCGACTTTGGTGGAAATGCCGCTGGTACAGTAGTCACCGTGAGCCGCGTGGTACTGAAAGAGCACAGTTGCGATGATGGTACTATCATCGAGCCAGGCGGTGGCGAAGGTGGTGATGATGAAGATGTGACATGGCTTCCTGATGCCGATAGCAATTTGTGGAAGAACGCTACGTACAGTAACTTCTTCTACTATGCACCTGGATGGAATCAAGTGGCCGATCCTACGCTAGAAGCTAATGGCAACTCGTACAAGATTTCGCTTCCAGAGGCTACATTCGGACAATGGCAAGCGCAGGTACACTTCCTTACCGACATCTCTACTTCGGCAGATAAGAACTACGACTTCCGCTGTATTTTCAACTCTACCAAGGACATGAACGGAGTGACAGTGAAACTGACAAAGGTAGACGAGGATGCGACTTTCTACTTCACGGAGCAGATCAACCTGACAGCCTATGAAGACTACACCTTCAAGATGGTCAACATGGAAGGCATTGACATTGACAAGATCAATCTGGTATTCGACTTTGGTGGTAATCCCGAGAACTGCGAAGTGACTGTCAGCAGCATCGTGTTGCAAGAGCATGGCGCAGGAAAGGTGAGCTGGAATGCTGACTCAAGCTGTAATTTATGGAACGGCATGCAACACAGCATGACCTTCTGGTATGCCCCAGGTTGGGCACAAATCGCCGATCCTGTAATGGCGGAGAATGGTAACTCATACACCTTTATCCTACCACAAGCCACTACGGATCAATGGCAGGCACAGGTACATTTCCACACGGATATGACGACCAATGAAGCCAACAACTATGATTTCCACTGTCAGTTCGAAGCCACTAAGGATATGAACGGTACGACCATCAAGCTGACCAAGGAAGGGGATGACAATACCTTCTACTTCACCGAACGTATCAATATAGCTGCCTACGAGGTCTATACCTTCGAAATGACGGGTATGCCAGGGCTCGATATCGACAAAGTGAATCTGGTGTTTGACTTCGGCGGTAATCCAGATAATTGCGAAGTGACTGTGAGTAAAGTCATTCTAAAAGAAAGTAGCTGTAACAATTAACCATAAATAGACTTCCCGGTAATAGCCAACCGATCTGTAAATGTTTTCTCTAATGTTCATTTTCTGCGAACCGAGAACAACTACCGGGAAGTCTTTCCTAAAACAAAATAGTAATGATGAGAAAAATCTATATGTTAACTCTAATCCTTGCGGCCCTATGGGGCTGCATCAGTTGCAGCAGCAGTAATAGCACCAACGAAAGCACCTATATCCTCAAGGCATCAGCAACGGAGATACATGCGGGCTACGAAGCCAGTAGCGTGACTGTATCGGTGGAGAGCGAACGGGAATGGGGTGCTTTCAGCGACGAAGGCTGGATCAAATGCACGGTGAATGGATCGACCCAGAAGAGCGGCACTGTAGAAATCAGTTTGACAGATAATGCGGGTACCAACGAACGAACCGGCTCTGTCACCATAAAATCGGGTACCGCACGCCATTATATTGCCGTGACACAAGAGGCCAAGCCTGTGGACAACAGCATCGTGGCACCCGAAGGTTATACGCTGGTATGGAACGATGAGTTCGACCGTGGCGATCGCCCCAACGAGGAGTTGTGGTGGTATGAGACAGGCGGTAGTGGCTGGGGCAACAATGAGCTGCAAAACTATGTGGCGTGTACACAAGGCAGCGAGCAACTGGCGACAGTAAAAGATGGTATCTTCAGCATCACGGCCAAGAAGATAGATGGAACGGTGTACTCCATCCGTATCAATACACAACAGAGCTGGAAGTATGGTTATTTCGAAGCACGCCTACGCTTGCCATCTGGTAAAGGTACATGGCCCGCCTTCTGGATGATGCCTGCCAACTTCACCGCATGGCCCGGCGATGGCGAAATAGATATCATGGAAGAGGTAGGTTATAACCCTAACTATGTTTCGTCAGCCATCCATTGCAATGCCTACAACCACATGAATAATACCCAGAAGAATAAGGAAACCTATCTGGCCACAGCACAGAGCGAGTTTCATGTATATGCCTTGGAATGGACCGAAGACTATATCCGCACCTATGTGGATGGCAAAGAGTTGCTCTATTTTGCCAACGACAAAAAGGGCAACAAGGATACTTGGCCTTTCAATGCCGCCTTCTACCTGAAGCTGAACCTGGCTTGGGGTGGCAACTGGGGTGGCGCACAAGGCGTAGACGAGTCTGCACTACCTGCCACTTACGAGATAGACTATGTTCGTGTATTCCAAAAGAAATAAGAACCAAACCAAATTAATCGTATGAGAGACAAGATTGCATTATGGATAATGGCTATGGGACTGTTATTGAGTGCCTGTGAACCCAATAAGCCCGTAGAGCCAGGCATAGACCGCGAGATGGAAAAGAAAATAGAGGCGCTGATCAAGAAGATGACGCTGGAAGAGAAGCTGGGACAGATGAACCAGATTTCTTCATGGGGCAACATCGAGGATATGAGCGGCATGATACGCCAGGGACAAATCGGCTCGATACTCAACGAGATAGAACCGATGCGCATCAATGCCCTCCAAAAAGTGGCAGTAGAGGAGTCGCGTCTGGGTATCCCTATCCTGATTGCCCGCGATGTGATTCATGGATTCAAGACCATCTTCCC
>CAMTPC010000062.1 GCA_947074295.1 uncultured Bacteroides sp. | reverse complement strand
GGCTGATCCGTAGTCAGCTACTCTATTCAGTTGAGCTACGCGGCCATGCCTTTTTCGTTTAACGGCTGCAAAGATACGGACATTTTTTAAAAGAACAAGTTTTTCGCCTACTTTTTTGACTTCTTACTCAAAGAAACGGTAGTTTAATAGCTGAAAACCTATTGTAAGGCCGATATTCCAGTTCTTTTTGGGTGAGCTATAGTAGTTAACATAAGCACCGATAGTACCAAAAGCCAGTCGGCAAACGGCAGTCAACTCACCTATATATTCAAATTCCGAGAAAGCTTTCCCGTAATAGGCTTTATTAATCGTATTGCGTTTAATCGGAAATATTGGAGCGAATGCATAAAAGTCGCTGCGGACGGAAAACATTTGGTTGAACTTATAAATTGGCCTTATACCCACTGCCGCATATTGATTGGCGCGGAAAGCTTCATTATAGACATATTGACTATATGGAGTAGGGCTGAATTGGTCGGCCTGCATCATAGTTGCTGTATAGTTCTCTGAGAAGTTGCGCGATGCATACAAGGCTTTTACATACCATCCTAATACCCAACTCTTATTTAGAATATGATATTTTTCTTTCATGTATGACAATTGCAACCAGGAGTGTCGCTCAGAATAGGTTTTGCCTAGGCTGGGATTCTCCCCTGGATAGTAGGATTCTTTTCCTGCATATATTTGTGCAATCAGCTCCTCGCGTGTTCCTTGAGTCGGAAATTGTTTAGCATTCAATGTGCTTCCATTGATGCTAACCGATCCTCCCCATACTGTATATTCACTTCGGTCGTATTGATCATTTTCAAAGTCGATGATACTTTTCTGAAAATATCGGTCTTTTATATTAGCAGCGCCTAAGCTGAATTCAGCTCGCTTGCTTAGTAGAAAAGGTACACCTACTTTAAGCTTTACGAATTTCTCGTCTTTTTGGTTGAAAGCTGGTTTGTTGTGATGCGAAAAAAGTCGTTCTTTTTTGAAATAATCAAATGTACTATATGATGCAATAAGACGATATGAAGTGGGAATCTTTGTCGCAAAATCAATTCTTCCCATCACTTGAATATTATTATAGATTTTACCCAACTGTCCATCTACGGAAATCTCTTTAGCATAATTGTTTAAGTTTTGATATGAAATACCTAAATAGATTTGGTTGGAGCCAGTAGTTGAAACATTACCGCCCAGCTTAACAGAAAAGTCATTCTCCATCTTTACTTGCAGATGGAGATCAAATTTTTTGGTAGAGTCATTGTAAATAGCATGAGGGATTATTTCGGAAATCATCTTATCAGAAAGGAGGCGGAAATACCCTTTTTTCAAATCTTCGTAGCTGAAGTCTCTTCGATTTTCTGCATGAAGTTCTTTTATGATATAGGCTTGTTGTTGAGGATTGCCTCCATCAATAATGATCTTGTCAAAATGTAGTTCGGGAAGATTGTCTTGATAGATGTTTCTCTTTAGATTCAATTCGAATGGAGAGGCCTCGCGGGGAATGCGAGCTTTTATGGAATCCATCATATCCAGTGTTCGTCTATAACCAATTTCGCTCAGTTCATCCACTTTATGAAAATCCATCAGACTGACATCATCATACTTAAATGTCATCACTAAACCTTCTTCCTCTGGAATAGTATAGTCAGTCTTTTGCATTACCATATTTTCCATCTGGCTAAAAAGATCATTTTCCTTGGGCATTCTGGGGTTACCTGCCACCACACTGCCTAAAATAATGTCTGGTTGGAAATCTTCACGCATAACATCTGAAGGAAAGTTATTATATATGCCACCATCATAGGCCAGTATACTATCTATCTTGATAGGTTTAAACATAAAAGGAAAAGTCATTGAGGCACGTACAGCATCGCCTAGGTCACCACTGCGCATGATTAATTGCTTTTTATTGTATACATCTGAAGCGATACAGCGGAATGGAACGAAAAGCTTGTCAAAATTGCCTTTAGCCGCTCCAGTGGCACGCGCATAAATATCCACGAAAACAAGGTTCATTTGAACTGGGTCTACAATGCTTGATGGTAAAAAATGCGGCTTGATACTTATCGAATCCTTAAAATTGAGGCGTATATTGATGAATTCAGGCGTAGGGATATTGCGTTTGAAGTAATACATATATTCTTCTTCTACTTCACCGGTCGACCATTTCTTGAAATCATCCGATTTTAGTATTTCTGTCATTTCATCGGGTGTATACCCCATTGCATACAGTGAGCCAATGATTGCCCCCATAGATGTACCGGTGATATAATCAATCGGCACATTATTCTCCTCTAAAGCACGAATCACCCCGATATGCGTTAAGCCTTTGGCGCCACCACCACTAAGTACAAGGCCTACCTTTTGGGCTTGCAGTGTTGTGGAAAGTAGCAGTAATAGCAGAATAAGTCCTGATAGTGTCTTTGTTCTCATGCCGTTGAAAAAATCGGTTTGAATATCCGTCAAATATAAACAATGTTTATAAATAAAGAGATGTTAAGTATGATGATTTCACAAAAAAAAGAAGGGTGCTGGTTTGTTTAAAACCAGCACCCTTTAGCGAATATAGTAACGTTTAGAATAGTGTTATCAGATCAAATCTATGCTTCGTTTAATGAAGTTGTTCAATGCTTCGCCTTTAAGCATATTGTTTTGCAACAACGCTAAGTCTATGAGCTGACGTACAATCTTGTTCTTTCCAGCGTAGTCAGTAAAGATCTGATCTTTTTTGGCTTTCAACTCATCCAGCTTCTTATTCAAATCTTGAAGCTCATCCTTTTCTGTTGTCGGAACCTCTTCATCTTTTTTGTCTTTGTGCTTAGCTTGAAGCTCATCGTAAGATTTTTGAGTAGCTGTGATAGATTCTTGCAAAGGTGCAACTTCTGCTTCGCAGCTCGCCTCTTCTTCTGTTAGAACCTTTTTGATCAACGCTTGGTCCGAATTCAAGATCAGACTGAACATGTCTGGCATTTCTCCGTAGAAACTCATACCTGCTTGTATGTTGGCCATCTCTTTCATACGACGCATGTATTCACTTTGTGTGATCAATACAGGTGCGCTATTTTCACCTAATGCTTGTACATCTATGCTAAATTCTACTTTTTCAACCTTTGGCAATTGACTCTTGAACATCACGCGCAAAGCTTCTTGTTTAAGATTGTCTAGTGAGTTGCTTTTTCTCTCTTCTTTAACAATGAGGTGATCCACTACATCGCTGTCTACACGTACGAAGCGAGATTTATCGAACTTCTGTTCAAGCATACTCACTAATGCTATATCAAGCGGACCATCCATCAACAATACATTGTAACCTTTGTTTACAGCGGCTTCAATGTAGCTATATTGTTCGTCTTTGTGGTTGGTGTATAGATAAATCAAGTTACCATCTTTGTCAGTCTGGTTGTCTTTAATCAAGGCTTGATACTCTTCGTATGTATAATGCTTGTCGTCAGTATCTGTGAAAAGTGCATATTTGCAAGCTTTCTCATAGAAGTCTTCTTGAGTCAGCATGCCATAGTTGATAAAGATTCTTAGATCATTCCATTTATCTTCATACTGCTTGCGATCATTTTTGAACATTGATTGCAAACGGTCAGAAACCTTCTTCGTGATATAAGTAGAGATCTTCTTCACGTTAGAGTCACTTTGTAGATACGAACGCGATACGTTCAAAGGAATATCTGGTGAATCTATCACACCATGCAGCAAGGTCAAGAAATCGGGCACAATACCTTCTACAGAGTCGGTAACATAAACCTGATTGCAATACAACTGAATCTTATTACGATTCATGTCGATATTGCTCTTGATTTTTGGGAAGTATAGAATACCTGTCAGGTGGAAAGGATAGTCCACATTCAAGTGAATCCAGAACAGAGGCTCATCTGACATAGGATAAAGCTCCTTGTAAAATTTGATATAATCCTCATCTGTCAATTCGCTTGGTTTGCGAGTCCACAACGGATTGGTGTCATTGATTACGTTGTCTTCATCTGTAGCTTCCATCTTGCCGTCTTTCCATTCTTCTTTTTTGCCAAAGGCAATAGGCACAGGTAAGAAGCGACAATATTTTTTCAATAAACCTTCGATGCGTGCTTTTTCCAAGAACTCTTTACTGTCTTCTGAGATATAAAGAATCATATCCGAACCGCGCTCTTTCTTGTCACAGTTTTCTAAAGTAAATTCAGGGCTACCATCGCATGTCCATTTCACAGCCTGCGCATCTTCGCGGTATGATTTGGTGATGATTTCAACCTTGTCGGCAACCATAAAGGCCGAATAAAAACCTAAACCGAAGTGTCCAATAATGGCATTCGCGTCATTTTTATATTTTTCAAGGAAATCATTAGCACCCGAAAAAGCAATTTGGTTGATATATTTGTCAATCTCTTCGGCTGTCAAACCAATACCATGGTCTGAAATAGTGATAGTTCCTTCTTTTTCGTTGACAGATACATGTACTGTCAAATCACCTAGTTCGCCTTTAAACTCGTTGATAGCTGCAAGTGTGTTGAGCTTTTGAGTAGCATCAACAGCATTCGAAACTAATTCGCGAAGGAAAATTTCATGATCGCTGTACAAGAACTTTTTGATAATGGGGAATATGTTCTCGGTTGTAACCCCAATATTACCTTTTTGCATACTCTATATTTTTAAATGTATATTATTTATGTTTTTGGTACATCTATAAACAAAAAAAATGCCAGACGGTTAGGTCTGACATTTTGACATTAAAATATATTATTATTCTTTAGGACTCTACTTCAACCTTTAGGTCATTCTTCTCTTTGTCGAGTTTGATATGCAGAGTAGAACCTTCGGGAGCATCAGAAGCAACTACAATCTCACAGATATTATCCTCCAGATAAGTTTGGATGGCACGTTTCAAAGGACGAGCGCCATACTGCACATCGTATCCTTTCTCTGCGATATAGTTTTTAGCATCATCTTCCAGAACCAATTTATAGCCAATAGCTTCGATACGACTGAATAAACCAACCAGTTCAATATCAATGATGCGTTTAATGGCATTTAGCTCTAATTGGTCGAAAGTGATAATTTCATCAACGCGGTTTAGGAATTCAGGTGCAAAAGATTTATTAAGGGCTTTCTGAATTACGCTGCGTGAATGCTCTCTGTCATCCATACGACCTTGGGTAGCGAAACCTACACCTCGACCGAATTCTTTTAATTGGCGAGTACCGATATTGGATGTCATGATGATCACTGTATTTTTGAAATCTACGATTCTGCCATAACTGTCAGTTAAACGACCTTCATCCATAACCTGTAGCAACAAGTTGAACACATCAGGGTGTGCTTTTTCTATTTCATCAAGCAGAATGATGGAGTAAGGTTTGCGTCTCACACGTTCAGTGAGTTGTCCGCCTTCCTCATAGCCTACATATCCCGGAGGTGCTCCAATCAGGCGTGATACTGTGAATTTCTCCATATATTCGCTCATGTCGATGCGAATCAAAGCATCTGTCGAACCGAACATGTATTTGGCTAATTCTTTTGCCAGATGTGTTTTTCCTACACCTGTAGGGCCAAGGAACATGAATGTGCCGATTGGTTTATTGGGATCTTTCAATCCTACGCGGCTGCGCATGATGGCCTTTACTAGTTTTTCGATGGCTGGATCTTGTGCAATAACTTTGGCTTGCAATGTATCCTTCATGCTCGAAAGTTTCATGCCTTCAGCTTGGGCCATACGCTGAACGGGTATACCTGACATCATTGATACTACTAGTGCTATTTCTTCCTCATCTACTACCTGACGATTATTCTTGATGCTTTTTTCCCATTCATTTTTCATCGCTTCCAGAGTTTCGATCAATTCTTTTTCTTGATCGCGGAAGCTAGCCGCTAATTCAAAATTTTGCGATTTAACCGCTTTATTCTTCTTTTCTTTGGCTTCTTCTATCAGCCGTTCTTGTTCCTCAACTTCTTTTGGCACATTGATGTTAGTCAAATGGACGCGCGAACCTGCTTCATCCAAGGCATCGATGGCTTTATCTGGGAATTTTCGATCAGTGATATAGCGATCTGCTAGTTTTACACAAGCTTCCAAAGCTTCATCTGTGTAAGTCACATTATGATGGTCTTCATATCTATCTTTGATGTTATGTAAGATCTGCAGCGTTTCTTCGGCAGTGGTCGGTTCTACCATGATTTTTTGGAATCGACGTTCTAATGCACCGTCTTTTTCTATATTCTTGCGATATTCATCCAAAGTGGTTGCGCCAATGCACTGTATTTCACCACGAGCCAATGCCGGTTTCAGCATATTTGCTGCATCCATCGAACCCGCTGCCGAGCCAGCCCCAACAATCGTATGAATCTCATCGATGAACAAAATCACGTTCGGATTCTTTTTTAATTCGTTCAAAATCGAACGTATGCGTTCCTCGAACTGACCTCTATATTTAGTTCCAGCCACTACTGCAGTCATATCCAAAGCTATCACACGCTTGTCAAATAAGATGCGCGATACTTTTTTCTGCACGATGCGGGTGGCCAGCCCTTCGACGATAGCTGATTTACCAACTCCTGGATCACCAATCAGTATCGGATTATTCTTTTTTCGGCGACTCAAAATTTGCGCCAGACGTTCTATCTCACGCTCGCGGCCTACCACCGGATCTAATCTGCCTTCCTCGGCAGCTTTGGTCATGTCCGTACCGAAAGTGTCGAGTACGGGAGTCTCGTTTGCTGTTTTAGGTGTAGCAGTTTGGGTAGATTGTTTGGGCTCATCCATATGCGAACGTGGATTGTGTCTTTTGTCTTCCATATCGTCATCATCATCTTCCTCATCGGGAAATCTCATGCCAGCAGTAGTGTCAGGCTGTAAGCTTAATTGTTCAAACACTGCTTGGTAGTCAATATGATTTTTAGAAAGAACGGTAGCAGCCAAGTTATTATTGTCTTTCAATAGAGCTAATAATACATGTTCGGTATCTGCAGTTTCACTCTTTAGTAGTCGTGCCTCTAGTATGCACAACTTCAATACGCGGGTAGTTTCGGCAGTAAGCGTTAAATCCGCGCTATTAATATCATAATGAAGAGGCTCTTCTTTGATAAGCTCTTCAACTTGACTTTTGATATGATCAATATTTGCGTTGAGTTTATATAATATATCAATCGCTTTGCCGTCTCTTTCGCGAAACATGCCCAATAGCAAGTGTGCAGGTTCTATTTGCTTATTCTGCAAACGGCCGGCCTCTTCTTTGCTATAGATGATTATATTAGAAACTTTTTGTGAGAACTTATTATTCATATAATTTTATTCCTTTACTTTCTCTTGATTAATGATTGGCAAAAATAGAATTAATATTTAAAGCTCAATTCTATCTTTCTCTTTTTTAAGACTATGTATACAATAATTGTGCCAAACGAAGTGAGGCTATTATTTAATAGAAACAGTGCTGATGGATGTTTGGTTCGATTTAGGAGGGAATGTGAAATAGAAGGTTTATTAAATAAAAAAAACACTGATGCAGTAAATAAATGCTGTATCAGTGTTTTTTTTATTTGTCGAGGTACCAGGATTCGAACCTGGGACCCCCTGCTCCCAAAGCAGGTGCGCTAACCGGACTGCGCTACACCTCGAATTGTTGAGCTCTTTTCTTCTAAAGCGGTGCAAAGATAGGGATGATTTTTTAAATAGCAAGGGATATGGACAAAAAAATATCAATTAATTTTCTCGTTTTTTGAGTTGTGGCAGTTAGAGGCTTGAAATAAAGGGAATTAGAAGATTGATATTTTCTGTTCAAAAAATACATTTTCTTGTTTGATTTTCAGCTTAGATCAGGGTAGAGGCATTAATCACTGAATGTTGCTCTGTCTTTTTTTTACCAGCGCTGGTCATCATGCTGGTTGAGGCTGACCACTCCGTTAATCAGGGCTGTTCAATAAACGTTTCAGTACCGTTTTGAATCAAAGTAACGACAGTCGCTTTTTTATATGTCGAAATGGGATAATGAAATAAAATAATTTATAGCTTTGTGATTGATCTGAAATTAATAAAACAAAATATGAATATCTTATTGAATTTATTGTGGCTGATTTTTGGTGGTATCTTTACTGCCGTAGAGTATCTGATTTCTAGTGTAGTGATGATGATTACTATTATTGGAATACCTTTTGGTTTGCAAACGCTAAAAATGGCTACATTAGCGTTGTGGCCTTTTGGAAAAAAAGTAGTAACTGTGCCTAGTAGTGGTGGATGTCTCTCTTTATTGATGAATATCATCTGGATTTTAGTGGGTGGTATATGGATTTGTCTGACACATCTGGCATGGGGTGTTATACTTTGCATCACGATTATCGGTATCCCCTTTGGTGTGCAGCATTTTAAACTAGCAGGTTTGGCGCTTACGCCTTTTGGTAAGGATATCGTCGATGCTTGACAAACTATAAAATAAAGGCGAAGAGTTTTAATTACTCTTCGCCTTCTATAATATCAATTATCTCTTCCTCCTCCTTCTCTTTTTTCTTTAGTTTTTCCAGTTCTCGCTTCATCTTTTTGATTTTCCATTGGTTCCAGATGAAGAGGTCATTCCACTTGTTAAAGTCCTTTTTAAATAAGATGCCTATTCCTTGGGTAGTGAGATTTGTTTTAGTGTAATAGCGATCATTTGTTTCATTGTAGGCCTTCAGTCGTATATCACCCGATTGATTCAGTAACCATTCTGCTTCAAAATCACCAATAAAGTTAGTGTTCGACATCGGATTGTCTCTATATCCGAAATTGCCGTTTATCAATAATCGGTTATTGAGCAGCTGCCCAGAAAGAATGCCCTCTACTTCGACATCGGTCCATCCTTTCTCACCAGTGCTTAGATTTGTACCTATATTCCAATTATTATTGTCTATTATTTGTGACAAAACGTTGTTAAGTTGTCCTGACAAGGTGGAAGAAAGCACGGATGTCATCATGTCAGATTGACGGGTTCCGGTAGTACTTTCCATATAAAACTTACCCAAACCCAATAGATAAAGCATTTGCATGTTCATTTGCTCTTCGGTACTGATATAGTTGCGCACCAAGGCTTGAATCTCGTCCCTTTCGTTCGGGAGTTCTATCCCCAGCGCTAGAGTGGGGTTGGTCAGATTACCCGTCAGGTTCATCATACAGTTCACGCGGATATTGGGTTGCTGCACGATGGAGGAAGCATCGGGGATTAAGTCATTGAGCGAGGCCGATGATACGGTATAATAAGCCTGGATGTCGAGAATGGCATCTATAGGAGGACCATTAAAAGTAATGCTGCTGCCATTGCGAATCAGAAAATCCTTTCGAATCACTTCTTGTAAGCTGAATTTATATATACCTTGTTGGATGTTATAGGTACCAAAAAGCCGGACACCGCCTTTGTTGAAAAATTCAGTACGGATATTCCCATTGCCCCTTGCACTGATGTAGTCACCCGAGACAGGATCGATGATGATCTTCATTGTTGCGTCAGGTGTTGCGTCTACCAACAGATTAAGACGTATGTCGGCAGGTGTATGGTGTATTTCCTCTTCCTTCTTCATCATGTCGAGGTGTGAAAATATCTCAATTGACTCCACCTCTCTTTTGGGCGTCTTATCCACAAATGTAATGAATTGGTTGCTAGTAGCAGCCACTGTAGCAGCAGTAGAGTAGGTGAAGGTTGTATTGCGGTTTGTTGTCACGGCGATATTGGCATTAAGCCCGTCCACTGCATTGCCTGTAAGTAAGGCATTACCCGTAGCATATACAGTGCCATAGAATGGAAAATCGGGTGATTCCTTTGTATTCATCACAAGCATGTTATTCATGTGTATGTCTAACCTATAATTCACATCCTTGAAGTGGTGGTAGTGTACATAGCCATCCACATTACCAGCATTGCCCTCGGGATCACTGATGCGTAGCTTACTGAAGGTAATGCCTTCGGGAGATACATAAATTGAGTCATTGACCATAAAACGGGTGTTCAGTATATCGAATCTCATAGAAGCGTCTGTCATCACGGCGCCATCCAAGGTCAATCCTTTGAATTTGCCATAAAAATGCACATCCCCCGAAACTCGTCCACTTAAATCTTGTATCACCGATTGAGTGTATTTCTGAATGAAGTTGATGGAGAGATTCTCTGCCTTGATGTTTAAGTCTAACCCGGCATTTGGTGGAGTTGGGTAGATGTATCCTTTTACGAAAGATTTCCCCAAATTTTCTTCTTTAATGATTGCATCAAGATAAATGCCCTTAGTCTCATTGTGCCATGCTCCATATATGCTCAAATCTCCAAGAAGGGCATCGTTGAGACTGAATTTTTTGATCAAAAGATGAGTATCTAATACTGGCTCAGCAAAAAGATTGCTCGCATAGGCGCTTCCCGTAGCGTCGCCTTCGAAATCCACATCATTGGATATGTTAGCGATATCAAATACATATCCGATATTGATGTCATTCATCTTGAGAGTAAGTAGGTCGGCTGCATCCTCAGAAATGATGCCATCAACGCTAAGATAACGGTTGCCATGACTAAAGTTGAAATCATTTATAGTGATATGCTTTGGTTCGATGATAGCTTGTGCAGGATGAATCTTCCAGATTGAGTCGTTGAGGATGACGTTAGTGGGTTGTAAATTTATAGTGGTACGCAACTTCCCGGCTTCGGTCTTGGCAAAATCAGCTATGGCATTAAGTCTTCCGCTGTAAGTGACGGCAGCATTATTTCCCCAATGTAGTGTTGTGTTTATCTTGTCATCTTGCGCAGCAGTAAGGAGTGATAGGTTGATGGCACCGCTACTCTTTAACTGTGTCAGGCGTAATTCACAGGAAAAGGCATTATCGTTATTGCTGCAAAGCAATGCACCCGATTCAAAATATTTATTATCATATTTGAAACGAGGTAAATGTGCTTCTATTTGTATGCGATCACTCTCGTCATTAATATAACCTTTTAGTGTGACGGGTGTATAAAGGTGGATAGGTATATTGAAGACTGTTGATAATATTTCTGTGTTGCTGACATATACATTTAGTTTGAAATTATTGTGATTGAGTTTCGCACGCTTGGGCGTGGGTATCAATGAAGGAAGATAAGGATGGAGTATCTTCATAAAACTAATGGGTATATCGCGGTACTTGAACTCTCCTGATACGGAAGCGTCTATAAATTCAGAATTGACCGTGATGCGGTTGTTTCCCGCACTATGACTGGCCATGATTCGTAGGTTATTCAGGAAATAATCCTTATCGGGTGAATTGTAGCTGAAATCATCCACATTGATTTCACCATCAAAGTTGTCGATAGAGTTTCCTGCGAAATTGGCTCTTATCTTTACCGAAAAATCTACATCCTCATAACCTGTAGTCAAGTTAAGGTTGTGTGGAGTGAAATTTTGTACGGTTGCTAGAAAGTCGAAAGTGGGAATTCGCTGATTGAGATTGATAATGCCGTCGAGCGTGACAGTGCCATTGGAGTCATAAAGTGCAATGTTTCCATTGAAGCCTTCTTTGTCGAACTTGCCGTCAAGCTGAATGTCTTCATAGTTATAATCTCTGAAAGTGAAGTTGGAAATAAGACCTTTGAGGGTGATGTCAGGTTTTTGATTTCTGATATGAGAGCCTTTAATGTTAGTATAGAAGGAGGTTTTGCCTAACTGGGAATTATTTAATAGCTTTCCTAGGTTTAATGAATCGGTTTGTATGGATCCGGAATAAGAAAATCTTTTATCTTGTATGTTTGAACTGATTTTAAGGTCAGTTTTTATTGCACCAATATTACTTTTTAGGGTTCCATAAGTCACCAGGTCTGTGAAATAACCGGTTATCTCACCCTGAAAAGATACATCGCCTAGGTTGTTGAGCAGAGCAGGCGCATTGCTGTTTGGTGCTGCAAGGTTTTTGATCAGAAAATTTATTCCTTCGTTATTAAGATAGAGTTCGGATAGATTGCCAAAGATGAAGGCTTCATTCAAATTGGATAAATTCCGCAGGTTGGCTTCGCACTTCATTCGGAGAATATTGCCCGAATGTATCTCTATATAAGGACATTCAATCTGGTCTACTGATCCGAATATTTCGAACTGTAATTCGATGGGATCTTGAAAATGCGAGAACACAGATGTGAAAGGAGAAATATCTTGTGGTGTGAAATAAGAAGGTTCGGTTTTTATTTTAAAATGCACATTATCGGTGAAATCCATAAATGCTGCCAGGCTGTCATATTCTAGCTGTAAGGTTTCTAAATTGAGGGATGAATTGGGCAATTGTAGTGAGAAATTGTCTACCAACATTTTTTCCTCATTGGCCGTAAGCTTAAAAGTGAGTTTGCGGATATCAAGCCCACTTCCTTCCTCAATACTCAAACGTTTAACGATAGCATTGATGGAATCATTCTGAAAAGCTTTCAGTGAAATATTGGCAATGACATTCTTTATATTAATATGGTTGGGGTTAAAGTGTCCCGGAGTTTCAGGGGCCGATAAAAGGTTGTAGGCGATTTTACCCCGTCTGATTAATAACGAATTGATTCGTAGGTCAATATTCTTCTTTTCCTCTGTCTTTTCTTTCTTGGCAAATGCATCGAGAATAAACTGAAAATTGGTGGCGGATTCGGGGTTTTCTTTTGAAAGATTGACATTGAAACCAAACAATTGAACATTGTTGATGCTGACTTTACCACTGAACAGTGGGAATATGTCGAATTTGGCAGATAGGCGTGTAACCTTTAATAACTCTTCGCCTGTTTGATCATCTACTAATAAATCGTCAATGATGATGCGATTGAGCAAGCCAATATCAATCTTTTTGATTTGAACTTCGGAGCCGAGAGCATGTGATAACTCTTTTGCTACAAATGTAGCTACGCGCTGTTGAATATAAGGGATATTCAACAACAGAATAAATGCAGCATATATGCCAATGATGCATAGAATCCATCTTATGCTTTTTCTAAGCGTTCTGATAGTGGATATGGATTATGTGGGTTAATAAGCACTTCTAACTCTCACTTTAATACAAAAGCCAACAAAAATATAAAAATGTTCATTATCAATCCTACTTTTATCATTACTTTTGTGCACATATATTTCTAGAAATAATTTATGAGTACTATAATCTTAGGTATTGAATCGTCTTGCGACGATACATCGGCAGCTGTTATTAGGGATGGATTCCTTTTGTCAAATGTCGTTTCGAGTCAGGCGGTTCATGAAGCATACGGTGGTGTGGTGCCTGAATTGGCTTCGCGAGCACATCAGCAAAATATCGTGCCTGTGGTGCACGAAGCGCTGAAACGTGCCGGTGTCGCTAAAGAGGATTTGAATGCCATAGCTTTTACGCGCGGTCCAGGATTGATGGGTTCGCTGCTGGTCGGTGTCTCTTTTGCTAAAGGTTTCGCACGCTCGCTAAATATTCCTTTAGTGGATGTAAACCATCTTACTGGACATGTACTGGCGCATTTTATAAAGGAGGAGGGTGAGGAAGCTCAGCAACCTGCTTATCCTTTTCTGTGTTTATTAGTGTCGGGTGGTAATTCGCAAATCATACTTGTCAAAGATTACAATGATATGGAAATCTTGGGACAGACCATAGATGATGCAGCCGGCGAGGCAATCGACAAGTGTTCGAAAGTGATGGGGTTGGGTTACCCTGGTGGTCCCATTATCGACCGCTTGGCTCGTCAAGGCAACCCTAAGGCTTATACTTTTAGTAAACCGCATATCAAGGGATTGGACTATAGTTTTAGCGGTCTGAAGACATCTTTTCTTTATTCATTGCGCGATTGGTTGAAAGAAGATCCTGGATTTATAGAAAATCATAAAGAGGATTTAGCTGCCTCGTTAGAGGCCACTGTTGTTGATATTTTGATGGATAAACTCAGAAAAGCAGCAAAAGAATATGGGATTAAAGAAGTGGCTGTAGCAGGTGGAGTGTCGGCCAACACGGGATTGCGAAATGCATTTCATGATCATGCTAAACGATATGCCTGGAATGTTTATATCCCTAGATTTGGTTATACCACTGACAATGCGGCCATGATTGCAATGAACGGTTATTTTAAATACCTGGATGAGGATTATTGCCCCATTGATTTGCCAGCATTCTCGCGTGTCACATTATAATAGAAAGAAATAGTAAAAGAACGATGTTGGTTCAGATAATTACTATTGGTGACGAATTGCTTATTGGGCAAGTGGTTGATACGAACTCGGCTTGGATGGCTGAATCACTTAACCATATAGGTGCCGAGGTGATTCGTATAGTTTCAGTACGTGACCGACACGATGAGATATTGCAAGCCATTGATGAGGCTATGGGGGTAGCTGATGTTGTATTGCTTACAGGCGGTTTAGGACCCACAAAAGATGATATCACAAAGCAGGCCTTATGTGATTATTTCAATACTAAACTGGTGTTTGATGAGGGTGTCTTTGAAAATGTAAAGCATATATTGTCGGGGCGTGTGCCCATAAATCAGCTTAATAAAGACCAAGCCTTGGTGCCAGAAGCATGTACTGTGATCAATAATAGAGTGGGAACGGCTTCGGTGAGCTGGTTCGAGAAGGATGACCGAATTCTGGTATCTATGCCTGGTGTTCCCCAGGAAATGAAAGTGGTAATGGCCGAAGAGGTGCTTCCTCGATTACGAGCTCGTTCGGGTGTTGAGGCTGTTGTGCATCGCACATTCTGGGTGCGCAATTATCCAGAATCGGTTTTGGCTGAAACACTTGAGGTTTGGGAAAGTCAACTACCAGATACTATTCGATTGGCTTATCTGCCCAATGCGGGAATTATTCGTTTGCGCATGACGGCTAGAGGAGAAGAAGCTGTGGTTGTGAACCAAATGCGTGACGAAGCGGTTAAACTATATAGTATATTGGGTAGAGATATCATAGCGGAAGGAGAAACCTCACTCGAGAAACTGCTTGGTGACGCATTGCGACAGCACGGGATGACCGTCTCGACTGCCGAAAGTTGCACTGGAGGGAATGTGGCGGCCCGAATTACATCGATTGCAGGTAGCTCGGACTATTTCAAGGGGGCTATTGTGGCTTATGCCAATGAGGTTAAGATGAATCTGCTTCAGGTTTCGCCCCATGTATTGGATGAATTTGGCGCTGTGAGCGAAGAAGTGGTAGTAGCTATGGTGAAGGGAGTAATGAATGCATTGGGTACAGATTGCGCTATGGCTATTTCGGGTGTAGCTGGACCTGGTGGTGGTACGGTAGAAAAGCCTGTAGGGACGGTTTGGATTGCTGCGGCTTGTGGTAGCGAAATTCGTACCTTCAAACAAGCCTTTGACCGTGGTAGGGAAGTGAATATTGAACGTGCATGTAACAATGCCCTGCTATTGCTCTTGGAACTCTTACACTAGGAAAAACAGATAGTTAGGTGAAAAAGTAGGCCGATTATTTGTTTGTTTCGGGTAAAAGTGTTTACTTTGCACGCTGTTTGAAAGAAATATAGAATAAAACTATAAAAATAAGATAGAAATGTCGAAAATTTGTCAAATTACCGGAAAGAAAGCCATGATTGGCAACAATGTTTCACACTCAAAGAGACGTACTAAAAGAACGTTTGATGTGAACTTGTTTAACAAAAAGTTCTATTATGTAGAACAAGACTGCTGGATCAGCTTGAGCCTTAGTGCTGCTGGTTTGCGCGTGATTAATAAAAAAGGATTAGATGCGGCGTTGACTGATGCAGTGAACAAAGGATTTTGTGATTGGAGAACTATTAAAGTAATAGGTTAATAAGGAGAAACTAATTATGGCAAAAAAAGCAAAAGGTAATAGAATACAGGTGATTCTGGAATGTACAGAACACAAAGATAGCGGTATGCCGGGAACTTCTCGTTACATTACAACGAAGAACAGAAAGAATACTACAGATAGACTTGAATTGAAGAAATACAATCCTATCTTGAAGAAAGTAACAGTACATAAAGAAATTAAATAAGATATAACCCATG
The DNA here is from genome assembly GCA_947074295.1 of uncultured Bacteroides sp. Lineage (GTDB taxonomy): Bacteria > Bacteroidota > Bacteroidia > Bacteroidales > Bacteroidaceae > Bacteroides. The sequence continues at coordinate 3,810 of CAMTPC010000062.1, read as the reverse complement.
GCAAAGAAGACAGTAGCAAGTTTGCAGGACGGAACTAAAGAAGGCCGTTCTTATACTAAGGTTATCAAAATGGTGAAGTCTCCTAAAACTGGTGCTTACACTTTTGATGAGCAAATGGTACCAAACGAAAAAGTACAAGACTTTTTCAAAAAATAATAGATGAGTTTATATTCATCCTCAATACTATGAAGTCCCTTATTGACAAACAATAAGGGGCTTTTTTTGTTTTTTTTATTAATTAATCGAGGCTTTGTTTTATCTTTGTAAAATTAAGTATCATAGAAATAAATTGGTGTCATGGGATTTTTTAATTTCTTCTCAAAAGAAAAAAAGGAAACTTTAGATAAAGGATTATCTAAGACAAAAGAGAGTGTATTTAAAAAGATTGCACGAGCTGTTGCCGGTAAGTCTAAAGTGGATGATGAAGTTTTGGACAATCTCGAGGAGGTGCTCATCACATCCGATGTAGGGGTGGAAACTACACTGAAAATAATCAAACGCATTGAAAAAAGAGCAGCCGAAGATAAATATGTAAATACACAAGAATTGAATAAAATTCTTCGTGATGAAATTGCCTCATTATTGACCGAGAACAACTCGGATAGTATGGAGGATTTCTCTTTGCCTATCACCAAAAAACCATATGTAATTATGGTGGTGGGAGTAAATGGTGTAGGCAAAACAACAACTATTGGTAAATTGGCTTATCAGTTTAAAAAGGCAGGCAAGAAGGTATATTTGGGTGCAGCTGATACATTCCGCGCTGCAGCGGTGGAGCAGCTGGTGATCTGGGGCGAACGTGTGGGGGTACCCGTGATTCGTCAAAAAATGGGATCTGACCCTGCCTCGGTTGCTTTTGATACACTAAATTCGGCTTTGGCCAATGACGCTGATGTGGTGATAATCGATACAGCGGGTCGCTTGCATAATAAAGTGGGGTTAATGAATGAGTTGACCAAAATTAAGAATGTAATGAAAAAAGTTGTGCCAGACGCTCCGAATGAGGTCTTGTTAGTGCTTGATGGATCGACAGGACAGAACGCTTTTGAGCAAGCTAAGCAATTTACACTGGCAACTGAAGTAAATGCAATGGCAATCACAAAACTAGATGGTACTGCTAAAGGTGGTGTGGTAATAGGTATTTCTGATCAATTCAAGATTCCTGTTAAGTATATTGGTCTGGGCGAAGGTATGGAAGATCTTCAGGTATTCCAGAAAGATGAATTTGTGAAGTCGTTGTTTGGAGAAGAATAATGAGAAAAAAGAAAGTAGATATTATAACATTGGGGTGTTCGAAGAATCTGGTCGATTCTGAACAGCTGATTAAACAACTTGAAGCCGTTGGCTACGAAGTGAGTCATGATCCTGAAAAACCGGATGGAGATATCGCTGTAATCAATACATGCGGATTTATCGGTGATGCAAAAGAGGAATCTATCAATATGATTCTTGAATTTGCACAAGCCAAGGAAGAGGGTGAGTTAGAAAAGCTTTTTGTGATGGGATGTCTTTCGGAGAGATATCTACAAGAATTGGCTATCGAAATACCTCAAGTGGATAAGTTTTATGGTAAGTTTAACTGGAAAGAACTTCTGGCCGAATTGGGTGAAGCTTATCAAGAAGAGTTAAGGAATGAGCGTTCACTAACAACACCTTCCCACTACGCTTATATTAAGATATCAGAAGGGTGTGATCGTAAATGTTCGTATTGTGCAATACCTATCATTACGGGTAGACATAAATCCCGTCCGATAGAGGAAATTGTGGAAGAAGTAAAGCATTTGGTGAGTCAAGGTGTGAAAGAGTTCCAAATCATTGCACAAGAGCTGACTTATTATGGTATTGATTTGTATAAGAAACAAATGTTGCCAGAGTTGGTGGAACGCATAGCTGATGTTCCTGGTGTGGAATGGATTCGACTGCACTATGCTTACCCCGCCCATTTTCCCGAAGATCTTTTCCGCGTGATGCGCGAGCGTGATAATGTATGCAAATATATGGATATAGCACTACAACACGTCAGCGATAATATGTTGACCAAGATGCGTCGCCATGTCACTAAACAACAAACATATGATTTGATTGAAAGATTTCGCAAAGAAGTTCCCGGTATTCACTTGCGCACCACGCTTATGGTGGGGCATCCTGGCGAAACGGAGAAGGATTTTGAGGAATTGAAAGAGTTTGTGCGAAAAGCTCGTTTTGATAGAATGGGTGCTTTTGCATATTCTGAAGAAGAAGGCACGTATGCTGCCAAAGCGTATGAGGATAATATACCTGATGAAATTAAGCAAGCAAGATTAAGCGAATTGATGGATATACAACAAGGTATCTCTGGAGAATTGAGTGCTGAAAAGGTAGGCAAGTCATTTAAAGTCATTATCGATAGAGTAGAAGGGGATTATTATGTCGCACGCACAGAGTTTGATTCGCCTGAGGTTGATCCTGAAGTTTTGATTAAACGATCGGAAGGTGAATTAAATATTGGTGAGTTCTACGAAGTGAATGTGTTTGATGCTGATGATTTTGATCTTTATGCTGTTTTATGATTTCCAACAAGGATGCGGAACACTTGATTCGTTATTTGGCTGCTAAATATGGTATTAGCGAAACGGTAGCCAAAAATCTTATTCGTGATTTCTTATTTGATCTCAATTATAAGTTGAATGAGTCTGAAAATACTCATATAGAAGGAATAGGTTCTTTTACAACAAGTTATATAGAAATTCTGGATGATGTAAAACTCAAACAGTTAACTTATCGGACCGAAGATTCTAGTATCAAGAAAAGTGAAGTCTCTGATAATAAATCATCATTTTCTGATCCAAGGAATGTAAAAGATGGGCAGCTATCTTTTGCTGATATAGTTCAGCGCGAACTTAAAGATTATAGCGCTTCAAGGAAAGATAAACATTCTGCTACACGCAATGCTAATATTTTCTCCTTCATCTCGTCAGCGCAAATATTTAAGCTGATGACTATTTGCATTTTATTAGGTGGTTTTATCTATTTATTCTTCGTGCTTTCAGATAATACTGGTTATGATTATGGAAGTATTGATACAGTAGTAGTTTCAAAAGATTCGACCCCTATAATACCCGTGAAACCGCAAACAGAACCGGAATCTATTACACTAGAACAGGCAATAGAAGCAAGAGATGACATTTTGCAAAGCGAAGAGACTTTAGAATCGGAGTCGAGTGATCCAGCATTTGTTTTATATAAAGTAGGTTCAGGTGAGACGTTGGCGCTGATTGCAATGAAATATTATGGGAAGGCAATGTATTGGAAGGATATTGTGGATTTCAATAAGGAAGTGATTACCAATCCTGATTTCTTGCCTGAAGGTCTTACAATTCGCATTCCTATTTTAGATATACAATAAGAGATACTATATCCCTGTGAACGGTATTTTGAAATGCATCCCAAAAGTTAAAAACAAGACTTTTGAGATGCATTTTCATTATGTGTCATGCGTTTGGAAAAATGAATATAATCAATCGAATCAAAGGTCTTTATTCTCTCACAATTTTATGTGAACAAAAATACTTTATTTAAGGGAAGTTTGTTCTGATGGTTTACTATTCAAATATTGGAAAAATGGATGCCTTCCAAAAGATCCTATGGCACGAGCAAAGGAAAATGAACTGTTGGCAGAGTTAGAAAAACTTCAGATGGCGAATATATGATTGAGAATTGGTAATGCATTATATTAAAAAAGACTTTAGTTGGGGAAGAGAAAATCCGAACATGGCTCTGTGTGCTTCCCTTTTCTTCGGACAGTTCTAAATTAGACAAATCTTATTAAAT